>JBBQSY010000010.1:0-52720 GCA_038213495.1 Bacteroidales bacterium
CCACATTCATTAAATCTCAAATTCCAAATTCCAATCTCCAATTCCAAGCGGGGTTTAAGAGTAGGCCTTGGTTCTTGAGATTTGGGATTTGAGACTTGGGTCTTTTTTTAATGCGTACTTTTATCCCACACTAAGTATAACCAACAGAATTGCAATCTGTTAAGTTAGTACAAGCCAACTCCCTCCCTATTTTTTAGGGAGGGATGGGGAGGGTACACTGAAAAAAGAACAGATTGTCAATCTTTCCCGATACGCATATAATACTTTAATACAGGTATGGTTACATATCGAAAATATTCACAAAAACTATCCGGGGTAATGGATTTGCAATGCTGAAGATAATTCCTTTCTCCTTTTTCATTCCTCCAAAACCCTTACCTTTGCCGCCTATGATTTCAGTGAGCAACTTATCCGTGCATTTTACCGGCGATTACCTTTTCAGTAACGTAAGTTTCCTGATCGACGACCGCGATCGTATCGGACTGGTAGGGCGCAACGGTGCCGGAAAAACCACGCTGATGCGCATTATTGCCGGCATGCAGGAATCCGAAAGCGGAACCGTGGCCAGCCCCTCAGATAGCTCCGTGGGTTACCTTCCGCAGGAAATGGCTACAGGCAGCAGGCTGAATGTGCTGCAGGAAGCCATGACGGCTTTCGAAGAAGCCCGTCATCAGCATCACCTTATGGACAAATACTCAGCCGGGTTGGCGGAGCGCACAGATTATGAAAGTGAAGCATATACAAAACTGATCCAGCGCCTTACCGAAGCTACCGACCGCTTCCATCTGCTCGGCGGGCAAAATATGCAGGAAGATGCCGAAAAAGTACTTAAAGGACTTGGCTTTGAGCCTGTGGAATTCGAACGGCCGCTCAGCACTTTCAGCGGTGGCTGGCAGATGCGCGTGGAACTGGCAAAAATACTGCTGAAAAAACCGGATGTCATACTGCTCGATGAACCTACCAATCACCTGGATATCGAATCCATTCAATGGCTGGAGGATTTTCTGATCACCTACAGCGGTTCTGTAGTTTTGGTATCGCACGACAGGGCTTTCCTCGATAACGTGACCAACCGCACCATCGAAATTATGAATTCCCGTATTTACGACTATAAAGCCGGGTACTCGCGCTATGTAGAGTTGCGTGCGGATCAGATGGAACTGCAGAAAGCCGCTTTCGAGAACCAGCAGGGCCAGATTGCCCAGATCGAGAGTTTCGTTGAGCGTTTCAGGTACAAAGCCTCCAAGGCCAGGCAGGTGCAGTCGCGCATTAAATTGCTCGATAAAATGGATAGGGTGGAGGTGGACGAAACAAGTTCGTCGGCAATTCATTTTCTATTTCCTCCGGCACCTTCATCCGGCAGGGTAGTGGTCGAATGCAAAGATCTTACCAAACGTTACGGTGAAAAACTGGTTTTAAGTAAACTGGACCTGGCGATCGAAAAAGGTGATTTTGTATCCTTTGTCGGCCGCAACGGAGAAGGCAAAACCACCCTGGCAAAAATCATAACAGGCGAACTGGTTCATGAAGGCATATGCAAACTAGGCCACAATGTAAAAATAGGGTATTACGCCCAGAATCAGGCTGAATTACTCGATCCCGATAAAACAGTTTTCGAAACAATTGATGATGTAGCAGTGGGCGAAATCAGGACAAAAATCAGGAATATACTGGGTAGTTTCCTGTTTGGCGCCGATGCCATTGATAAGAAAGTAAAAGTGCTGTCAGGCGGTGAAAAGGCCCGGCTGGCCCTGGCAAAATTACTGCTCGTTCCCGTAAACCTGCTGGTGCTCGATGAGCCTACCAACCACCTTGATATGGTAAGCAAGGATATACTAAAAAATGCCTTGCTCCGATACGACGGTACACTGATTGTTGTATCGCACGACCGCGATTTTCTGACGGGACTTACCGATAAGATTTTTGAATTCCGCAACCGGAATATCAAAACCTGGCTTTGCGACATCAATGATTTTATAAAAGCCCGGAAATTAGCCAACCTTGCACAACTCGAAGCCCGGAAGACAGAACTTCAGAAATCGGGTGAAAATTTTTCGGATAACAAATTAAACTACGAAAAGCGCAAGCAACTGGACCGGGAAATGCGAAAACAGGCTGCGAAAGTGGAAAAATCCGAACAGGAGATCGAATCCATCGAAAACGAAATTGCCCGTTACGACCAGTTACTCGCCGACCCCGAAACGCATAAGGATGCCGGGAAAAGCAACCTTCTGTACCAGAAGTATCAAGGGCTTAAAAAGGAGCTAGAATTAAAAATGGAAGCCTGGGAACTGGCACACTCAGAGCTGGAGGGAATGCAGCGGGAAGTTTAAATAAGGCTTGCTGAAAATGTACTATTATATTGAATTTCAGATAATTACAAACGTTAATGTTGTTGATGAATTCAAGGAAACTTACAGGATAGTTAGATAAACCTTGCATTTGTAAATTTGACATTCCCCGTTAGGGGATACATATCAATAGAATAATCGATCGATGATGGATTATTCCCCATAGGGGATTGACATAATATTTTGATTATTAATGCCCTATGGGCAAATTATACCCAAATGAATTATAACCTATTTTAAATCACCAATGTATTATGCCGATGTGATAGCTGTTATAGGACAATTTATTGGACTATTACAGATATCCTATCGGTATTAATTTAATCATTTTCCTAATTTATTGATATAAATGCCCTACGGGCAAATGTAACCGGATAATTGAGTTTTTCAGCAGACCCTAAATAATTTCGGATTTACGAATTACGAATTACGATTTTGGAATGATGATTTTTTTTACCGCAAGGACGCAAGGTTTATAGGCAAAGACGCACGGAAAGAGTATGAATTTCTGATTTCGGAATGTTACTTAAATCTTCCCCCGGCAATTTATATGTTATTCTCGCCTTGTCTCCCCATCTCACCCCCTCTCAAAGTCTCTCCCTCTCTCAGTCCCCCCTTTCCTCGTCTTATATTAAACCCAATCTTCCCGTCATCAATTTTCCCTCTCCATCAAACCCGCCGTATATTCACCCAGCGCTTCCATGGCTTCTTCGGGCAGGCTCAGGCTCGATAAATCGTGAAGTGCTTTCTGGTAATATGTTTCAATCAATTCAAGGGTGAGGTGCTCAATGTTAAGTTCATTAAACATTTCCTTCACCTTCAGAACTTTTTTGGCCGGGTCAATGTCCTGCGCAGCATAAAGATCGCCCAAATATGCGGCCTGTGATCCGGCTGATTCGAGTGCTTTCAGGTAGAGGTATGTTTTTTTGCCGGCAATAATATCTCCCCCGCTCACTTTCCCGAATTTTTCCTGATCGCCGTATACATCCAGCAGATCGTCCTTTAGTTGGAATGCAATCCCTATATTGATCCCAAACCTGTATATATGATCGCAATCCACGGTTTCGGCACCGGCGATCAGAGCTCCGGTTTTAAGGCTGGCAGCCAGGAGGACGGCAGTTTTCAGCCGTATCATTTCGATATAATCAGCGATTGTAATCTTTTCCATGGTTTCGTAATCCATGTCGTACTGTTGCCCTTCGCACACCTCTATGGCTGTCTGGTTAAAGAGCTCAATAACTTTGGCAACTGCCTGGGGCCTGGTGTGTAACATATACTTGTTTGCTAAGGCAAACATGGTGTCGCCGGCTAAAATGGCCACATTGGAGTTCCATTTTTTGTAAACGGATTCTTTTCCCCGCCTGAGCGGAGCCTGGTCCATAATGTCGTCGTGCAATAAAGTGAAGTTGTGAAACAACTCAATGCCGATGGCAGGATTTATGGCGTCGTTGATTTCGCCACCAAACATCTGGCAGGATGCCAGCACCAGCAAGGGTCTGAGACGTTTACCTCCAAGTCCCAGTGTGTAAATTATAGGATCATAAAGATCGGCGGGATTCGATGGAAACTGAATCCTGCTGAAAGCATCATCTATGCGTACCTGTAAATCCTGTATCGGGGTCATTTTCCGTTTATTTTTCTTTTTCGGGTAAATTCATCAGGTAGATGCCGTAACCGCTCTTGAGCAAAGGTGTGGCAATTTTTTCGAGCTGGGCACGGTCAATAAATCCCATTCGGTAAGCCAACTCTTCGATACACCCTATTTTTAGTCCCTGGCGCTCCTCTATAACCTGCACAAACTGCGAAGCCTGTATCAATGAAGCAAATGTGCCGGTATCGAGCCAGGCAGTGCCTCGGCTCAGTATGCCTACTTTAAGTTTTCCCTGTTCAAGGTAATAGCGGTTCACATCGGTAATTTCATATTCGCCACGTGGACTTGGCTTGATGTTCTTGGCCACTTCCACCACGCTGTTGTCGTAAAAATACAATCCCGGAACCGCGTAATTCGATTTGGGGTGTTTTGGTTTCTCTTCAATCGAAACAGCCTTGTGATTTTCATCGAATTCAACTACTCCGTAACGCTCCGGATCTGAAACGTGGTAAGCATAAACAACTCCACCGTCGGGATCGTTGTTTTCCTGTATCAACCTCTGAAGACCGGTGCCATAAAAGATATTATCACCCAGAACCAGCGCAACTTTATCCTTTCCAATAAACTTTTCGCCTATTACAAAAGCCTGAGCCAGCCCGTTTGGAATTACCTGTTCGGCATAGCTGAACGAACAACCCAGTTCGGAACCATCGCCAAGTAGTTTTTCGAAATTCGGCAGATCGTATGGTGTGCTGATAATAAGTATTTCCCTGATGCCTGCCATCATAAGCACTGACAAAGGATAATAGATCATGGGCTTGTCGTAAATTGGCATGAGTTGCTTGCTTACAGCTAAGGTAAGAGGGTGCAAACGGGTGCCGGAACCGCCGGCCAGGATTATACCTTTCATAATTCAGGTTTAAATAAATTTTATAATTCTAAAAAAGAACAATCATTAAATAGTATTTTCTTTGCCATTGTGGCGCTTGCCATTCGATACATCTTCGCCGTCGTATATTTCAATAATCGGCTCAGCTTCGAATGCTTTGGTTACTGCATACTTATCAAGAACCAACAGCAGAGACGGTAAAACCATGATATTGAAGAACATGGCAATAAAAAGAGTGGTAGAAACCAGCATCCCCAAAGCCTGGGTGCCTCCGAATCCTGATACCATAAAAACGCTGAATCCAAGAACGAGAACAATGGAAGTATAAATCATACTGAAACCGGCCTCACGTAGCGCATTTATGGTGGACCGGCCAATATCGTTGCCGGTAACATGGAGTTCGTGCCGGTACCGCGACAGGTATTGTATGGCATTGTCAACCGATATACCAAGAGCGATACTGAAAACAATAATGGTAGACGGTTTAACCGGAACTCCTGTAAAGCCCATGATGGCTGCAGTGATAATAAGGGGAATTATATTTGGCAGCATGGAAACCGCAATCATCCGCACGCTCGAAAACATAAGCGCCATCAACAGCGAAATAAAGCCTATGGCAATAAGCACGCTTTCGAACAGATGTTTGATCAGGAATTCGGTTCCCCGGGCATATACAAGGCTGTTGCCGGTAAGCTGCACATCATAATCTTCGGCGGGGAAAATTTCGGCCACTTTGGGCCTGATGTTGTCGAGCAGGCGGTTGATGTCGTTCGTGCTCAGGTCGGCCATTTGAAAACTGATCCTGGTATACCGTTGGGTACTGTCGATAAAGGAACTCAGCATCTGTTTCTGTCCTTCGGCCTTGCGCGGGAAATACGAAAGCACAAAATTCTTTTCCTGCGAGTTGGGAAGGCTATACATGGCCGGATTACCATTGAAATAAGCCTGTTTGGCAAATTTAGCCAGTTCCGCAACCGAAAGAGGCCGTGAAAACTCTTTGTTTTTAAGAATTTCTTCCTGCAGCTCATCAATCTTCTGTATGGTCGAAAGCCTCATTACTCCTTTTCTTTTCCGGGTGTCAACTGATATTTCGAAAGGCATTACTCCTCCAAACTGGTGTTCAAAAAATTTCAGATCCTTGTATAAAATACTTTTCGTGCTGATATCATCAACCACCTTACCTGATGTATGCATATTCATCATTCCGATGATTCCGAGAACAAATAAAACTCCGGCGATTGCAAAAATCCATTTCCGCTGATACTGAATCAGGTGAATGATCTTTTCGAGTATGCTGCTGAAAATTTTATTGTCGAGATGTTTGAGATGCTTTTCGGTGGGTGGCTTCATGTAGCTGAACATGATCGGCAAAAGTAAAATACACAAGGCATATTCGACCATAATGCTGATAGCGGCGATGATGCCAAATTCGCGCAGCATCTGGTTCGACACAAGGATAAATGCTGCAAAGCCAATAGCTGTAGCCGTATTTACCATAAGTGAAGCAAATCCTATCCGCTGAACAACCCGCGAAAGCCCGAGAATTTTATTCCCGTGCTGCCGGTATTCCCAATGGTACTTATTGAGAATATAAATGCAGTTCTCAATGGCAATTACAACGATGAGTGACGGGATTACTCCTGTAAGAATGGTAATTTTGAATCCGAACAAGCCAATAAGCCCGACTGTAAATATAATGCTGATTGCCACTACAACCAGGGAACTGAAAACAACTTTGAACGAACGGAAAAAGAGGAAAAGTACAATGGCAGCTATCAGGATCGACAGAAAAATAAACAGGAACAATTCATGCTGGACTTTCCGGGCCATAACCGAACGAATGTAAGGAAGTCCGGAATAGTGGAGCTTGTGTCCTGTAAGCAAAGCATAGGCATTTGCCCGTTCAACAATATTATCCGTTATCAGAAGGCGGCTTTTGTCGTTTAACCTCTTTTTATTCAGGGTAACTGCCAGAAGGTAAGTGTGGGTTTTGGGGTTAAACAGGAGTCCTTCATAAAACTTCGTCGAAAGTATTTTCTCTTTTAACGAATCTGCTTCAGCCTGGCTAATAGGTTTTCTGGAAACAAGCGGAGGAAAATCATACTGGCGGAGGCTTTCGTTTTTTACTATATCCGCTGCTTTGGCAATAGAGGTAACACCTTCTACGCCATCAATCCTGGTCATGTCATAGGTCAGATTGTACCAGGCGTTGAATTCATTGAGTTTAAACATATCCGGGTTGGTAACCCCGATAACGAAAACACTGCCATCTTCCCCGAACCGTTTCTTAAATGACTCATACTCAATAATGGCCGGGTCGTCCGAAGGCAGAATCCGTGAATTGTCGTACGATAGTTTTACTCCTGTTCCAAGCCAAACCATTAAAGCGGTTAGAATACCGATAACTATCAGGATACCAGGCCGGTTTCGAAGGATTAATCTAACCAGAATTTTCCACATACCTTGTTAAAATTTCCTATTTGAATCAGCGGGCGAAGTTACAATAAATATTAGAAATATGTAATTGCTTCACCGGATGAGTATTTTGTACGGGAAAGTGCAGTTATTCTTACAGATACTGCCAATCAGTCAAGCCGTGGAATTACATTTTAGTATAAAAACGGTGATCTTATAGGTTAGGTCAGATTTAGTGCAGAAGCTTAATTAAATTCCCAAAACCATTAACACCTATTGTCAGGTTAATTGTATAGCCCTGCATATCAGGCGAAAAAGCTACACTTGTCCAGGTAAAGCCGGGCGCGCACATCGAATTCGGAATATTCCTTCATGCCTAAAAACTGGGATGGAATCAGGCTCACGTTCTTCCTGATTTTGTAATCGGCATTTAACCCGAATAGGAATACAACTTTTGACATAGTTTTGGTTGTGACTGGTTCTGTTGGATTCCGTTTCGAAAATTCCAGGGCTCCTATTCCGGCAAACGGGGATAATTTAATTTTTGTATTATTAATGGCAGCGTATCCCACCGAACCATCAATGATAGCAATACCAACCCTTTCGTCCTGTGAAAAACCTATCCTGCCGTAATAATCTGCTTTTGCTTTGCTGCCCCCAAGTGTTGCACAAATAAAAAATGTGGCATTTTTATAGGCGACATCAAAACCATAAATCAAATTGGCTGAAGGAGCCAGATGCTCACCCAGTGAGCCGGATGCGAAACCCGGACCGAATCCGATGTGCATTCCGTACCCGAAATTTCGTTTCGTAAATGCGGGAATCCTGTTTTCAACGGAACTGTTAAGTTCATTGTCGATGAAATGACGCCAGCGTATAACTGCCGGATAATCTATGCCTTGCTGCGCCTCGTGCCTGAATTGGCTGAGCATTTGCTCACATTTGGATGCAATAGAACGGGTTTCTTCATCAGCCATATAAAGAATTCCTGTCTTGTCGAGTTGAATTTGCAGTTTGCGGCGATGTAGTTCAACAATATCGAAAGCAACCTGGTTGTACTCAAGTAACTGAAACGACTGGCGCTCAGGCCTGGCCCAGGAAAGATTTTTATCAATGTAACAGCCAGCCGTTATCCGGCTAAGCGTTGTATCATCATATTTATGTTTATCGGTAACATGGGTTAAGTAATATTTTAACTCGCAATCCATACCCGGTGTAAAGTATTGCCCTCTGAAATCTTCCCAGTTGAGTGGTCCTTCCGTCCAGTATTTGAAATTATTCTGTTGCGCTGTAAGAGTTGAGAAAGTAAGGAGTGAAAAAATCAGCAGAAAAAATATGTTTTTCATATGTAAATCGTAATAGTTTAAACAAGGAGCAAATTTAGTATTTATCAGTTCCTGCCAGGAAAAAAATATTAATAACGAAGTTTGATGTCAATAAGTTTATAAATGTCCCGGATCATTCTGTTATCCTGTATTTCAATCCTGAAACCACGTCCTTCGGCATACACCCTGGCTGATTCAATTGTTTGTTTGATTTCCGGGCTGAGTTCACTTTTAAGCGCATCGGCAGTAGCTTTTTCGCCAAATACGAATGCAACCAGGAAAAACTTTTCACGCGGAAGTAAATAGATAATTGCTCGCTTTTTATCTTTAATCCGGAAGCTCCAGCCGTATTTTTGCCCTGGGAAATTCCATTCTTCAACAGCGCCCGGGTAAACCTTAAAAACATACGACCTGATTTCCATCCATAGATTAAACAACTCACCAAGAGCTTCGCGTAGTTTTAAATCGTCCGGAATTTCGGCTTTGTTTGTAAATATGCTTGTTTCCATGAGGGTAAATCTATGGTCCTGATCATTCGCTGATCAACAAAGTTAAGCAGGTTTAAAGATAAAAGCTCAGGCTTATCATCAATCCGTGCAGTAAAATGCTTCCGTCAAGGATTCCGTGGTAGTATAATGGAGTACTCCTGATTTTCCTGAAGTTTATAAAAAAAGTGGTAAGAATAACAGAAACAATATATGCAGACAATATAAAATGCATGTTTTGTGAAAGGTAATGATAGCAAGCGACTGAAATAGAAAGGGCCATCATAAAATTACAGATCAGCAAGGCCCGTTGTTCGCCAAAGGTTGCCGGAATCGATTTAATTCCTGCCTGCGAATCCGCCTTCATATCCCGGATGTCGAAAGGAATGGCAATGGCAAAAATAAATGTAAAACGCTCGGCAAATACCAGCAACAACTGGGTGTAATTTGATGCATTTCCCGTCTGAATTACAGGCAGAAATACAGTTACAGCAGTCCATACCAAAGCGATAAGCAGGGTTTTAATCCCGGGTATGCCCAGTAATCTGAACTGTTTTTTTTGTTGATAACGAAACGGGCTTGAATACAAAAATGAAATCACTGCAAGCGGTGCCAGCAAATACAGTATTTCGAGCCTGACAAATAACAGGGATATTACCAATCCGGCAAGCGATGAAGCGATGAATATTTTTAGCAGACCGAGATGTTTTGCCGCCCATTGGTACTTCTCAATCAGCAATGTTTCCGCTTTGTTGTACATGGCAACAACGCGGTGCAAATTGTAATCGAGCAGGGTTGCAAAAAAAATAACCGGCAAATAGGCATGAAAACGTATTGGAATGCCTGTTTGAACCCCTGTTGAGAGCGCCAGCGAAACGGCTGCCAGGGCAATAAAGATATTTGAATTGATAATAAATCTGAGTGCTTTCAAAGCAGCTTTTCTATAAATGGAAAGACATTCCTTTTGGGTTACAAAATCCCCATCATTTTTTCCAGGTGATGGTATTGAATTCCAAAATAGGCCTTTGCATCTTTTATTTTTTGTAAAACCTGTTCATCCTTTCCCTTTGCTTTCTGATCTTTTATTCCCACAACCATCACATTTTTTGGAGTGTGCGCATCGGAGATAAATTCGAATACTTTGGTTTTATACCCAAAATACTCCAGGATGAGGGCACGCATTCCATCGGTAACCATTTCAGCCTGCCGTTCGAGGAAAATACCGTATCTGGTAAGGAAATCAACGTCGGTGCTGGTTTTGGATGCTTCAAGTTGCCGTCTTATTTGTTTATGACAGCAGGGAGCCACCACAATTAAATCGGCCTCCGAGGTTATGCCTTTATAAATGGCGTCGTCCGTTGCGGTATCGCAGGCATGTAGAGCAATCAGGATATTTGTGCCGGTGATGTCGGAATCTTCGATGGTTCCCTGTTTAAAATCCAGGTTTTGAAACCCGGTATTTTTTGCTATGTTATTGCATAATTCAACCAGTTCGGGTCGAAATTCAACACCGGTAACTTCCGATTTTACTTTCAAAACATTGGTCAGATAATCGTAAAGTGCAAAAGTGAGGTAGCCTTTTCCCGATCCCATATCAACAACTTTAATGGTTTCCCTGGTCGGAATTTCTTTGATGAGCGTACTCAGTATTTCGATATAATGATTGATCTGCTTGTATTTATCCTGGGCATTGGCCAGCACTTTGCCGTTATTATCAGTAATTTTAAGTTCGGTGAGATAGGGTTTATCGTTGCTGCTGATCAGGCGGTTTTTATTCCTGTCGTGTTCAGCCGGAGGTGCCGTTGTATTGGTTGGGTCGTTTTTCCGGAGAATAAATTTCTTATCGAACAGGTTCTCAAAGATCAGGTCGTAAGCCGTGGTAAACAGGGTGGCAACATAAAACTCCCGGTTCAGGAAATCATGAACCAAAGCGACGCCATCGGGAATGGAAAAGTTTTTAACGATGTCGCGGGTTTTGTACCGGAAGGTAAAACTGAGTTTTTCGTCGTTTTTGATAAGGATACGCTTAGCGTAAACGTTTTTCAGGTTCTCCTCTTTGCCTTTATAATTTCCTAATGATATTTTTACAAACGTATTGTCCTCCAGGCTGGTTTGTAATGAAAGTGTAAACTCATCTGTTTTCCCACTCAGGTCCATAATAAAAATTTTAATTATTGATTTTCAGCTTTTTAAATTGAGATTTGCATGTAAGGAACGCTGAGTTCCCTGCTGAAATAACTTATTGACGAAAGTACAAAAAAACAGTATGCCGGCCGTTGGTTTATCCTACGGCCGGCCAGGAAATTAATCTCTGAAAAAAACCGGAATTAGTCCTTTTGCGTGGGAAATGCCAAAGAACCAATAAGCAGTCCAGCCAAAACACCTGTTGCCAGAATAGATATGAAATCGACAGTACGGATGGCAGGTGCTTGCGATGATATCCTGAAAAAATTTCCGATACTGATCACAAGCAATGCAGCAAAAATAACACTAAGGTTTTTCCGTTTTTTCATGTGCGGGATTTTTTCTTTTTTGAAGATTTAGCTTTATGGTTAAAATCAAGCGCAAGTCCTATCCAATATTCAAGGTCTTTCACTTTGTAAATTGCTTCGGGGCTTATAAATACCCAGCCTTTCATGGGTTTCTTTGTAAAATCCATGGGTCGGCAACCGTGTTTTTCAATTGCTTCGTCAAATGCATCCGGACCGATACGGGCCATCATTTCATCCTTTATTACACCGACACACATTTTATTATCAACCATAAATGCCACACCACCCATCATTTTTTTTTCTTCCACTTTGGGTTGGTCGACCAGGATTTCCCTGATGCGATCGGCTAATTTCTCGTCGTATGCCATGGTTTAAAAGTTTAAATAGCTCTCATCCGGTTATTTCTGGCATTATGTTCTACTTCCGCCAATCCCAATTTCTCCATCAAGGGAGGAACATACATGCCGAATCGTCCACGGAATCCCTTTTTTAATCCATACCAACCCCCTACCGGGTTTTCTGTCGAGCGGCCCCATGCCTCCACGGTTCCTTCTTTTGCCGGCTTTTGTTCATCGGCACTGCCGAGTTCAATCCAGTCGCCGTGGTTTTTCAGCATCGCGTGCAGATCGGCCAGGCAGCTGGAATCGTAATGGAGAATGGTTGTTCCTACCGTACAAACAAGTATTTCTTTTCCGTCTTTTTCGGATTTGTACATCTGGTATTCCGACGTTCCGGGTGGAGTTTTTAGTTTCCACGGGTTTTCTTTTGTACCTGTTTCTGTTGTCATGGTTTAAATTGTTGGTTTATATGCAGATTGTAACAATTTTTATGTAAAAAGGTTACAGGATACTATTCGTTGTCTGATTTAATCAGAACACAAACCGAAAAGCGATGCCACCGGGATATGCGTTTACAAACAAGCTTGATTTATGACGGTTTGGGAGATAGGTAAGCCCGGATTTATATTTTTCTCTGTACTCTTTATATTCTCGAATAGCTCTGACCGGCTGCGTCCATATCTGTGCCTCGGTAATAGCCGTGTTGAGAGCGAAATTCCCTAACCCCGCCCATACTGTTCGCTTAAATCCCAGCCAGGTTACAAGTCCGCTACCCAGGTTAACAGCCCCCGACGCAGCATGCATTTTCCACGAACGGCCATCTTTTTCCCTGAGGGCACAGGCCTCGAAAAGTTCTTCAGCCTTTTTTAGCTTTATAATACGGGCTTCCGGTGTATCTTCGGGCATTAGTTCCAGTTTTTTGGGTGCATGCGACGGTGACATTGGCATGGCAAGTTGTCCGGCCGCCCCAATAAGGGTAGTGGCTGCACCCAGGATCATATCCTGTCGTGTACCTAGTTTATTACTTACCAAAGCTACCGCTCCCTGCCCCGCTGTTGCGACCGTATATCCGTAAAGCCAGCCGTTCCACCATAGTTTTGATGCAGGTTTTCCTTGTTCCAGTATATTCCGGATATATTCAATTCTTTCTTTAACCTCGTTATCCGGAAGTTCGTTTTGAGCACGAAGCATTGAAAACTGAGACATGAAAAACAGCAAAACAATCATAATAGCCATGCGGGTGCTGCTTTTTCCGGGAATACTGAAATAGTTCATGCTTTTAATAAAAGTGACATATAACCTCCTTGAACTCTGAAACATTGTGCAATATCAGGCTGCTTTATGCAGACTTTCCTTGCTCATTAATGATGATTCCTTTAACTGAGTTGACATCAGGATGCCCAGTGCCATGAGTGCAATAAGGACTACCAGGGGTTTGGTCATGGATCCGGTTAGTTCAGATTTAAAGAAATCCATACCAAAAATAAAAGCTATTCCCGATATCTGACCCATCAGCAGGAGCATGCCATTTGAAGTGCCTTCGGAGGTTGGATACGTGATTTCGGCGCCATATTGAAATCCGATCGGCCCCGAACTTAGCAGGAAGAATCCAAGCCCCGCTCCTGAGACCAGCAACAGCCAGTAAGAAGTTGCGAAAGTAATTCCTGCAAGGCAAACAGTGGCACCGGCAAGTGCGATGATCATAAAAGGTGTTCGTCTCTGGTAGTGATCGGATAGCATAGGAATTATTAGCGCCCCGACTATTCCTCCGGCAATCATCAGTCCCCCTGTAATTCCTGCCTGAGTGGCAGAAAAGCCCCGCGGGCCCAGTATGTTTTCTATCCAGGTTGTAACGCAATTAAATACGCCCAGGCCTATAAAAAAGATGAACAGCAGCCAGTTAAAATCCCTGACTCTGAAAATATTTTTGATTCCATCAAATACCAGTGATCGTTCCTCCTGGTCGGGCCGGCAGGGAGCAGTAGGAGGGCCCTCTTTGGCAAAAACAATGAAAACTCCGGCTGCAACCATGGCTATTACACCATAAATATAAAGCATGCCGCTGATTCCGGAACCGATAATCAGGTGAGGAGTCACAATCATACCCGCAAGTATGCCGACATACATGGCAAGTGTTCCCAGGCCGGCAGCGGTGGCACGCTCCGCTATGGGGAACCAGCGGGCGGCAAATTTTGTAATAGCATTCAGAATAAACGGCTGGCCGATTGCAATGCCGATCTGTGCGGCAAGCAGAAGTTCAAAATCCGTTGTAACAAATCCCCGGAGCAAACCGAAGATCCCTGTAAAGGCAGCTCCTATCCCTACTCCGACACGAATTCCATACTTATCAATAATCCATGAAGCAGGAATCGAAACCAGCACAAAAACGATCATAAAGCACATGGATAAAATGCCGATCCAGATATCCGAAACACCATAGTATTTAGTTGCATCGGTTGTTATAGGCGCAAAAGTGATCCACAGCATCTGGTTTACGGCGATCAGAAACATATAAATGCTTAGGATGGTCCAGCGAAAACGGTAGACCTTGAACGTGTTTAGCTGCAGCATAAAAATTTGATTTCGGTGAGGGATTTTGTGTGGAATTCCGGAAATAGAAGTATAAAAATCAATTGGTTTGATACCCTAAAAGTAAGTAATTAATTGTGCCGGCTCTTTATTTTATACTTTTTTTATGAAGATATGTATATAATTAAATATGATTCGCATTACTCTGCAATTTTCACTTTCTTTCTGCTTTTCCAGTTTATGGTATAAACACCTGCCAGGATAAGTCCCATACAAAGGATGTGAAGCAGCGTTATTTTTTCGCCGTAAAACAGACCCCACATAATGGCAAATATTGGGATGATATAGGTTACCGATGATGCGGCAACAGCAGATATATGGCGGATCAGTGTATTCATGAGTAACATGGCCAGTGCGGTGCCCACAACCCCGAGAGCTGCCAATGCCAGCAGATGTAGCGGCCATGAAGGATTCGCTGCTACAGGCGCGAAGTTGGTTGTAAGCAGGTAGATTAATGCAACCGGCCCGATAAACAAAAACGAAAAGGATGTTATCTGTATTCCGGTAAGGTGGGTAAGATTTGATTTGATCTGGTTTATATTGATAGCATAAAAAAATGTTGCCAGTACAATGAAAAGAGCGTAACTGTTTATTGTTCCGAAATGAAATCCATCGCCTGCCAGGATCAGCCCGGTTGCGCCCATCAGTCCAAGAAATAATCCGACCACCTGCAATCCCCTGAATGCCGAACGGTGAAAAAGCAATCCAATAATGAGGGTGAATACTGGCGTTAGTGAGTTGAGCATGCCTGCGAGTGAACTGTCGATACGCGTTTCCGCCTTCATAAACAGGAATGCCGGAAAAAAACTACCAATAAATCCTGCTATTAATAAACTTTTCAAATCTTTTCGCTGCAGTTTTTTAATTTGTTTCACTGCCATTGGCAGCAGTGCCAGCGAGGCCATTAAAATTCGCAAAGCAGCCGCTTGCTCGCTGTTGAAACTCTTCATTCCGATTTTCATCAGGATAAAAGAACTACCCCAGATAAAAGCCAGTATCATTAAAATAGTAAACTGAAACCACCGCTTTTCCCAGATCATTTTTCTAAAAATTATTGAAAGGCAAAGATACTTTTCAAAGTGTCTGCACACCTTTTTCAGGTGTCTGACACTTTGAAAATGGGTGTGCAGACACTTTTACCATTCAAGTATCTTCATAAAATCAAATTCCTCGGGATTCTTAAGATATTCCTTTGCCGCTACCATATCGTCGGCTGTAAGATACTGTATGCTGTCGAAGAAAACCATATGTGCTTTCTGGCTGTCCATAGTGACCATGCGTGTGCGCACTTTGCCATGTCCGTCTTCCAGGTCTTTAAGGAAAAGCGGGAATATATCGCCGGCAGCATCGGAACTGACAATACAGCCTGTTAAGCCATCATCAAAGATCTTTTTTACTCCAATACCAAGCAGGCTGCAATACATCAAATCCCATGCGGTTGGAGCAATACAGCGTAATTCGTAACCCATTTCAACCGGGCGGCTCTTCACATTTATGCTCAGTTGTTTGAGACGGATTTGCAGCAACATATTGTAGATGTGAGCTTTACTCACAATGCCTAATTCAGGGTGACCATGTTCGTCGTAAGTAAACTGAATGCCTGAAGCTTCAATTTCGTCGTCGCTCATAAAATGGAAAACGCCTTCGCTTACAATGGCAACACCGTAAGGAATGCCAAGGATTTTGCGCTTCACGATGGATGAGATAATGAGGCGTGTGATTTTATCAAGCGTTACCTTGGTTTTATTGAACATTTCGGGAATAATGATCATAGGATAATGGCAGGCAGCTCCTATGCCGAATGCCAGGTGTCCGGCTTCGCGACCCATGGCTGAAACCACGAACCAGTTTCCCGATGTTCGCGCATCCTCGTAAATAGTACGTCCAATCCGAACCCCTTCCTGTTTGGCGCTCTGGTAGCCGAAAGTGGGTTGTCCTTCGGGTAGCGGCAGGTCGTTATCGATGGTTTTCGGAACATGAATGTTTTGTATTGGGAATTTACGCTCGGAAAGGAATTTGGAAACACGGTTAGCAGTCGAGGCAGTATCGTCGCCACCGATAGTAACCAGGAGTTTTACGTTATTTTTTTTAAAGAAACTCGTTTTGAATTCAAGGTCTGCCGGTTTGTAACGGCTCATTCGGAGCATGGAACCACCCATACTGAAAACCCTATCGGCCATTTCGAAATCAATGTCAATAATTGAAGGATTCTCAGTAAAAAGATTTTTATATCCATCGTGCAATCCAATTACGCGGTATCCGTCGCGAAGGAAGACTTTTGCAACTGAACTGATTACTGTGTTAATTCCGGGAGCTGGTCCGCCTCCGGCAAGCATTAGTATTGAGCCTTTCATGGGGTGAAGTATGTTTGTTAAAAATTTGTTTCAGGTTTCAGGTTCAAAGTTCAATCCCGATAGCTATCGGGATCAAAGTTCAAAGTTTTTTGGGACAGCCAAATTACTAAAAATAATTTGAAAGAGAAAGTTAGTGTATCGATTACACTGGAAAATTCAAGACCTGGTTTTTACATTGTTTTGTTTTTTACAACAAACTGCGCAGTGTAACGGCTTCGCATCTCAAGCAGGATAATTTTCCCGTCTTCCATCACGCGGTCGATGGTTGCCTGGTCGTAATGACGGATGGTAATGAGTTCGAGATCGGTATTATAGCGGATTTTATAGTTTTTCCCGAGTTCATTAAAAAGGAGTTTGAGTTTTCGTTCGTTTGCATCAACACACACCGAAAAGCTGATGGCTGAATTCTGCATCAGGCTGATGTGTATTGAGTTATGTGCGAAAACAGCAAGTATTTCGCTTAAACTCAATTCGTTGATAAAAGAAAAATCGCGTGGAATGATCGAAATAAGGACCTGGTTGACCTTAAAAATAAAAGAAGGGATAAGCGTGTCGGAAGCGGTGGCATGGTGTATGATTGAACCTTCGTCATCCGGATGTAAAAAGGATTTTATTCGCAGCGGGATATCCTTATTCTGCAAAGGTTTTATGGTTTTTGGATGTATAATGGTAGCACCGTAATACGAAAGTTCAATGGCTTCGCGGTACGAAATGCTTGCCAGTTTTTCGGTAACGCTGAAGTACTTGGGGTCGGCATTCAGCAATCCCGGAACATCTTTCCAGATCACCATCTCCTTTGCATGGAGTGCGTAAGCAAAAATGGCTGCCGAGTAATCAGAACCTTCGCGTCCGAGTGTGGTAGTTGCACCATAGGCAGTAGCGCCGACAAAACCTTGTGTAACAGCAGTCGCAGGCTTTCCATTCTGGGTCTCGAGGAATGCGGAAATCTGTTTCCTGATCTGTAATTCTGTGGCCTCCCAATCCACTTTCCCTTCGCGCCAGGTGTTATCGGTCCTGATCAGTTCGCGAACATCAAACCACTTGCAGTTGAGACCTTCACTGATTAGATACTCATTGATAATGGTAGTACTGATCAATTCGCCCATTCCGACAATCTGGTCGTAATCGTAATCATAATTCAAAGCAGGAGGTGTGTTGAGGTGTCCTTCGAGTTCACCGAACAAAAGGTCGGTTTTAAAATATACAGGATTGTTTTTATCCGGGAAAAGTATATTTATTATGTCCTGGTGATAGCTGATTGTTTCCTGAACAAAGGTGTTGAGCTGTTCATCATTTTCGTACCAGGCATTTAGCACTTTTTCGAGCGCATTGGTAGTTTTACCCATGGCCGATGCAATTACAACCAGCTTTTTGGGTGCATGTTTTTTTAGAATTGCAGCTACATTGCGCACGGATTCTGCATCTTTCACCGATGCGCCGCCGAATTTAAAAACCTTTAACATATTGTTATTTTACAAGGTAAAAGTAATATATTTGTTTGAACATAAAGTATTGTTTCATTTTCCGAAAACGATTGTACGTTTGATGCCCAATCCTAATTTATATTGTCTTTAAAAATCAGGAGACCCAGATTATGATGATGAAAACCATGGTTGAATTTATTAATGAAAAGCAATCGGAGTACCCGGAGGCCACCGGTGACTTAACCCGTTTGCTGAATGATATCGGTATTGCGGCTAAAATCGTAAACCGTGAAATTCGTCGTGCCGGGCTTGCGGATGTCAACGGTTATTTCGGAACCACCAATATACAGGGCGAAGATCAGAAAAAGCTGGATGTTTATGCTAACGAGCAGTTTATTAATGCACTGAAGCATGGTGGACAATGTGCTGCGCTGGCATCGGAAGAAAATGAAGATATGATCATTTTCGGAAACAAATACTCGATGAACGGGAAATATGTGGTTGCTTTCGACCCGATTGACGGATCGTCGAATATCGAAGTGAATGTACCAATAGGGACAATATTTGCCGTTTACAAAAGGATTTCAGCTATTGGAGGCTCGGGTTCACTCGACGATTTGTTGCAACCCGGAAACAATCTTGTTGCAGCCGGTTATGTAATGTATGGAAGTTCAACCATGTTGGTCTATACCACCGGGAACGGCGTAAATGGATTTACCTACGATGCTACTGTTGGCTTGTTTTTCCTTTCGCACCCGGATCTGAAGATCCCTGAAAACGGCACCATTTATTCCATCAACGAAGCTAACTATGTTTATTTCCCTGAAGGGGTGAAGCAGTATATCAAATATTGCCAGGTGGATGATAAGGCTACTAACCGGCCTTACAGCACCAGATATATTGGCTCACTTGTAGCAGATGTACACCGAAACCTGATACGCGGAGGTATTTTTATTTATCCCGGTACTTTGAAAAACCCAAACGGCAAATTGCGATTATTATATGAGCTTGCACCAATGGCATTTATTGTTGAACAGGCTGGTGGCAAAGCTTCAGATGGATTCCGGCGCATTATGGACCTTGAACCTTACGATCTGCACCAGCGTGCACCCGTATTTATCGGGTCCAAAGAAATGGTGCTGAAAGCCGAAGAGTTTATGCGGGAATTTTCGAAGGATTTTGTGGAGAAAATGTAAATTAATTTCGAATACCAGAATGCAATTTCAGATGAATCCAGGAAATTTTTAGAAGCTGCTAATAGCGTATTATTATACTTGATATAGCAATCTTAATCAGGATTGCTGGTTTTCTTATTTAAATCATTATCACGTCCATAGTGGAGTCGAACAAATCACCATGAGTATAAGCCGGAGCATGTAAGAAGCCGGTATTGTAATTCATCACCTAAATAAATTTAATGTTTTTGTTCAATCCCGGATGCCGGAATTTAAATACCTCCGGCATCCGGTTTTTGGTTAAATTGGCATTAATATAAGGCGGGAAGCGCTGCCTGACGCATAAAAATGCATCCGTAAGTTCCCTGAAGCATTGATATTTCGTTATCCATGGAAAGGAAGATTTATCTAAATCCTTTTTGCATAAGGTATAAGTTCGGAAAGCTACAAGTGTCGATGATCTGGGGCCATGCTTCCTTGATAACCGCATAAATATCGAACCTGTCTAAACCTTAATGGCTTAAAATTGTTTATTATATATAATGGAAGTAGAGACCAGAAACTACAAAAAAAACGGGGCGATGCTGAAAAGCCAGAAGAGTAAGCGAAACCAATTCAAGTAATTATGAAAAGAAAACTACTCTATGCCATCATTGCTATCATTGTATTCTCAGTCAATGCATTAGCTCAAAACAAACAACCGGTTAAATTTCAGCATAATAAAAAGACGAATGCAAAAGAAAATATCCGGATAAAAATTGCGGAAAGGCAAGCCAAAATAACCGGGAAACACTTCAGGTCCGGCGTCAGCCAGGATGCCAGGCATCAGATGCGCAATCCGCAAACCCTCATACAGGTATATGATAGTGTGTATTCCTGGCAGTGGGACACCATCAGTAGTGCCTGGGATGTTGCTTTTAAATACACGGATGTAAAATATGACGCCAATACTAATTTAGTCGGTTATACAGGCAAAAGCTGGAACGGCAGCACCTGGAACAATGACTTTAAATACACAGCAATTTACGATGCTAACAGCAATATAAAAAGTGAGCTGGATCAAAGCTGGAACGGAAGCGCATGGGAGAACAGCTCAAAGAGCACCTTTACTTACGATGCTCATAATAATTGGATAAGTTATTTCAACCAGGACTGGAATGGTTCAGGCTGGGAAAACGGCTTTAGTAACGTCTGGACGTATGATGCAAATAATAATATGACCAGCGAAATGGGTCAAATGGGGAATGGCAATACCTGGGATAATTTCTATTTAAACTCCTATACCTACGATCTGAACAATAACAAAATTAAAGAGCTGCAACAATACTGGGTAGATACCGACTGGATAAATGTTTCGCGATCAGTTTTTACTTACGATGAGTACGGCAAACTCCAAAGTCAGCTGGATGAATACTTTGGAGATACCGACTGGGAGAATTCAGCCCAATATATGTACGAATACGATGCAAGCGATAATCTGATAACAGAATTAAACCAGTTTTGGGATGGCAGTGCCTGGATGAATTCCTATCAGAACAGCAATACTTTTGATGGAAATAATAATCTGATAACTACGCTTGTTCAATATGATTACGGAAGCGGGTGGGAAAAATCCGGTCAATATGTGTACGTCTACGATGCCAGTAACAATAAAATAAGTGAATTGAACCAGGGATGGAATGGATCTGATTGGGATAATTACAGCCAGGTTACCTATAACTTTGATGCCAATAATAACCAGACAAAAAGGCTGGACGAAAACTGGGACGGCAACTCCTGGATCAAAACTACGCTGGAGCTTCAGGCTTTCGATGCCGGTAGTTTTCTGCTGGGCGATTCCTATAAAGAATGGGATGAAACCGGCACCCAGGTAACCACTGGTGATAGCACCAACTATTTCTATCATACTATAGTTACAGGATTACCAGGCTTAAAGGATGCTGATTTTACTATTTATCCCAATCCTTCGAAAGGAAAATTTAAGGTTAGCAGCAGCAATGGCGTTAATACAGTTGAGATTTACAGTTTATCCGGGAAACGGGTTTACTCCAATTTCAAACAGCAGGCTTCCGTCGAAATTGATTTGACCGGTTTTGCCAGGGGAGTCTATTTCATCAAAATCCATGACGGGACGAAAATATACAACAGGAAAGTTGTTGTTCAGTAGCGAATTTTTATTCCGAAAATAAGAGAGATCTGAATCCAAATTCTGAAACAAAAAAAACAGAGCCGTAGTTTCCTGCGGCTCTGTTTGTTTTTAGATCAAAATCAATGTTTTAGTAATTCTCCTGCTTTTCTTCGAAAAACGCCTTGGGATGCTGGCAAGCCGGGCAATTCTCCGGTGGATTTTTACCTTCATGGATATAACCACAATTGCGGCATTCCCATTTGGTAGCTTCTTCACGCTTAAATGCTTCGTTCTTTTCGAGGCGTGCCAGCAGACGGAGGAAGCGTTTTTCATGCTCTGCTTCAACCTTGGTTATCATTTTAAAGGCAGTAGCTATCTGAGGAAAACCTTCCTCCTTTGCAATTTCGGCAAACTGCGGATATAACAGGGTACACTCTTCGTTTTCGCCTGCCGTTGCTGCTTTCAGGTTTTCGGCAGTGGTGCCTATGATGCCTGCAGGGTAGCTTGCGGTAATTTCTACTTCGCCGCCTTCCAGGAATTTAAAATAGCGTTTGGCGTGTTGTTGTTCCTGCCAGGCAGTTTTTTCGAAAATGGCTGCAATTTGTTCGAGCTCTTCTTTTTTTGCCTGTTTCGCAAAAAACAGGTAACGGTTCATTGCCTGCGATTCACCGGCAAATGCTTTCAGCAGATTTTTCTCCGTACGGGTGCCTTTAATACTCTTTTCCATAGTATATAGTTTTAAATGAATAAGTTGCAGATTATAAAATTGTGTAAAACACTAACTGTAAAGATAGTTTTTGTGAATGGAATAACAATAGATTGATATGAATTTTGAATCAGTCTAAACAATAAATCTTCGCTGTTTAATTAAATTCTGCCTCACAGAGTCACCCCTCTCCTTTTTCAGAAGAGGGGACGGGGGTGAGGTCTAAGAAATCATTACCTTTGCGTCAAATTAAAACCGCCGGTAATTCACGTTTCCGGCTTTAGGCATTTATAAAATTAAATGAGTTCGAACGAGAAATCAGCCATAATACTTTCCGGAGAAGAACCTTTAAGTGAGGTGTTTTCGGCATCACAGCTTGTTACTTCCTTTTCCAAAGATTCCCGGATACTGGAAACTGTTGCTTTGCTGAAAAGCCCCGAAAAGCAACGCATATTTCTAAAAGGATTATCCGGCTCAGCGGCATCAGTTGCAGCCGCAGCTATGCACAAGGCTGTTTCGGAAATTCACCTGGTAGTGCTTAATGATAAGGAAAGTGCTGTATATTTCTGCAACGACCTCGAAAACCTGCTTGGCGATACCGACGAGAGTTTCCACCGCCGCCATGTTTTGTTCTATCCCACTTCTTATAAAAAACCTTACGAACCCGAGAAAACCGACAATTCCAATGTGCTGATGCGCACCGAAGTGCTTAAACGTATCAGTACGCGGGGTAAAGAAACCATCATTGTTACTTATCCCGAGGCGCTTACCGAAAAAGTCGTAAACCGTAAATACCTCGAGAAATCGACACTAAAACTGAAACGTGGCGAAATTGTGGATCTCGATTTTGTGTATGATTTACTCGATGAATATGGATTCGTGCGTACCGATTACGTTGTGGAACCGGGACAGTTTGCTTTGCGCGGAGGTATTATTGATGTTTTTTCGTTTACCAATGATAATCCGTTTCGTATTGAATTTTTGGGCGACGAAGTTGGATCGTTACGAACGTTTGACCCTGTTACTCAGCGCTCCATTGACAAGCTCGATCATCTTACTATCGTTCCCAATGTTCAGGATCGTGCGTTGGTCGAAGCTCGTGAAACTTTTCTCGATTTTATACCCCGTTACACCATTCTATGGCTCAATGATACGGGCTTTGCAGCCGACAGGATTGAAGCTGAATTTGAAAAAGCACATAAAGCCTTCGATTCTCTTCCAGGCCCTGTTGAACATCTGCAACCTGCTGAATTATTTTCTGACAGAGAGACTTTTTTACGGCAGGTTACCGGATTCAATATCATAGAGTTTGGGAAACACACTTTCTTTGAACACTCGTATGAAGCAGAGTTTCAGGTTACACCACAACCGTCGTTCAATAAAAATTTCGATTTGTTTGTGGCTGAACTCCAAAAGAATACCTTATCAGGTATCAGGAATGTGCTTTTGGCCGACAGTCCCAAACAGGTGGAGCGTATTTATACCATACTCGACGACCTGGAGGAAAATCATCCTGATGATGCTGCACTCGAATTCGTTTGTATAAACCTTTCTCTCCACGAAGGATTTGTGAGCAAGGAACTGGGAATTGCCTGCTATACCGACCATCAGTTATTCGATCGTTATCATAAATTCAGGCTTAAAGATAGTTTCAGCGGTAAGCAGGCGCTGACGCTGAAGGAGATGTACGACCTCAAACCAGGCGATTATGTTACCCATATCGATCATGGTGTAGGCCGTTTCGACGGGCTAGAGAAAATCAATAACAACGGTAAATGGCAGGAAGCCATACGGATTATTTACCAGAACGACGACCTGCTTTATATCAGCATTCATGCGCTGCACCGTATTTCGAAATATTCGGGCAAGGAAGGCCATGTTCCATCTATGGACAGGTTGGGATCGAATTCCTGGAACAAACTGAAAGCCAAAACAAAGGCCCGTGTCAAAGATATTGCCCGCGACCTGATAAAACTATATGCCGAACGACGCGCTGCCAAAGGATTCGCTTTCACACCGGATACGTATTTGCAACACGAACTCGAAGCTTCATTTATTTATGAAGATACTCCCGACCAGGTAAAATCAACACTCGATGTAAAGCGTGATATGGAAGCCGATCATCCGATGGATCGTCTTATTTGTGGTGATGTGGGTTTCGGTAAAACTGAAATAGCCATCCGTGCAGCGTTTAAAGCGGTTGCCGACAGCAAACAGGTGGCTATCCTTGTTCCTACAACCGTGCTGGCAGTGCAACATTTTAAAACATTTTCCGAAAGATTAAAAGACCTGCCTTGCCGCGTTGATTATATCAATCGCTTTAAAAGCACACAGCAACAGAACCAAACCCTCAAAGAACTGGAAGAAGGCAAAACCGACATTCTGATTGGTACACACCGTTTGCTGAGTGCTGATGTTAAATTCAAAGATCTGGGTCTGATGATCATTGATGAAGAACAGAAATTCGGCGTGTCAGCAAAAGAAAAGCTAAAGAAGCTACGCGTTAATGTGGATACACTCATACTTACAGCCACACCGATTCCGCGAACACTTCAGTTTTCGATGATGGGTGCCCGCGACCTGAGTATCATCAATACAGCGCCTCCCAACCGCTACCCGGTGCAGACCGAAGTACATGTTTTCCACGAAGAAATTCTACGCGATGCAATCAGTTACGAGCTGGCACGTGGCGGGCAGGTATTTTTTGTGAACAACAGGATACAGAACCTGATGGATATCGCTGCCATTATCAAGCGCCTGGTGCCCGATGCACGCGTCGGCGTAGGCCACGGACAAATGGACGGTCATAAACTGGAGAAAGTAATGCTTGGCTTTGTCGAAGGTGATTTCGATGTGCTGGTAAGCACCACTATTGTTGAATCGGGCCTCGATATTCCCAATGCCAACACCATCCTGATAAACGATGCGCATCATTACGGGCTGAGCGATCTTCACCAGTTGCGCGGAAGGGTGGGTAGGTCGAACCGTAAAGCTTTCTGCTATCTGCTTGCTCCGCCGCTTTCGGTTTTGAGCGATGAGGCTCGCAAGCGACTGAAAGCTATCGAAGAGTTTGCCGATATCGGCAGCGGTTTCAATATTGCCATGCGCGATCTCGACATCCGTGGTGCGGGGAATATACTGGGAGCCGAACAAAGCGGTTTTATCACCGAAATTGGTTTCGAAATGTATCAGAAAATACTCGACGAAGCCATGCATGAGCTGAAACTGGCCGAATATTCCGAATTATACAAAGACGAACTGGATGCTGCGTTTGTAAGGGAATGCCAGATCGAAACCGATCTCGAAATACTGATACCCGATCATTACATCAGCAACATTACTGAAAGATTGAGCTTGTACAAAGAACTCGACAGTCTCGAAACAGAAGAATCATTGCTCGCATTCCAGGAACAGCTGATCGACAGGTTTGGACCGGTTCCGGCCGAAACGCAGGAGCTGCTGAACGCGATCAGGCTTCGCAGGCTGGCAAAGACAATCGGAATCGAAAAACTTATTCTGAAAAACCAGTTAATGACGGGACACTTTTTGAGCAACGAAACTTCGCCTTATTATCAGAGCGAAACATTTACGGCTGTGCTTAAGTACGTTCAAACCCATGCTTCCTCCTGCCGCATGAAAGAAGGATCCGGGAAACTGACTATCACATTTCAAAAAGTTAATAATATTTCGGACGCATTGAAGGTGTTGAGGGATTTTAAAATTGAGGACCCGTTATAGAAATTGTTTGTCTTTAAAAGATTCACCGTTGAACAATTACTCAACTAATCCATTTCATTAAATCACAGACTTTAGTTCAATTCAAAAGATCATTTATGCCCAAAAATAAATTCTTGCCGGCCTTTGTGTTTTTGCTTTTTTTACTTCCATTACTATCGTCAGCACAGCAGAAATGGATGGTTTATTTTAAAGATAAGCAGCACTCCGATTTTAACCCTTATACTTATTTTGATGCCAAAGCGATAGAGCGCCGCATCCGGACCGGCATACCTGTGGATGATCCTACCGACTGGCCGGTAAATCCGGATTATCTCAATCAGGTAACCCTTATGGTTAACGATGTATTGATGACGAGCCGCTGGTTTAATGCCATTGCGGTTGATGCCGATGAATTGCAGATAAATAACCTGAAACAATTAGCGTATGTATTTGATGTGGAGTTACTTGAAACATCTGTACTGCAAATTGCCGGTATGCCGGCCTATGACACTGCAATGAATGAAGTTCAGTCGGAAGTGCTGGTGGGTCAATTGAAAACGCTGGGAATTGGTGAATGGAAAAAGGCCGGCATAGACGGGAAGGGACTGCGGATCGCTATTTTTGATGTTGGGTTTGACCAGGCGGATAAAGTACCCGCTTTCGATCATATCCGGAACGAGAACCGCCTTATTGCGACCCATGATTTTACCAGCCGCAAAAGCAGCGACTACGTTTATTATGGCAATGGACATGGTACCGAGGTGTGGTCGTGTATAGCAGGTAAAACCGGCGATATACAGACTGGTCTGGCGACTGGCGCGGAGTTTCTGCTTGCCAAGACCGAAAAAAGCTCGGAAAAATATTCCGAAGAGCTCAACTGGCTTGCCGCCGCCGAATGGGCGGATAAAAACGGTGCGGACATTATCAACAGTTCGCTCGGCTATACACTGAACCGCTATTTCAACTGGCAGATGGATGGCAAAACTACTTTTGTTACCCGTGCTGCCAATATTGCAGCCCGGAAAGGAATGCTGGTTGTAAATGCTGCCGGAAACGATGGCAGCGGTAAATGGCATTACATTGGTGCGCCGGCCGATGCCGACAGCGCACTATCGGTTGGCGGAATTGATCCGGCCACGGGTTATCATACCTCATTCAGTTCGTATGGGCCAACTTCCGATAAACGAATGAAACCTAATGTTACAGCATACGGGCATGTTATTGCTGCCGCGCCGGCAGGTCTCAGGTCAGTGCAGGGAACCTCTTTTGCATCGCCATTGGTTGCCGGTTTTGCAGCATGTGCCTGGCAATCAAACCGTACGCTTTCCAACATGCAGCTTTTTCGTGAAATTGAAGAATCCGGTAGCTTGTATCCGTATTTCGATTATGCGCATGGTTTCGGCATTCCGCAGGCCGATCATTTCCTAAGCAAAACATATAAACAGGTGGATCCGACTTTCAGCATAGTTGAAAGTGGCGACAGCATTATGGTTGTGGTTAATGAGCAATTTATTGATACCGTATCAAATATTGTATTCCCGTCATACAAAACAGCCAGTGGAAATAAAAAAGTGCCGATACAAAACCGGGAATACTTTTACTATAACATTATGAACAAGGCAGGTATACTCGACAGTTATTATGTACTGGATGTTTTGCAGCCCAAAGTTCTTACCATCTTAAAAAGTGATTTTCGGCATGGCGAAACCCTGAATGTGCATTTCTCCGGGTATAGTGTTTCGGTAAAATTATAAACGGCATAAAAAATGAAAAATATATTTATCATTATTCTTGTTTCAATTTCTCTGGGAGCCTATTCGCAGGATATTCTGCTGCAGCAAAATGTAAAAGCGGATACAGTGAGACCAACCCGGGGGCCTAACCTTAAAAATTTCATACATGGCTATGTGGGGATAGGTTTTCCCATACCCATGAATGAGAATGTTAGCTTTACAAGGCCGGTTTTATCAGCGGGTTTTAACATGGGAATGCGGTATAAACGCAAAATTTCGAATAACCTGGCAATAGGTCTGGATCTGGATTTTAACACTGCTGCTTATAAAATAAAGCAGAAAGGGAATAAAATCTTTCCTGATACCATAATTAACGACAGGGAAAAATTGCAGGTCAGCTCATTAGGGAGCTCTGCCTGGCTGAGGTTGAATGTAGGCCGCCGCGGTAATTTTATAGGCAATTACCTCGATCTGGGCGGTTACGGGAGCTGGAATTTTCAGAAAAAACACAAAACTTCCAATACAAATGATGCAGGCGAAAAAATCAAGGTTGTAACAAGCAAACTTAACTATATCGATACCTTTTCATATGGATTGCTCGCGCGTATAGGTATCAGCCGTTATTCCCTCACAGCACGTTACCGCCTGATCGATATTTTTAAAGCCTCGTATGCAATGCCCGAACTGCCCCGGCTTATTGTTGGACTCGAAGTGGGTTTGTTTAAAAACTAAATTGACACTTAGTATTTGGTTCTTTTTTTTATATTTACTAAGGGTGAAGGTTATCGTATATAGATTACTTAAGTTCCTTTATATATTGGTTACAATTAATCCATTAATAACTATAAACTTTCGTTCTATATTTTTAAAAGCTAAAGTGACGACAAATTTGAATTCATATTGAGATAGTTGTAAAATATTTCTAAAATCATTTTTGTTACTTATTCTTGCTTATCCAATAATTCATCAAGTTTTAAAATTACTGTATTCTGTTGGAAGGATATGTAAGATTTGAGATAAATATTTTCAGCCTTAAGTTTTTCAATTTCCAACCCCCGCTGGCGCGGATTTGCAATCCGTGCCCCCGCTGGGATTTGCAATCCGTGCCCCCGCTGGGCGGATTTGCAATCCGTGCCCCCGCTGGGCGGATTTGCAATCCGTGCCGGTACAATTTATGTCTTTAAACAATTACCTTTACATAAAAAAACAGGTTGAGCAGGAAATATAAATTCTATAATCCGGATGGTGTATATTTTGTAACATTTGCAGTCCAGGGCTGGGTAGATGTTTTTACCCGTAGCGATTACAAGAATATTCTTGTTGATAACCTTGCCTACTGCCAAAAGAACAAAGGGTTGGAAATTTTTGCCTGGTGTATTATGACTAATCATGTTCATTTGATTGTTCGTGCTGAAGAAGGTCATACATTATCTGATATTTTGCGTGATTATAAAAAATTTACCAGCAAGGCAATCTTAAAAGCAATTTCGGAAAATAACCGTGAAAGTCGTAAGGAGTGGTTGCTAAAACAATTCCAAACAGAAGAGGGGAATAGGTTTTGGCGATCGGACAATCAACCGGTTGAACTCTGGAGTAATGCAGTAATAGCTCAGAAAATCAATTATATACATCAGAATCCGGTAGAAGAAGGATTGGTTTTTCGTGCGGAAGATTATGTGTATAGCAGTGCTACTGACTATGCTGGAAATAAAGGATTGTTGGATATATTTGTTATCTGATAAATATGAAAGATAGATTTGGTAGGCTAATGGCACGGATTGCAAATCCGCGCCAGCGGGGGCTTACTTGACATTATTGTAATTGAATGAAAATGATTAATATTGTTGGATAAGAGAAAGGCACGGATTGCAAATCCGCGCCAGCGGGGGGAGCATTGCTAGAAGCAGGTAGTGTTTTAACAGCAGTTATCTCGAGTGTTTCTTTACTAAATACTGCTGATGATATTGGGAAGAATAAAAATGGAGAAGGAATAATCCAGCAAAATATTGCAAATCAAAAGACAAAAGATATTGTTGGAGATGTGAAAACAACCATTTCTGCTATTAGCGTAATTACTAATATTGCGAATAGTGCTATAACTGGAGTTACAAGTCCAGCAGCAATAATATCTTCAGTAATAGATGCGCTTTCTGTAAAAGAGGCCGTTCAAAAAAAGATTGAACCAGAAAATAATCCTCGCTAATGAAACAAAAATATCTATTTAAAACAGAAACTAATTTATTCTTATTCATCTTATTTTGCATACTTCTCTATTTTATTGATAGATTTGTTTGGGTGCTAGGAGAATTGAGTATTTACAAATACATAATCTGCATAATATCGCCAATATTGATATATGTTTCATTGTGTTTTTTCATTAACAAGTGCTATTTTTATGATGATAAAATAGAGATAAAATATTTTTTTCGATTTAGAAATAAGGTGATAATAATAAAATATAGTGAGATTTTATTTGTCAAGTATATTTGTACATACTCAAAATATAGTCCCCCGACTATAAAACTAAAAACTACAAGAAATATCTCAAAGATTTTCAATGTATATTATTCATTTCCTTTACGTTCTTATAAAAAAAGAAAAGAGATATTGAGATATCTTCAAAGTAAAGAAATAAAAATAGAAATCGACTCAGTGCTTGAAAAAGATCAGTATATTTTAGATCCATCAATACAAGTATCTTTACAACGGCAAGATGATGCAGGATGAAATGGGGCTGAATTGGTTGGATTACGGAGCACGGTTTTATGACCCGGTGCTGGGAAGGTGGCATAGTGTGTATCCATTGGCAGAGAAAGGAAGAGGATGGATCCCCGCTGCCCGTAGTCTTCCATAAAAACAAAACAAACAATTGTTATCCTGAATTTGCAACTCAGGATACCGATAAAAAGAAAGAAGCATAAAAGGAAACGCAAGGCATTAACCCTTGCTTGCGTGCGCTTGCAGCGCGTGCGCCATATCTCATGAACGTATTGGTAATGATGATATTTGAATCAATCAGTTATTGTCAGTAAAATATAAGGTTACTTGTATACGCATAGTGCATTATACCAAATCATGTTCATATGATTATACAGGCTGCCGATAGTTCAACTGTTTCCGATATTTTGCGTGATCTTAAAACATTCACGGCTAAAGCCATAATACAAAAGCTATCGGATGATAATCTGGAAAGGTATGCGGAAAATTTAACCAAATTTGTAGTGGCTGGGAAGCCACTTAAACGTATTAAATTTTACAAGGTATGGCGGGATGGCAACCAGGCTAAATTGCTTTATAGCAACAAGTTTATACTCGAAAAACTAAATTATATTCATTACAACCAGGTTAAATACGGATTATGTGATAAGGAATGGAATTACAAATTCAGTCCAGCAACCAATTATGCGGATATGCCATCCTTGTTAGAGGTAATTTTGTTAAGTTTGTGGTGAGTTAAGAATAGACGTAGCGCACGCGCTGCAAGCGCGCGCAAGCAGTTGGACTCGAAGTGGGGTTGTTTAAAAATTAAATTGAAGGGATATAACTATTCAACCCCTAAATAATCTGTTTTGCCACAGATTTCACAGATTTCACAGATTTGCACAGATTTAGAACTGTTTTAAGCAGTTTTCAAAACAAAAAACATACGCCAGTCATTTATACTTATCTGTGTAATCAACGTAATCTGTGGCTGGAATTTATCCCTCATTGTATTGATATGGCTGATTAGTTTCAAAAAAAAGAAGCTGCCCTTTAAAGACAGCTTCTTTTTGATTAGTGAAAAATCCGTTTCGGATGATCCGTATCGCTTATTCAAACATCACTTTCTGGTTCCACACTTTAGTGGTTGTGGTTAAGCGCAGGAAATAGGCCCCTTTGTACGATGAAGGGAAATTGTATTTCAGGATATTTTCTCCATTTGTAAGTCTAACCAAGCGCGTAAACAGTAGTTTACCGGTAACATCGAAAAGCTGTAATGTGCCTTTGTCCGCTGATGGCAGGTAACAGGATACCGACATACTTCCATCCCTTACAGGATTCGGAAAAGCCAGAAGCCTTGTATTGGCTACAGTTTGATTCAGACCAACATTGTTGAAAACAGTAATAAAAATTTTACCTGTTGCAAATAAAGTTTGTGCAGCGGTATAAGTTATTTTATATGTTATGGTATCATTTCCTTCAAAGCCAGGATCGGGAAAGTAACTGATGGCTTCCGGATTTGAGAATGGTATATATGCCGTGCCGTGTTTCGATGTAGTTTCAATACTTACAGTTACGGATGACTGAATTTTATCATTGGTTAGCACTTCAACGGTTACTATCTCATCCACAGCAGTTTTTACTGTATCATTTACAGCAGTTGGAGGGCCTGTTAACTCAAATAAAACGCCATTATTATCCACAAAACGTTTTACAAAGTTCTGGTAATAGATATTGGCCAGTGGGGCGTCGTGGACGATCAGTGTATTTTCGTCATTGTCATTGTCGGCTGCCGCGCTCCAGTTGTGCGAACCCGTAAAAACCTGGGGATCTGATGCCGTTGCTGACTGGTCAACAATCATATATTTATTATGCATTATTCCACTGCTCACATTGTCGAATGTATAATGCGTGCCTAAGGAAGCCGAAAGGATAGAGTTCACCAGTGTCGCATTATTGCCTTCGGCATTAGTGATCACATTTACTGCGGCACCTGCAGTTTTACGGGCAGCAATTGCATCGGCCATTTCGGTGCGTGTAATAAGCATGGTAGCAATGCTTAAATCTTTATCAGCGGTGTTAATTGTCTGTACGATCTTTGCATTCACGCCATCCGTCGGGCTGAAATAAGATTCGACCCTTTTCCCGTTGATAACATATTCGTGCGGTGTATTGTTCTTTTTATAAAATCCGAATTTGGCATTGGTGGCATTTGGTGTGGCAGTGTTTGATCCCCACATTTCTTCAAATTCAATTTTATATCCGCGTGCCAGACTCTGATCCTGAATAATGATTACATTATTTGCATCCAGGTTTATCTGTCCGTCAGTTAAATTGGTCGAACCTGTCCATACCAGCGGATCGTTGGGGCTTGCCGACTCGGTGTCGAACAGTATGAATTTGTTGTGCATTATACCGGTCCTGTTGGCACTATTCGGCCCTATAAGCACATTCACAGCCGATCCTGCAAGTTCGTCAATACCGAGGTTTGCAGTAGTGCCGCAACCTATAACGCGAACAGTAAGACCACGTGTTGCAGCAGCTTTCAAGGCTGTGCTTATGTTGCTCATGCCCTGGTTGTTGAAGTTGTACATGGTGAGGTCAATCGAATATTTAGCACGGTTGATATACTTTATCAAAGTATCGTCCATAGTCTGTGGCAGGTAAATAGCATTTACCCCGGTGGAATACGAAACGTCAACGGGGCTGTTGAAATAAGCTTTTATATTGCCGGTTGAGTTCGAAATGGTCGCAAAAGGAAGAACTCCTGAATAGGCAGTATCAATGCCATTTACCGAAAATGCCTGTGCCCAGATAACCTGCCCTGCCGTGATCCCTGTTAATGCAATTGCATGACTGGTTGAGCCTCCGGTTCCGCTGGTTTTGTTCGATTTTATTGTTCCCTCCGATAAGCCGTAGAACATCTCGGTTGTACCTGTAATATTTGTATTCCAGCTGAAATCAAGCGTAGTTTTAGTAAATGCTGTATTCGTCAAAGTTCCTGTCAGATATATGGAACTGGTGAGGTGAATATCGTTCACATCACGTGGTAATAACTGGTAGCCGGCCGTAGGGTTTGCGAAATCGAACTGTGAGCAGATGGCTGTTATGTTCACCATGCCATTAGGAATAACAGTGCCAACAATATTCTGGCCTGTTTTTACATAGATGTAACCGGTTGCCCCGCTGGCTGTGAACTCGTATTTCTTATTACCTGTGAAACTGAGTCCCGCATCTTTAAAAATACAATCATTTATTTTAAGCAGCCTTCCCTCGTAAGGTTCGGAAATTTGGGCAGGGGTTAACACAATAGGTGCCGGTAGCGGTTTTCCGGGAGTTACGACAACAACACTCGTTGTAGGGTCAAGTTCAAGAAGCTGGTTGTAGTTTTTAAGCGTCCCCGTAATGGTAACCGAATCGCCTCTGTTTACGGTATTAACAATGGTGCCATAGGCAGCGATGCCGGCCGTTTTATCCTGAAAATAACGGATAGGCCCTAATTCACTGCCATTTGTGGCAATGCCTGTAACGGTTACTACGGTTCCAACTGCCTTACTACGGGCTTCGAGTATGGTAGTTTGTGCATTTGTCAGAACTGTTATACCCAGTAATACAAGTGCAAGAATTAATTTCTTTTTCATATTATTTCATTTATTAGTGCAGTATCAATTGTTAAATATCTCTCCGTTGAGTATGAGATGGTTTAGTAAAAAAAGACTTTCAGTGAGACTGAAACCCGGCGACCTGCTCCCATAAATACAGAGGCCGAACGGGCATCGAAGGTTTGAAATACATACCCATCCTGTAAGTAGGAATCATTGTTTTTCGCATCACTTATATACATCTTATCCAGCAGGTTAAGTACATTGAGTTTAATGGTAAAATTAAGCCTTTTCATAGCTTCCAGCTTAAAACGGTATCCGGTATGCAGGTCCATTAAAGTGTAAGATGGCATCATCCATGATTCAACCGGATCTCCATTGGCGTCGTTGCTGGCTTCTGGGCTGAAATCGGCATAATACCTGTCGAAAAATGTACCACCGATGTCAATATACCATCCTTTTATAGGCTCGTAGCGTATGCTGGCTCCCAGTTGGGTTTGTGCCGCATCGCCCACATGTATTCCGGTGGCATCGAAACTGATTTGATTAGCAGGTTCTTTCGTATCGGTATAATACATCTGGAGATTTTCGATTTTTTTATTCCATTTCCAGCTGCCTATCGATGCAAGTCCCTGGAAATCGAGTTTCTTGGTTATTTTATAAATAAAATCAAGTTCTATCCCTTTATGCAAGGCATCCATTCCGGGAATGTCACCATAGGTGTTCTTGTCGTCAAGTTTACTTTTAACCTGTGAGGTTGGTTTGTTTTCCCATTTGGTATAATAGGTGTTTACATTAGCTGTAAATACTTTGCTGTTATAGCTGTACCCGAACTCAATTGCTTTAACACGCTCGTTTTTAGTAATTGAATCAGGCAGGAATCTGGAAGTATAACCAGTGAAATAGGAATTAAAATCTTTCACTTTCGAGAGATATCCTACATTGAAAAACACATTGTTATGCTTGTCGATATTGTAATTGAGTCCGGTTTTTGCTGTGTAGCCATGCTTGTATAGCCATGCCGATGCAGTATTGCCAAAATAATCATTCTTCTTCATCCCAACCATAGAAGTAGTGAGATTCAGAAAAGTATTGATTTTCCCCACTTTGTATTCAAGCAATCCAAAGAGACCGCCCCATTTTACAAGTCCGCTGTCGAAAAAATAAACCTTATCGCCAACATGCTTAACAGCTAACATTGGATTAGCTGCATAATCGTTGCGTGTATCATATTTATCTATCACGTAGTCACCACCTAACAGGTCGGTTACCTGGTAATAATGTTCCGATTTATACGACCGCAGATCAACTCCTCCCGACAGGCTAAACTCGTTATTGAGTTTATACGAAAAAGTGGAAAGTAAACCTACCCAAACATGGTTATTGGTTGCCCGGGCAAGATAATTGTTCGAATAATAAAGTTTATCACTGTAAATGGGATTGATCGGATATGTAACTCCGAAAATCCCTTGATAAGGCTTGCTGTTCAGGTCATAGATTTCCTGCCAGTTAATCTGCCCGATATCTTCCAGCCCGTACTTTTCAGGATTATCGGTATAAACTTTATTGGTAACATATTGTGTATTTTTCAGACTGATGCGGGGGCGTGCACCACCTCCGTTACCGGTCGACAGATAAAGGATATTGGTGATAAGCAGGCGTTCGTTCACATTCCACGAGTCACGCAGGCTATACTGTGGTTTGAAATAGGTATTCACACTTCCGTTAAGGGCTACTTTTTTTGCAGTGGGATCAATAATACGTTCGGTTTGATCACTGTTCCATACTTCGGCATCGCGCTTTATATAACCCCATTGCGAATTGTATCCTATTCCCTCGTTGCTGAAAGTTTTTGGTATATCTTTCGAAGTAATACCTAAACTTTTTGCATAGTTGGTGTCGTAATCGGCAATGCCCCTTTTGTAGCTGCGGTCGATGTGAGTCTGCGGTGCACCAAAGCCCGTAATGCTGGTTAAATGCTTGCCCCATATTTTATCGACCTTCAGATAAGCGAAAAATGCAGTTACATCGGTTTGTTCCACCCATGAGTTTCCTTTTTTAAAAGCTGATGCTGCAGTAATAGCCCAACCGTGGTTTAGTCTTCCGGATGTATATCCAACATTAGTAGTTGATTTGCCCTGGTCGTCCAAACCCTGTTCGATGCTGAGCTGCCTTTTGTTATCAATTCCTTTGGTAACAATATTCATGGTTCCGCCTACCGAAGGAAGAGCCAGCTTTGATCTTCCCAGGCCGCGTTGAACCTGTATGTCGCGTGTTACAGCATCCAGCCCGAACCAGTTCGACCAATATACCCAGCCATTTTCCATATCATTTACAGGTAAGCCATCAATCATTACAGCAACAAAACGCTGGTTGAAACCACGGATGGTAATACGTGCATCGCCATCGCCACCTCCTTGCGAAGTAGCATAAACTCCGGGAGTTTTATTAAGCAACAATGGAATATCCTGACCCGACAAGCGTTCCTCAATTTTAGCAGGAGTTAAATTGGTGAACGCAACGGGAGTTTCCCGCACCTTGGCGTAGTCAGCAATTACTTCAACACCCGATATTTCGACTGACGATTTAAGGTTAAATGTCAGTTTCTGCGGCCCGTCGGTTACAGTTATATCTCTCAATATTGTGGTATACCCGATAAAAGATACCTGCAGGGTGTATTTGCCTTTATTCAACTGCAGGGCAAAATTCCCGTTTATATCAGTAGAGGTACCGGTGGTGGTGCCCTTAATAACAATATTGGCGCCGATAATGGTTTCTTGTGATATGGAGTCTTTTACAACTCCGCTAACTACCTGTTTTTGAGCAAATACTGCTACAGCAATACAAAACAGGAAAGAAAAAAGGAAAAATTTACGAATCATTGGGATGGATTTATATTTAAACAGGTACCCGAACTGAAACACTGTTCACATTCAGATACCTGTTTGTTTAATGAAATTAAATCTTATTGCTACTTAACCAGAATCTTCTTAACAGATGTACTGTTATCGGACGAAGTGGCTTTTACAAGGTACATGCCTTTTTCCAGGTCCAGCGACCCGATTTCAATCTGTTGCTGTCCTTTATTGTATTTTTGTTTGAAGACACTGCGGCCTATTACCGAGAATATTTCAACTTCAACAACAGGAGAATGTGAGGAAATAGTAAAATGGTCAGAAATTACAGGGTTCGGATATAAAGACATTCCCATTGATCCGGCAGGAGCTTTTTCCAGGCTCAGGTTAAAATCGGGATCAGCCACACACCTGTGTTTCCCCAGGTTAGTCCAGATATCTTCAGCACTTAAAACACCACTTCCGTTTATAACCGACGCAAGTGTATCCCATTCTTTGCTTACTATAAATGGATTTGGATTGGCTACAACACCTTTAACAATAGTCGGTTTGCGAATTAAAGTATGGTTAGCTGTCCAGGCCAGCCAGAAAGGTCCGAATTGGGCTGTACTGGCAACACCATTAACTGTTGCTGATTTGCCTTGCACAACATAGTTAATTACTTTACCGGTTATAACATCTCCGGCAGCGTTTTTATAAGATACAGTGGTATCTTTAGTTTTCGACCATCCGGTTTCAGCCGAAATGGTGGCGCCCTGACCAATTTGGCCAATCAAATCAATTGGAGTAAGGGTGGTGCCTACCAGCTTTAAAAGTGCGATGGCATCGTTGCCATTCATATACGTTGGGGCGGGATAAGCATGATCAAGCTGTTGGCCGAGAGCCTGAAGAATCGGGCTGCATTTAGGCGAAGTAGTTTGATCCACAGTTTGTCCGTTTACAAAAACAAATGTTTTGTATGGGGCTATTGTGCCTACTAACTGGGTGATGCCGCCCTCAGTATAAACAGAACTACCGTTACTGTAACGGGCTATAGAATATTTGCTAAGATCAATGGTCTGACTGGTAGGATTGTAAATTTCAACCGCTTTGTTGTTGCCGCTTCCTTCAATATATTCGGAGAAGAAAAGATCGGTTGGTGTTTGAGCATATGTAAATATGGAGGCCATAAATACAAAAAACAGGAGTAAAAGAATTTTCATAAGCTTGTGGGATTAGTTAGGTTAATGTTAAATATTGCCAGGGGGGCAATTTTTCAGGCTACAAAACTACATTTTTTCTCCAAGGATGATCATAAAAAATAAAAAATATGTTTTAAATAGAATTTGTATAAATAACATTTATAAGATATTGTAAGGCAATGCGATATAAAAAATAAATGTTTCGTTAAATGGTCCAAAAAAGTGATTGTACAAAAATAGATACTGCTTGTCAACTTAATTTGTCGGTGGCAGATTCACAAGAGTTCTTAAAAATATCAGTTCGTCGGTAATTTTTTATAATTTCGTCGGGCCAAAACTAACTCCCTGTGTCCGATAGCCTTGTAATTATTCCAACCTATAACGAGAAGGAAAACATCGCAAAGATGATCCGCAAGGTTTTCTCGTTGACCAAAGACTTTCATTTGCTCATCGTGGAGGATAATTCACCTGATGGCACAGCTGCAATTGTTAAAAGCCTGTTGCCTGAATTCGAAGGAAAGCTTTTTTTACTGGAGCGCAAAGGCAAACTTGGCCTCGGAACTGCTTATATTGAAGGGTTTTTGTGGGCCCTGGCTAAAAATTATGAATATATTTTTGAAATGGACTGCGATTTTTCGCACAACCCCGATGATCTGGTGCGCCTTTACGACGCATGTGCGACGGGAGGTGCAGATATGGCTATAGGCTCAAGGTACATCAAAGGCGTTAATGTGGTAAACTGGCCAATGGGGCGCGTATTGATGTCGTATGGTGCTTCGATGTATGTGAGATTCATACTTGGAATGCCTGTAGCCGATACCACAGCAGGTTTTAAATGTTACAAGGCAAAAGTGCTTCGTTCAATCGACCTGAAAGCTGTGAAATTTATGGGCTACGCTTTCCAGATAGAAATGAAGTATACAGCCTGGCGCCTAGGTTTTAAAATTACCGAAGTGCCGATAATTTTCACCGACAGGACCGAAGGAACTTCGAAAATGAGTTCAGGTATATTTAAAGAAGCATTCCTTGGCGTAATCAGCCTGCGGTTTAAAAAGATAAAACCGCTTACCATCTAAAATTATATACTGTGAAATATATGATGCCCCCTTTGAAGTAAAAGCTTTAAAGGGATTTTTTTTTGAAAAACAGTAAGATATGGATGACAGAACTCCGATTTAAACCTGAAGTAGAGTATTTTTGCAGCTGTTTACCAGCAACGCCAATCCTATGATTATGCAGACTATATTAATCCGAAATGCTCTTATTGTAAACGAAGGCCGGAAGTTTAACGGCTATGTGCTGATAAGCGGTCAAATGATTCAGCTTGTTGGTGAAGGCGACATGGTGCCTGAGGATAATTACAAAATAATTGATGCCGGCGGATTGCTTTTACTTCCGGGGATCATCGATTGCCATGTGCATTTTCGCGAGCCGGGATTAACCCAAAAAGCAGATATCCTGTCCGAAAGTCGTGCTGCAGTTGCCGGCGGGGTGACCTCGTTTTTCGAAATGCCTAATACTAAGCCTCAAACGGTTTCACTTGAACTGCTGGAACAAAAAATGGCATTGGCAGCCGGAAAATCATTGGCTAATTACTCCTTTTTCCTGGGAGCAAGTAACGATAACATCAACGAAATTGTAAATGCTGATCCACGAACAGTATGTGGTGTAAAAGTTTTTTTTGGCGCATCCACGGGCAATATGCTGGTTGATAAATTAAGTACGCTGGAAGAAATATTTAAAAGATCACCTGTTCCTGTTGCTGCTCACTGCGAGGATGAAAAAACCATACAGGCCAACAGTGAATCCATGCGGCAAAAATATGGCGAAGATGTACCTATTGAAATGCATCCTGTAATCAGAAGTTCCGAAGCCTGTTTCCGATCCAGCGAACTGGCTGTTACCCTGGCCCGGAAATACAATACCCGTCTGCATATCACCCATTTGTCCACAGAGGCTGAGCTTTCCCTGCTCGACAACACCTTGCCTCTGGATCAGAAACGTATCACTACCGAAGCCTGCACACACTACCTGTGGTTTTGTGATGAAGATTATGCCCGCCTTGGCACAAGGCTTAAAGTTAACCCGGCCATTAAATCTGCTTCGGACCGGGCTGCCCTGCTGCAAGGACTTCTGGAAAACAAGGTTGATATAATATCCACGGATCATGCTCCGCATCTGGCTGCCGAAAAGGCAGATACGTATTTTAAAGCGCCATCGGGCACGCCTCTTGTTCAGCACTCCTTACAGGCTATGCTCCAGCTGGTGAAGCAGGGAAAGATGCAACTGGAGACCCTGGTCGAAAAAATGTGCCATGCTCCTGCCATATGTTACAATATCGAAAAACGGGGATTTATCCGCCCCGGTTATTTTGCCGACCTTGTGCTGGTTAATCCGGACTCTGAATTTACGGTTCAAACAGATAATATCCTGTACAAATGCGGATGGTCGGTTTTCGAAGGTACCACGTTCGGTGCCCGTGTGGAGAAAACTTTTGTAAACGGCAACATTGTTTTCGATAACGGTATGATAAATGATGAAATAAAAGGATTAAGAATAACTTTCGACAGATAAAAACCAATAATGAATAAAGCGCTGATTATCATATTGCTATCTTTCCTTGCTTTTGGCTGTTCGCAGAAAAAAGTGATTGAAGCTACCTACGAAAACGGTAATCCGAGGATAGAAAAGTATTACCATAAAAATGCCGGAAACCTTGTTCTCGACCGGGAAGTGGTATACTACGAAAACGGGCAGGCCAAACTGGACGGAACATACAAGGATGATGCGCGCAACGGACTCTGGAAAGCCTGGTACGAAAATGGAACATTATGGAGCGAAGGCGATTATAAAAACGGGAAACGCAATGGGAAAGGTGTTGCCTACCATCCAAACGGGAAAAAATATATAGAAGGCATGTACCTTAATGATGCACGTGTCGGGAAATGGCTGTTTTACGACACAACAGGAGTTTTAACACGGGAGGTCGACTTCGATCAGGTTCCCCGCATGCCCGAAACTGAACCGTTGAAATAGGTCCACGGCACACGTATGAAATGCCGATGCACCCGAAAATTTAACCGGAATAATCAGTAAAGTTTAAAGGAGGCTTTAATACAGCCCGCGCCACACTTATATTTATTGGTTGTGTTTTAAGTGATTGTGGGTAATTAATTTTTAAGTGCATAGCGCATAGTCCCGATAGCTATCGGGATCAGTGCTTAGGAATTACTGCATAGTAAATTTGATTTGAAAAACATACATATGCCAAATTCAGATTGCAGACTACCAAGCACCATGCACCAAGCACTATGCACCATATCCTTTGCACTGCTATTTTGTAATTTCTGACCTACATCATTCTAAAACAGAACCTCTTTAATTCAGGGAAAACTTTACCAGAACCGGGAGGTGATCGCTGTATCCGCCAAAGTATTTTTCGCCCATAGTGCGGTTAGGTCTCGAATCTCCTGATTTGTTTTTAAAAAGAAGATATTCTGCTTTAAAGATTGATGCATCGTTCAAAGAAGTATGAAAACCTTTTTTACGTGTTAGCAGGTTCCCCGACACTATAATCTGGTCGAACAGATCCCAGTCTTTGTAATACAGGCTGCCCTCTCCTTTTTTAAACTGCGGATATAACATACTGTATAAGTTGTTGCCATTGGCTGGCTGATCGGGACTCAGTGCATTTAAGCCTTTGGTGATGCTGTTATCGGAGGGTTCATCATTAAAGTCACCAAGAACTAGGATATTGGCCGATTTTTCGAGTTTTTGAATGGCGTTAATTTTAGCCCTCAAAACACTTGCAGCGGCCATACGTTTTGCCTCTGATATTTCTGATCCTTCACGGCGCGAAGGCCAGTGATTGATGAAAACATGAAGCACTTCACCTGATTTAAGTTTCCCTTTTACATAAAGTATATCCCGGGTACGGTCATTTTGCGGAAGTACAACCTTCAGAGGTTCAGACGAAATCACTGTAAATGTCTGTGGGTTATAAAGCAGGGCTACATCAATACCGCGTTCGTCAGGGCTGTCGTAGTGGACAATGCTGTAATTTGTTTTGCTGAGGAGGGCTGAAGAAGTCACCATTTCGAGGACCTGGAGGTTCTCAACTTCCGCAAATCCAACGAGGTCGGGCATTGCCGGACTTGTAATGTCGGTCATTACCTGCCCGATATGCTTAATCTTGGTTTCAAGCCGTTCTTCCGTCCATGGTACTTTGCCTGTAGGGGTATATTCGTCATCGTTGGTTTTCGGATCATTCTGGGTATCGAACAGGTTTTCCACATTATAAAACATGGCTACGAAAGGTTGTTTAGCTGTTTTCGAAGTGGACTTTGCCTGCTGGGCATTGCATGCAAGCATTGGTAACAATGCGAATGCAAAAAGGATGGATTTGATTTTCATGCGCAAATGTACTGTTTTATTTAGTGAGGGAAAGTGAAATTCAGATATAAGTTTTTCGGTTTGCTAACGGCATAAACAGAAAAACCGGTTCTTTCGGAACCGGTTCTCTGTTAATTGTGGTAAATGTTCTTAGTTGGCAATTATTACAAGGTATTTGCTCTTGTTCCAGAACTCGTTGTAGTTCAGGATAACCAGTTTGTCAACTGATTTCTTGTCAGCACCTTCAAATTTGTAGGAGCCTGCAGGATGAGTTGAGAGTAAAACCGCTTTCTTTTTATTGATAGCAATTTCGGTAAGTGTAGTAATATCAATTTTAGTGAAATTGGATTTATCAAATTCAGGAGTAAGGGTTTTGGTGCGACCAATTCCGATAAAACCGCCTGTTTTATCAATAATCTGTTTATCCATAAGCTCCCTGGAGGTACCTATAACATAATACCCGGTGTTGAGGGCGGCTGTTTTCTCGTCAATGGTTTGTTGTTTTGCTTTGTTATCTGCACCCAGGTTATCAAGGTTAGTGTTGAGTGTTGCAACCTGGTTATCCAAATCAGCTACTTTAATATTTAATTTACCCAGTTGATCTTTTAATTCAGCAATCTGAGCATCTTTCTCAATAATGGACTGATTCAGGTTTTCGATCATTTTCTCCAGCTCCTTATTCTTAACCGTGGAAGAATTTAATTGTCTGCGCAATGAAGCCACCATATTGCGGTTCTTTTGCAACATTTCATAAATAGCTTTAATGTCACCGGTGATCTGTTCGCGAGCGCTGGCCTGAACTTCTGTTCCGCCCTTTGTATTCTGACCGATAATATTCTCTTTCATTTTGATAGAGTCGAGGTTCGATTGAATCTCATTAAAGGCCCTTACAAATTCCATAACGGTTGTATCCTTCTGGTAGCCAAGTGCGAGGAGGCTGTCGTTTTTAGATTTTAACCTGGCATTTTCTTCTTTCATCTTATTGCAACTCACGGTCAACAACATGGCCGGAATCAGCATCAATAACATTAATTTTTTCATAATATCTTTCTGATTAAAGGTTTTATAAGGTGCAAAGTTACAATCATTTGTTTTAAATTGGTTAAAATTTATAAAAAGTCTATCAAAATATTCATAAAAGACAGTAATAACAAGGTCTGCAGGGCATTATTATTTTTCATCAATGATAAGATATTTTACATTTTTGACCGAAATTTTATCATATTGTTGCTTTTTCAGGCATAATACGGCAGTAAAAACACTAAAAAGACAAGTCACTTAACAACAGAATTGGTCGTTTTATCTTAGGGTTTGAGGGAGCAATTCGACAGCTTTTATAAGACTTATAAAAACAAATAACTGCCTGATGCATACAAATGCTTTTCCCGGTTCCGTCACTTTTCGCCGGATTCCGATCTTTTGACCCGGCTGTTTTGTTCTTCGCATCGTCGTTGCATTTAGTTATCTTTGCAAAATACCGAACGAATATGACAAATTATCCGCAAATTATTCTGAAACCCGGGAAAGAAGGCCCGGTTCTGCGTTTTCATCCCTGGATTTTTTCAGGAGCTATTGATAAAACCATTGGAAAACCGGCTGAAGGCGATATTGTGGAGTGTTTTTCTTCGAAAGGGTCATACCTGGCTACAGGCCACTGCATGCCGGGCTCTCTGGCTGTAAAATTATTCGCGTTCGAAAGGCAGGAAATATCACCAGCCTTCTGGCAATCAAAGATCAATGATGCCTGGCAGGTTCGGAACATAGTCAGGCTTACGGATAATCCTCTTACAAATGCATTCCGGCTTGTTCATAATGAAGGTGACAGTATGCCCGGGCTAATTGTTGATGTGTACGGAAACCTGGCTGTTTTGCAGGCGCATTCGACCGGTATGCTCGATATAAGGCAAACACTGGCTGAGTCAATTGTTGCCGCCGGCAAAGGCCAGATCACGACAGTATATGACAAAAGTGCGGATGCTATACGAAAAATGACCGGGCGCACAGTCGAAGATGGATTCCTGATAGGCAAGGTAGGTGAATGTGAAATTCTCGAAAACGGGTATCATTTTCACGTGGATGCGGTGAGCGGACAGAAGACAGGATTTTTTCTCGATCAGCGCGAAAACCGCGAATTGCTTGCGAAGTATTCGGCAGGCAAAAATGTTTTAAACATGTTTGGGTATACAGGAGGCTTTTCGGTGTACGCTGCCGGGGCAGGAGCAAAAGTTGTGCATACTGTCGACAGTTCGGCGCCAGCCGTTGCATTGGCCGTGAAAAACATGGAACTCAACGGATTTGGTTCAGCGAATTATGAATGTATTACTGCCGATGCCCGTAAATACATCGAAACAATGGAACAAGGTTTTTATGATGTTATCGTGCTCGATCCGCCTGCCTATGCCAAAAATGTGGCTTCACGAATCCAGGCTCTCAAAGGGTATCGCAGTCTGAATGCCATGGCTATTGCCAAAATTAAACAGGGAGGGATTTTGTTCACTTTCTCCTGTTCGCAGGTAGTCGACAGGCAGATGTTTACTTCGGCCGTAACGGCTGCAGCCATTGATGCCGGACGCCGGGTACGGATTATCCAACATCTTTCGCAACCGCCCGATCACCCGGTTAATATTTTCCATCAGGAGGGGGAATACCTGAAGGGACTTGTATTGTTGGTAGATTAGGGGATTGATGGGATTGAAAGGGATTGATAGGATTGATGGGATTGATGGGGTTGAAAGGGGTTGAAAGGGATTGATGGGATTGATGGGATTGATGGGATTGAAGGGATTGATGGGATTGAAGGGATTGATGAGACTGAAAGGGATTGGTGGGATTGAAGGGATTGATGGGATTGATGAGACTGAAAGGGATTGAAATGAAACTAAATTGATAGAAAAACATCAAAACACAAAACCCTTGAACGCGAAGCTTTGAACGCCGCAGGCATTGAACGCGAAGCATTGAACCCTTGAATGCGAAGCTTTGAACCCTTGAACGCGAAGCATTGAACGCCGCAGGCATTGAACGCAAAGTATTGAACCTTTGAAACCCTGAATCCCGATAGCTATCGGGACTGAAACATTTTATCCCTACCACGAATCCTTGCTGTTCTTCAACTGGTCGATAACACGGCGTTGTTTTTTGGTAGGCCGCCCGATTCCGCGGTCGCGGTATTCGCTGTTGGTGTCGTCAATTACTTTCACCCTGTCGTATTCGGACTTTGGGGTGAGGTCGTCCATAAATTCGGGTACCAGTTTGGCATTTATCCGGCTTTTGGGAAATTGCTTTACACGCACTGTCTTAAATAGCGGGTTCAGGCTGACAGTGATCACATCACTTTCTTTAATTTCTTTGGAAGCTTTCACATTTGAGCCATCCATCTTAACTTTTCCGGCTCTGCACGCATCGGTTGCCAGGCTGCGCGACTTGAAGAGCCGGACTTCCCAGAGCCATTTATCAATACGTAAAGTTTCGTTTCCCATTAAAAATTTATGATTTCGGATTTTGAAATTCGGAATTAGATTATTTTAGTACTGAGCTACGAAATTCGACATGCGACATCCGCAATCCGAAATCAAATATCCGACATTCACAATCCGACATCCACAATCCGATATAATTTATTTTTTCCTGAAATACACTTCCATCGGAGCGCCGGTAAAGTTAAATTCCTCGCGTATCCTGTTCTCGGCATAGCGCTTATATGGGTCCTTTACGTATTGCGGGAGATTACAGAAAATGACAAAGCTGGGATAAGCCGTTTTGATCTGTGTGATGTATTTTATTTTCACTTCCTTGCCTTTGATGAATGGCGGCGGGGTGCCGGCAAAAATGGGTAAAAGCACATCGTTCAGTTTGCGGGTGGGAATGCGTTTCCTGCGGTTTTCGTAAACGGCAGTAGCTTCTTCAAGGGCTTTGTGAATGCGTTGCTTAGTAAGCACCGATGTAAAAACAATGGGAACATCGCTGAATGGCGCAATATTTTTACGGATAGCCTCTTCGTAATATTTATGGGTGTGTGTATCCTTTTCGACCAGGTCCCATTTATTTACTATTATTACAATTCCTTTGTGGTTGTTTTGAGCCAAACGGAAGATATTCATATCCTGCGATTCCCAACCCTGCGTTGCATCGAGCATGAGGAAAACCACTTCGCTGCTTTCGATGGCCCGGATGGAGCGCATAACGGAGTAAAACTCAATATTTTCCGACACTTTTGATTTTTTACGTAACCCGGCTGTATCAACCAGCAGGAAATCGAAGCCAAACGAATTGTACCGTGTATAAATGCTGTCGCGCGTAGTTCCGGCAACGGGAGTTACAATGTTCCGTTCAACGCCGAGCAAGGCATTGATAAAGGATGATTTGCCGACATTTGGCCTGCCTACAACAGTAAACTTCGGCAGGTCGGGCAGGGTTTCGGGGGTATCTTTATTGAATTCTTTAACAACTTCATCGAGCAGGTCGCCTGTGCCACCTCCGTTGGAAGAAGAAATGCCAAATATACCCTTAAACCCAAGGCTGTAAAAATCGGAAATCTCGTGAAACTTATCGGGACTGTCGATTTTATTCACAGCCAGAAACGCTTTTTTAGGTGAACGTCGGATTAGTTTTGCAACATCTTTATCAAGAGGGGTAAGGCCTTCGCGGGCATCAACCATAAAAAGAATAACGTCGGATTCTTCAATAGCAAGTTCTACCTGTTTCACTATTTCGGCTTCGAATACATCGTCGCCGCCAATAACTACACCGCCTGTATCAATAACCGAAAATTCAATTCCATTCCAATCGCTGTGCCCGTAATGACGGTCGCGGGTAACTCCGCTTGTAGGGTCCACAATGGCCTCGAGTGATCCGGTAAGCCGGTTAAAAAAAGTGCTTTTCCCAACATTTGGTCGGCCAACAATGGCCAGAATATTTCCCATGAGTAATTTTTGCTTTGCTCAGTTTGTGCCGGATGTATATGGATTTCAAGTGTTTATTGACCCTTTTACCCGGTATTTTATCTGAAATTATAATTTTTGCAAAGGTAGCCTAATTCCCGGATTTTATCATAATTGTTTCTGATATAAAGGGATAGGAGTGATTTGGATGCCAAACTGATACTTTAACCGGGACAATAGTTTGCCAGGAATTTTGTGAAGCTGCACGGGATAACCAAAGATGGAAATAGTTTCAGAATTGCCCGCATGAGGCATTCGTTGCATCCGTTTGGCACATGAAAAAAATATTTGTATTATTATTATAAAAACATACCAAAATCTTTGTAAGTTCGCTAAATTAGTGGAGGGTATGTTTTTTAATCCATTTGTTATAAGATGCTACACCTTGGCTGATGGTGGAAAGACCTGCTAAGAATGATGATTTCTATTTAAAACATTTGAAATGAACCCTAAAAAACTCGCAGAACTGACGAAAAATGATTTGCTTGAAAATGAAGTATGGGAATACTGGATGGCGGATAATATTGAATATGTCGGGGCATCGGATAAAACAGAAGTCATTGAAGATAGCAATGTAACTTACATTGTTGTGACTGATTTTGTTTTCAATAACAGATCGAAACATATAGGTTTTTGTTCCCCTCAGGAAGGAGGAGATATCGAACTGATTCAACCGGTAATTATTACCAGCAAGGGCCAGGTTGAATTATATAAAGAAACCGATTGGACAGAGGATGAAAAAAACAAAGCTTTTGCCAAACTCGGAACCAATGGCAGTGCTGTATTCCCTATCGCGTATATGACCCGGGTGAAATGGAACCGGGAAATATTTCACGGAGTACTTATAGATTTTAATGAAGGTAAATAAAGGATGAAACCCCTGAACAGCCAGTAAGGTTCAGGGGCGTTAATGTTGAAGACCAGTTCTGCCATCCCGAAGTGTTGGTGGTATTCACGGTAGTTTTCTTCACATTATCCACATACACATCAAACTGACCGGCTGTTGTACCGGCATACCGGCTGCTTAGCGTATATACCCCGTTTTCGGAAACAAATATTTTATATTTCAGCCAGTCGCCGCTGTCAGTGTATCCAATATTCATAAACCCGTCGGTATCACTTGTTAATTCTGCAAACAGGCCATTTTGCAGGTAATATTCCTCGGCTTCAATTCTCCCGGGGACCTGGAAAACACGGGTCGAATCATACACGGGGATATCCAGATAAATCTGACCTAAATCAGTCATTTTGCCATAAGCTCCATACAAATCCAGGTAAGGATACGTGGTAATTCCTCCTGATGTTCTTCCTATAAACCAGGAATAACGAAAAGCATCCGGATCGCGCTCCAAAAAGTTGGTTGTGCCCGCCAGATAATTTTTCTGGTTTTCGGGCGTAACACCATTGTCCCAGTTGGCATATTCGGTTATCCAGATAGGTTTTCCGTATTTACGGGCATCATTTACATACCCTGTCATGGAATTGCCGCCGCCATACCAGTGCAGCGCAATATAATCGACCCTGCATCCCACACAGACAGTAAAGAAATCATCAAGCCATTTAAACGGGTTGGTATACGTAACGCCGTTTTCCGACACGCAATTGCCGCAGTAATTTACAGCAGGACTCACTAATTTAAGGCCGTATTGATTGGCAATCGCTTCCAGTTGAGGCCATGCTGCAGCCGCCTGCGAGGGTGTCATATTGGCCTGGTCTTTGAAATTGGGTTCGTTAAATCCAAGCAGGTATTTCACTTTATTATCCTGCATTACCCATGCATTGACCTTGTTTATTCCCGATGCATTCCATGCCTGCGGAGTAAAATCAACATTATAATTCGAATAAGTGGTCAGTACTGGTGCATCCGGCTCGGCAGCCCAGTTGTACCACCAGGAGATTCCTGCCGATGCGGTATTTATATCAGCAGTCCCGTGGTATCCGTAGGCAACACCGCGTTTGTAGCTTTTCTGCTGGCTAAATAATGCGGATGAAGTGATAAATAAAAGAAAAAGCAAAGTGCCTGTTTTCATAGGAGTATTTGCCGCAATATATTGAGACACGATTTACAAAGATAAAGGATTTTGATTGGCGGCTATTGGATTTATCTTTATTCAGGCGAAAATACATGGTTCTACAAATGGGATATTGTATGTATTCTTTGCTAAATTTACATCGCTTTTGGCTCTAAGTAAATTAATCAGAAAAAACCAGAATTAATAAATAAGCCATACAACATATATATTTACAGTATGAAAATTGCCATAATAGGAACCGGTGGGGTAGGAGGTTATTTTGGAGCAAAAATAGCCAAAGCCGGATATGATGTAACCTTTTTAGCCCGGGGCGAGCATTTTAAAGCTATTGAGTCGAACGGACTGGCGGTAAAGAGTATTCTCGGAGATTTTCACCTCAGTTCCGTTAAAGTTTGCAGGGAAATCCGTGATATCGGCAAAAGTGATCTGATCATCCTGGCGGTAAAGGCCTGGCAGATCAAAGAGATATCCGCTGAACTGTTACCAGTTCTCAAAGAAGATTCGGTGATTTTACCGCTACAGAATGGCGTATCGGCGGTTGATGAATTAAAGGTACATATCAACGAAAAGAATATCATCAGCGGATTGTGCAAAATATTCAGTAAAATTGAAGCACCGGGAATTATTAAACATTTTGGTGTTACTCCCACTATTCTTTTTGGCGAATCCGATAACTCAATAACCAGCCGGATACTGGAAATCAAGAAGCTTTTCGATGCATCAGGAATAAATGCACAGATCTCCGACGATATTAATTCGGATGTATGGAAAAAATTTATTCCTATCTGCTTAGGCGGACTGATGGCAATAACCCGAACAACGTACGGTGAACTTCGAGAATTAAAGGAAACCCGACAAATGATGAAAGCATTGATGACTGAAATTTATCAGTTATCACAAAAGATCGGCATCCGGATTGAACCGGATTTTGTTGATAAATCCGTATTGTTACTTGATACATATCCTTATAGCTCAACCGCGTCACTAACAAGGGATGTGCTGGAAGAGAAGCCATCGGAAATTGAATATCAAAATGGCATAGTTGTCAGGCTCGGATCCAAATATGGCATCGTTACACCTGTAAACAGGTTTGTTTATGACTGCATTTTGCCGATGGAATTAAAAGCCAGAAAAACAAGATAAATATTTCATTGTAATCAGAGCTAGCAGCGGCAGGTTGAAATAAATTCAGATACTGAGTGGCTTTTGTTTATTTAAACGGTAACATATCCGGACTCAGGTACATGGAAGTTTTGTATGGATTCAGCTGATTCGCTCCCTTAATTTCCCTGCCGGCCATAGTTGGCAATCTTTCGGTGGATTTCATGGAACCGTTGGTAATCACCATCAAGGCTTTGCGAAGCAAAGGCTCCCGGATATCACCCAACTGGCGAAGGTAGAAATAGTTATCGGAATCAAAATTAACAGGATCGGGCGCAAAGCCATTGGTGTAATCGCTGGATCCCAATGAATTTGTTAACTTGAGCACAATGGGCTGCATTCCCAGGGTGTTTGCAGTGTTTTTTGTATCCGTAATGGTAATAGATCCAACGTTCTTCCCGTAAGTGGTATCTCCAACCTGAATGACTTCCAGGTAAGGCTTCAGTCCGTTTATTATCAGTTCACTGGCAGAAGCCGTTCCGTTGCTGGTAAGCACAAATATGCGGGTCAGGTTATTGCCGATATTGCCTGATTTGGATACAAATTTCTGATGCAGATAGCTTTCTCCTAACGTGGGTTCCTTAATAATATCTGCCTGTACCTGGTCGTTGTACTGGTAATTGACAAATATTTTTGAAGAGGTATAGGCAGGAATCATTAAACTGGCAAGGTTAATGGCCGAAGAAATCGCCCCGCCCCCGTTAAACCTCAGATCGAGGACGACTTCATTAACTCCGCCGGATTTGAATTTCGCAAATACAGCATCAACCTCATTATCATATGTTTTTGAATTGTTGAGCCCGGGAGAGAAAAAATTATAGACCATATATCCCACTTTTTTATCCGCAAACGTATAGGTGGTATCCATAAGTACCGGGTTTTCCGAAAATTGAACAGGATTCAGTGAAACAACCTGGTCGGATAAAACTTCCCTGGTATCGGCATCATAACGCTTTACCCTGAGTGTATAAGTTGTATTTAAGGTATTTAACAGCGTATGGTAATTGGTTGTGGTGAGCTGTGTCCCGTTTATTTCCGGAAAAATATCCCCTCTTTTCAATCCGGCGATTTCGGCCGGAGATCCTTTTTTGATATATGTAACCTGGCCGATAACATTGCTAGAGCCAGGCTCAGCAAGATATAGTTTGAAGTCGTAACCGGCTTCCTTATTTACTCCGTTCAATTGGTTTACAAGGGCGGTATAATCAGGGTTAATCCATGAGAAACGGTCGCCGTTGGTCCCTTTATAGAGAAGTGAGTAGAAAAATGGTTCAGAGCCCAACGTGGTATCAGGATTGGCTGTAATCTGGCTGGTCCAGTAATACCAGTATTTCATATTGTTGTAAATCCATTCCTGGGCATAGGCCTTGCTGGTCTGAACTGCAGGTGCCGGAGTATCTTTAATGTCTTTTTTACACGAAGTTGTTACCAGTAAAAAGGAAAATAGCGACAGCAATACCAAAAAAGTCAATTTTGTTTTCATTGTGTTCCCGTTTGTATGATTCGTTTATGATGTATTTTAATTAATCGGCCGTACTTCTATTTTTACTGCGAGGAACCAGAAGACTGTTTGCCCATGCAGTGCCAAAGTATTTTATTGAAATAGAACTCAAAAAACCGGATTATATTTTCATGGAATCAACTTTGTTTTGAGCACAAAATAAAACCATTGCACTCAAAAAATGTTTTGCTTTTAAGAAGATTTATGAATTGGTAAATATAGAATATTAGGACAGAATAATATATGAAATTTTAAAGAGGAGTTCAAAAACAGGATATTTCCTGAAGATGTAGGGTGTCTGTCAGTATTAGAGGGATTTCCCCTTTCTAATTTCTATGCTAAGAAAATTAGACAGCATAAAATATGAATGTAACATGCTGGCATTCGGAATGTAGCCAGAACAGGATTATTTTATGGTCCTGAAAGGGGGAGGGCTTAACAACAAAGCCTCAGTCTCACTTCATTCGCCTGTGGCTTTATTTTTTCCGCTTCGCTTTGCAAACAAATTTGCATCCCCGCCGAAAAAATAAAAGCCCTGATGCTGTGCATCAAGGCTTCGTAGTAGACAACTCTGATGAAATATCTAACTTTTTGTTGATGAAAGATATTGTTAAAGTGGTTGATTTTATTAACGTTTATCATT
>JBBQSY010000011.1:0-52008 GCA_038213495.1 Bacteroidales bacterium
GAACAAAGACGAGTACTCCCGCGAATACCTTGACAATTTCACGCAGAACTATTTCAGCAATTCGTATAAGGCGCTTGCATCGTTTTTTGCAAATACCGAGAACCTGAGCATCAGGGAACTGGAGGAAATTAAAGTATTGGTTGACGAACAGATCACACAGCACAACAGATCCAAATCATGAACGCATTAATCCCCTATACAATCGCCTCGGTTGTGGCACTGGGCATATTCTTTTCAGGGTATGCATTATTCCTCCGGAAAGAGCCTTTGTTCCGGTTCAACAGGGTTTACCTGCTTACATCCCTTTTTCTTTCGTTCCTGATCCCTTTGCTTATATTTGTTCCGGCTGCTTTTCCAAAAGCTATGATGAGCCTGCCTGCCAATGGAATCCTGCAATCGATCACATTGTCGCCCGTCGAAATCAGCGCTGCTTCAGGAAATAACATCTCTTTAACAGCTTTGCTTGGCTACATTTACCTGATTGGAATGGTATTTTTTACAGCAAGGCTGCTGATCAGGATACTGGGCATTTACAACCTTCGCCAAAAAGGATCCCTTTCTGATGATGATATTTCAATACGCTGGATCCGTTCCGATATTCCGCCGTTCTCATTTTTCAACACTATGTATCTGCCTGCAAAACTGAAAGATACCCATCAACTGCATGAAGTAATAAGGCACGAACAAATTCATATTAATGGTTTTCACAGTTTTGACATTCTGTGTACCCAGATTTTTCAGATCGTTTGCTGGTTCAATCCATTTATTCCGCTTACAGAAAATGCCTTGCGCGAAAATCATGAATTTGAGGCCGACAAAGCAGTTCTTTCAGCCGGTATTGACCCGGTTATATACACCCGGATTTTATTCGGACAAGATAAAACTGCCCTGGCTGTTGTTCTGGGCAATAATTTCAATTACTCACTCATAAAAAGGAGGTTAACCATGTTCAACAAAACAAGCACGCGATATGCCCGGCTGAAGGCAATTGCAGTGTTACCAGTAGCAGCCTGTATCGTAATGATGTTTTCGATCAGTTGCCAGCAATCAGCAGACGAATTTCCGGCAGCAGTTAAATCAACTGAAGCCATTCCCGCACCGCCTCCTCCCCCTCCACCTCCACCACCTCCTTCTACAACCAATGCAGGCGAAGAACCGGTATTTACGGTTGTCGAAAATATGCCGCAATACCCGGGAGGCGAAGAAGCCCGTATGAATTACATGATAAAAAATGTAAAGTATCCGAAAGAAGCTACAGAAAAGGGTATACAAGGAACAGTTTATGTTTCTTTTATAGTTGAAAAAGATGGTTCCATAAGCAACACAACAATCCTAAAAGCAGTTGGCGGAGGACTTGATCAGGAAGCAATGAGAGTTGTAAGTGAGATGCCAAATTGGAAACCTGGCACCCAGAATGGCAAGCAGGTCAGGACTAAGTTTACTATGCCTATCTATTTTAAACTTAACTGATAAAATGAGCAATGTCTGAATTCAACCGCATCTCCCTTCTGATTCTTTTAATGGGAATTTCTGTGGATATTTTCCCTCAAAGCTTTTTGCACAAAAAGAATCAGTCTGACTCAAACGGGAAAAAGCACGGCTATTGGGTAGAAGTTTCAAAATTAAATCCTGAGAAAAGAATTTTCAAAGGCTGGTACAATCACGGCAAAGAAACCAGAAGATGTGTCTATTACAATTACGGAGAAAAACTTATGAGAATCAGGTACCTGAATGATAACGTGATGCGTATCAATCGTTACGATTCGCTGGGAAACCCCGAATACAAAGGATTAGCACTATGGTTAACAGGGAACGATGAAATGCGCTATTGCTGGGATGGAGAGTTTACTTTTTATGATTCACACAGGCACAAGATAAAAAAAGTGATCTATTTACGAGGTGTAGAACAGGATCTTGAATAATTACATAATTGTTGAAGCAGAATATCATGAAACCACAACCTTTTTAGGCCCCATTTAAATGCAGGCAATACTTTTCGGAAATTGAACCAATGTGGAATTTTTGTGGTATTTGAATCCTTCAAGGGTTTAAAACCTTTGAAGGATTTGATAGTTAAACAACAAAAGGCAGCTTTAGGCTGCCTTTTGTTGTTTAACTATCAATCAAATTTTTAAGCAGTTACAATCCCAAATGTATCTTCAGCAATAACCAGTTCTTCATTAGTCGGAACAACCATTACAGTAACTTTTGAACCTGCTTTGTTGATAATCGCTTCTTTTCCGCGAAGTTTGGTATTTTTATCAACATCAAATTCAACACCCATAAATTCGAGTCCTTCGCATACTGCCTGGCGGGTTTCCCAGCCATTTTCGCCAACACCGCCTGTAAATATAACTACATCAACTCCACCCATGGCAGCGGCATACGAGCCCAGGTATTTTTTAATCCTGTAATGATAGATATCAAGCGAAATCTGAGCCCTGTGATTTCCCTCCGATGCAGCTGTTTCAACATCCCGCATATCGCTCGAAACACCCGAAAGACCGAGAATACCGCTATGTTTATTAATTAATGTGCTTGTATATGGTATGCTGATCTCTTCTTTATCAGCAATATACAAAAGTGCCCCGGCATCCAGGTCGCCGCTGCGGGTACCCATAACGAGGCCTTCAACCGGTGTCATCCCCATGGAGGTGTCGAATGACTTTCCGTTTTTAATGGCGCACATTGAAGCGCCGTTACCCAGGTGGCAACTTATGATCCGGATATCTTCAATTTTTTTGCCCAATATTTCAGCGGCCCGCTGCGAAACAAAACGATGACTTGAGCCATGGAATCCATAGCGCCTTACTTTATATTTTTCGTATAGCGAATAAGGGATTCCGTAAAGGTATGCCTGCTCCGTCATGGTTTGATGGTATGCGGTATCAAAAACAGCAACCTGGGGAGCTTCAGGCAAGAGTTTGGTGATGGCATAGATCCCTTCGAGGTTGGGCGGGTTGTGCAGCGGTGCCAGGTCGATACATTCCACCAAGGCGGTAATAACATCTTTTGTAATGGCTACGCTGGTATTGTATTTCTCGCCGGCATGAACCACCCGGTGCCCAACAGCTCCTATCTCGCCCAGTTCCTTTACACAACCATATTGCTTATGTGTAAGTATGCCAAGAACATGCTCGATACCAGCCTGGTGATCTAAAATTTCACCTTCAAGTTTAAGCACATCCCCGTTCGCCATATTGTGTTTGATGGATGCACCTTTAAGCCCGATTTTATCGACAAGGCCTTTCGCAACAACTTCGGCCGAAGGCATATCGAAGAGTTGGTATTTTATGGATGAACTTCCGCAGTTCAAAACTATAATCTTCATTTGATGTGTTTTTTTGAATTGAATTACTACCTGTATTCGGGGCAGGTGATTGTACTTTCCAGGATCTTGCCGTTGTTGTCGTATTTATAAAAACCCTGACCGAACGCTTTGCCCAGGTAATTCGCCCTCACCAATCGTTTGAGAACGGGAGACGTTTTATAAGCATGTTCGCCGAACTCATTATACAGGTTATCCATCCATTTTTGCAGTTTATCCAGGCCTATCCTGTCGGCAATTTCAAAAGGACCAAACTGATGGCCGAGACTGGTCTTCATCAGTTCATCAATATCCTGGGTTGAGGCTATGCCTTCCATCAGTATTTCACATGCCTGGTTAATCACTATACATAACATTCGAGTAGTCACATTACCGGGTGATTCCATCAATGGGATAGGCTTCTTTTCGAGCATACGTACAAAACGGTTGAGAACCTCAAAAGCCTCATCGGATGTGCGGGCACTGCGTACAACTTCGAGCACCTTTACATTATCCGTTGGCGACATAAAATGAAGTCCGGCTGCACGGTCGGGATATTCGAGACCAGAAGCCACATCGGCAATCATCAGGGTTGCCGTATTCGAAGCAAGTACCGTATTGCGGCGGACATATTTTTCAGCTTTCTGAAGTATCTCCTTGCGGATTTCGAGGCTGGTTCCGGCTTTTCGCGAATTAATTGCCTCAAACACTATATCGCAGTCGGCAAGATCACTGTATTCAACAGTTCCTTTTATGCGCGACATAATAAGCCGTTTTTCGCTGTTGGTCATTCCCCATCGCAGTATCTCCTGGTCCAGCATGCGTGTTATTCCCTCGAGGCCGGCTTTCACTTTCTGCTCATTAATATCGAGGCAAATTACATCGAAGCCGTTGTGGCTGATCGTTTTGGTTATCTCCTGCCCCATCGACCCCAGCCCAATCAGGCCAATCTTGTGGATTGATCCGTGCTGTTTTGGACTTTTGGTAAGGCTGAAATCTTCCAGTTTTCCGATAATTTCTGACATTTCTGTTATATATTGTTTTTAATTTACTATAAATAACTTTATTAATCTAACAATCAACACCTTAAAACAAAAAGGCTGATTTCGGGTGCAAAGGTAGAATTTATTTAGCGGTTAAGGAATGAATACTGTTATTATTTTCACAAAGAACTCTGAATTATTTTATGCATTGCTTTATGCGGTATCACTATCTGACAAGCAGCATACTAACTAAAACATCCGGAAGCTCATTCGGAAGCTGATATTTACCAGGCGTAATTACGACTTTGTAAACTTGTTAATAATTTAACTGCATTCACAGCAGAAATGGAGTTACAGGCCAATCAAAATTTGTAATTTTGCATCCTGCCACTATGAACGATTCCATTACACGTTACCAGCTTAATCCGATGCTTACCGATACGGTGGGCTTTTTCGATTATTGCATACCGCTGACAAATGAAAGGCTACCTCCGGCGGCAGACTCCAATGCAAAATTTTACGATTTCAGTATCTATAATTACGTAACTCCTCTGCCTCCTGCCAAACAAATAAATCAAACGACTTCGTTATTCGAGCCACATTCCCTGGCGCCGATTCACGCAGGACCACTGGCAATTAACAGACACTCACAGGACTGGATTACCATTGTGTTTATTGCCTGCCTGTTCATACTGGCATGGATACAGGCAACATATTCGAAACGCCTCAGTCAGATTTTCAAAGCAGTGGCCCAGCCTCATTTAATGAATCAGTTGGAACGCGAGGGAAATCTTTTTAAGGAGCGTATCACAATCGGGCTTGGTTTCATTTATTATTCAATCAGTTCCATTTTTGTACTTTTATTAATCAGGGAGTTTGGCAGCCTTCCCGAAGAAATCAATATCCTGACTTTCGCTGTGGCTGTCTTTGCCGGCATTTTTTGTTATCAGGGTTTAAAGCTTTTGCTGGTATATTCAATCGGTATCATATTCGAAACCAGGGAATCCGCCAGGCAATACCAGCTCAACATGTTGATATTTAATTACCTGGCAGGAGTTGTTTTGTTCCCTGTTGTTGTAGCAGCCTTTTACTGGGACAACACATTTTTACTGTACTTTGGTATCGTATTTATTTCATTATTAATAGTATACAGATTTACCAGAGGTATTTTAACAGGTTTGACCAACACCAGCTACAATTTGTTCTATTTATTTCTATACCTTTGCACCCTCGAAATTTTACCTCTATTAATTTTGTATAAATTAATTGTTGTGATTTCGGGTTAGATTTTTTTTCAGAACTGTTAAATAAATATCGGTACCGTGTCTAAAGTCAAGAGCATCCTGGTTTCACAACCAGTTCCTGCAGATTTGGAGAAATCACCATATGGCGAAATAATTAGGAAACATGGCGTCAGCATTGAATTCATAAAACTGTTCAAAATTGAAGGTGTTTCTGTACGTGAGTTCCGCGACAGAAAAGTCTATATTAACGAACATACTGCCATTATTTTTAACAGCAAACATGCTGTTGATCATCTGTTCACTATTGCAAAAGATGTTAGGGTCGAAATTCCCGAAACTATGAAGTACTTTTGTATATCAGAGAATGTGGCTCTATATTTGCAGAAATATGTTCAGTTTCGTAAGCGCAAAATTTTTTTTACGGAGAACGATGTAAACCAGTTAATGGACCTGGTTAAGAAACATAAGACTGAACGCTTCCTTCTGCCCTGTTCCGATAACCATAGCAAAGAATTACCTGGCTTACTTGACGCAGCAAAGATTAATTACAGCGAAGCCGTTTTATACCGTACCATTCCTGTTGAACTAAAAGACAGTGTCGAGCTTTCAAAATTCGATATGATGGTTTTCTTCAGTCCGCAGGGCATTCGCTCGCTTTTCCACAACTGGCCCGACTTTAACCAGGGAGACAAAATAATCGGAACATTCGGATTCACCACCACCCAGTTTGCAACCGAAGCCGGTTTAAATGTAAATATTTCAGCACCAAGCCCGAATACTCCTTCCATGACAATGGCTATTGACGCCTACCTTTCGAAGTGCCAGAAGAAATAATATTAAAACTGTTTCACATGTCCAAACCCCGTTAATATTGCATATGAACGGGGTTTTTTATTGATATTTAACTATAATGACCCAAATCAGCTTTCAGCTGTAGGCAGAAATCATTAATTTTGCAGTGTTAGAAGTATCAATGTTGAACACAATAAAAAGAAATACATTCCGGAAACCTGAAAAAATCTGTAACCCGAACCAGATTGAGCTTCTTTTTAAAGAAGGAAAATCAATAAGGTCGGGTCTTTTCCGGTTGATTTACCTGGAAACTGAAGCGAAAGAAACCTCACCCGTACAACTGCTTATCGCTGTTTCGAAAAAAAACCTGCGCCTTGCCGTTACCCGCAACCGTATGAAACGACTTATACGTGAGGCCTACAGAATGAGCAAACATAAACTCCTTACTGTTTTTACCGCAGCAGGAAAACATTGTGATATTGCCATTGTTTTTACAGGTAAGCAATGTGTATCCCAATCAGAAACGCATATTGCAATAAATGAGTTATTGGATCGTTTAATACTTACCCATGAAAAAAATTCTGAGTAAAATAATGATAGGTGGCATCCGGCTTTACCAGTATGCCATTTCTCCGTATTTGCCTCCCTCATGCAGGTATACGCCAAGCTGCTCAGCATATGGAATTGAAGCACTGAAAAAACACGGCCCTTTCAAAGGCGGATGGCTCACCATTAAAAGAGTAGCCTCATGCAATCCCTGGGGCGGCAGCGGATATGATCCTGTTCCATGATGAAAATCTGAAACACCATAAAGGGAAAATGAAAAATAAATTCGGGAACAAACCCGCATAAAGTTTGTTTTATTTGAACTCAGCATAATAATTCAACCGACAAATCAATCACAATAAAAAATAACATTCATAATGAAGCATATTACCCTCTTTTCGTTGAAAGCAGCAGTGCTGGTATCAGTGTTCCTGACATTTGCACCTATTTCAAATCTGAAAGCACAAACATCATCGGACTTTGAGATCTCGAAAAACCTCGAGATCCTGACATCATTATATAAAGAACTTAATACCAATTATGTAGATGGCGCCAACCCATCGGAATTAATGAAAACAGGAATCGATGCCATGCTCGATAAACTGGATCCTTATACTGTTTTTATCCCTGAATCGGAAATTGAAGATTACCGGTTTATGACTACGGGCGAATATGGCGGAATTGGTTCACTGATTCATAAACAAGGTGATTTTGTAATTATTTCGGAACCTTATGAGAATTCCCCGGCTCAGAAAGCAGGTCTCAAAGCAGGTGATAAAATAATAATGATTAATGATAAAAATGCTTCCGGAAAATCTGTTGAAGATGTAAGTGCCATACTGAAAGGACAGCCCGGAACCAGTTTCAAACTCGTGATTGAGCGAAACGGAGAGTCCAAACCTCTTACTTTCAACATTGTTCGCGAAAAAATCACCATCGACCCGGTTCCTTATTATGGAATGGCCGAAGGAGGGATTGGCTATATTAAACTCAATTCATTCACACAAACGGCTTCGGCTGAAGTAAAAAAAGCTTTGCTGGATCTGAAAGCAAAAAATACCTTGACAGGCCTGGTGCTCGACCTGCGCGATAATGGCGGCGGGCTGCTGACAGAAGCGGTAAATATTGTAAATCTTTTTGTGAAGAAAAACGAATTGGTGGTATCAACAAAAGGGAAACAGAAAGATAAAAACCGGAGCTATCAAACAACCATGGATCCGGTGGATGTGAATCTTCCGCTGGCAGTGCTGGTAAATGGCAACAGTGCATCGGCTTCGGAGATTGTTGCAGGCGCATTGCAGGACCTCGATCGCGCCGTAATTGTTGGACACCGCACGTATGGAAAGGGGCTTGTACAGAACGTATTTCCATTGAGTTATAATACGCAGGTAAAAATAACGGTTGCCAAATATTACATTCCAAGCGGAAGATGCATACAGGAAATTGATTACGGACATCGGAATGTTGCAGGCAAAAACGGCAACATTCCCGATTCGCTTATTACTGCCTATAAAACCATGCATGGCCGCAATGTTTACGATGGAAAAGGAATTTCTCCGGATGTTACAACTGATACTTCGAGGCTAAGCACGGTTTCGTATAACCTGATTACGAAGTATATTTTATTTGATTATGCTACCCAATACGCTGCCAGCCATCCGGTTATTGCACCTGCGGGAACTTTTAAGTTAACTGATACTGATTACAATGATTTTATTGCCTTTACCGAAAAGAAAGGATTTGAATTTAAAACAGCAGCCGAGCGAGAGCTCGAAACAGTGAAGAAAGCTGCCGTTTACGAGAATTGCTGGAACGACATACAACCTCAGTTTGATTCGATGCTGGAATCTATTAAGCAGCACAAGAAACAGGACCTGGTCGAAAACAAACCGGAAATCTCTGATATTTTACAACAGGAAATTGTCAGCAGGTATTATTACCAGCAAGGCCGCATCGAATCAACATTGAGTGATGATGTAGATATTAAAAGTGCATCTAAAGTATTAAAGGATGCTGTCCAATACACCTCAATTCTTGACGGGACTCTTGTTAAAGCTGACAAGCAGCCGAAACTACTGAAAAATCAGAATTAAACTGAAGCTTTGATGCAATTTAACACAAGGGACTGGACTCTGCGATATACAACCCTGTATTTTGTATCACTTGCATTACTGGTAGCTTCGTTGCCATTGTCGAAGTACACAATGAGTCTTTTCCAGTTCAGTACTTTGTTTTTCTGGTTGTGGCATGGTGTTGATACAGAGTTTCTTTCAAAATATCCTTCCCGCAGACTGCTTAACCCTGTTCACTTGTTCAGGTTCCTGGGCGAGGTTATTAAACGTGTTTTCATCGCACTGATCCGGAAGTTTACTGAATTTTTCAGGAACAAACCAGCCATGGTTATTGCCTCCGTATTGCTGATGCATGTACTTGGTCTGATCTATACAACTGATTTTAACTATGCGCTGAAAGATTTGCGTACCAAACTCCCGATTTTCATCCTGCCATTGTTTATAGCAACAGGGCCGCGAATCAGCACAGCGACTTTTTACCGGATACTGGCTGTATTTATAGCTGCAGTTGTGGGCGGAAGTATCTACAGGCTGATTTTGTTTATGAATCTCCCTGTTGCCGACAGCCGTGCGCTGGCAGCACATACATCCCACATACGTTATAGCCTGAATGCTGTGTTTGCAGTTTTCATACTCTTATTCTTTGTTTTTTCGAAGAGGGGGCTTAACACCGGTTTAAAAGTATTATCGCTGCTTGTTGCCGCATGGCTGGTTGGCTTTATGGTTTACATGAATTATAGTACAGGGATACTCATATTCGCATTCATCAGTTTTATTCTCCTTGTATTTTGTGCATTTAAAATCGAAAAGCTTAGCCTGAGAATTTCGGCTCTGGCTACCATCGGCCTCATAGTACTGCTACCGCTGTTGTATATCCTATTATTGGGTTACACATACCTGAACACGCCTCCTGTGGAGTTCTACAAACTGGACAAATATACCCGACAGGGCAATTCGTACTATCACGACACGTTAAATTTCAAATCAAAGAGCGGCAAATGGACCGGTCTTTATATTTGCGATAAAGAATTGCGGCAGGCATGGGCTCAGCACAGCAAACTTCCGATCGACAGCCTTGAAAAAAAGAAACAACTCACCCGTTCCACATTGATAACCTACCTGGCATCAAAAAATCTAAGGAAAGATGCTGACGGGGTTAACCAATTGTCGGAAGCAGATATCCGGAATATCGAGAATGGGATTAACCACTACAATTACAACAAATTACCAGGATTAAGAACACAGGTCGAAGATTTTATTACAAGTTATCAGCGTTATGCGGATCAGAGCGACCCGAATTCCAACTCTATGGTGCAGCGGTTTGAGTATTGGCGAACATCGTTGCTTATAATAAAACAACATTCATTGTTCGGTGTCGGTACCGGGGATGTGCCGGCTGTTTTTAAAGCGCAGTATCAAAAGATGAACAGCAACCTGGCCCCACAATTCAGACTTCGTTCGCATAATCAATACCTGTCGATAGCAGTTGTATTTGGGATAACGGGATTAGCCTGGTTTATGATCGCTATGTTCTACCCCGGGATTAAAACCCGTAATTTCAATAATTACTTTTATGTCATCTTCTGGGTTATTTTCATGGTATCCATGCTCACCGAAGATACAATTGAAACCCAGGAAGGCGTAACTTTTTATGTATTGTTCACCGCGTTAATGATTTTAGGAAGACAAACCAGGGAATCGTCGGAGAATCTATTGGTTTGATTTACAGTATTTTAATTCCGTTTTTTAATGAGTTAAAAAAATGTTCCCGGATCAGAATTTCAAATACAAGCAGTTTTTAATCAGCGATCAACCGTTACCTGACAATTTTTCAAGTACATTTATAGCCAATTTTGTATCCCTATGATCACACACAACCTAACTGTAGCCTACACTGAAGTATCAGGAACTTCCGAACTTACTGCAGAGGACCGAAGATTACTGGCAGAAGCCTGGATCGCCTGTGATTCAGCTTATGCACCCTATTCGAATTTTCATGTAGGAGCTGCCCTCATGTTGGCTAACAATCAGATATTTAAAGGAAATAACCAGGAAAATGCCGCATATCCATCAGGAATCTGCGCAGAGAGAGTGGCGGTTTTTTCCGCTTCTGCTGCGTCCCCGGGTGTGCCCATTAAAAGTATTGCTGTTGTTGCCAAAACAGAAGTATTTAATCTTAAAAATCCGGTTACTCCCTGTGGTGCCTGCCGTCAGGTAATAGCTGAATACGAAATGTTATCAGGGCAGCCCATCAGGCTAATATTCCAGGGAAATTCGGAAAAAATCTGGATTCTTGAAGGGATAGCAAACCTGCTGCCGCTGATGTTCAGCGGCGGAGACCTCAAGAAATAGCGGACAATTTGCGGTTCAGATAGCTTTAATTTCAGTTCATTTGCAGATCGTTGACGGGTATTTGCCTGTTGCCGTTAATATTTTAACCCATTTGATTATACATTCAAATAATACAAATCTACCTGTTCATATGAAAAAAATCCTTTTTCTCAGCCTGACTGTTTTTGCACTTCTTTCGATGAAAAATGATAAGCCGGCATACCGCCTGTTTGATCAGAAAGGTAAAGATGCTTCGTTTAAAGAATTGATAAAAGCGGCATCTAAAGCCGATATTGTATTTTTCGGAGAAATGCACGATAATCCCATTTGTCATTGGCTCGAATATGAAGTTACATCCGGTTTATATGCCGAACGGGGCAGAAACCTTGTGCTGGGTGCCGAAATGTTTGAAACAGACAATCAACTTATTGTAAATGAATACCTTGGCGGACTGATAAAAGAGAAAGACTTCGAATCACAGGCCCGTTTGTGGCCCAATTACAAAACCGATTATAAGCGGCTGCTTAACTTTGCACGCGACAGCAGTCTGCGGTTTATTGCTACCAATATACCACGTCGCTATGCTGCCATGGTAAATAAGAGCGGTTTCGAAGGTTTGAACATCCTGGACAAAAGCGCCTTGCAACTTATGGCTTCACTTCCTATAAAATACGATTCCTCACTTGCATGCTATGCCGATATGGCTAAGATGATGGGCGACAGTCCTTCGCATGTTACCGCAAATATTACCTGGGCACAGGCTATGAAAGACGCCACCATGGCCTATTTCATTCTGAAAAATTTCACCAGGGGACAGACCTTTCTGCATTACAACGGGAGCTACCATAGTGACAGGTTTCAAAGCATTGTCTGGTACCTCAGGCAAGCCGATCCTAATCTGAAAATTGTCACCATTTCATCGGTTGAGCAAAAGAATATGGATGATCTTGAAAAAGCATCAGAAGGTCTGGCTGATTTTATCATAGTAGTACCTGAAACTATGTCGAAAAGCCAATAGTCTCAAAGTATTCCAATAAAATTGAAACAAAATATTTCACGATTTATTACTGTTCCATTGCAAATCTATTATCCAGGTGGAATGTTACCAGCAAATCATATTTTTAAAAAGGTTATTAATATTTGTCGATTCGGGAAAAGCAAAATAAATCTATAATTAGCATTAACAGGAAAACCAGATGCTTTTTAATTCAATTGACTTTGCAATATTCTTACCAATAGTTTTTATACTTTATTGGTTTGTGACAAACAAAAATCTGAAGCTGCAAAACTTTTTTACTGTCGGCGCAAGTTATTTATTTTATGGCTGGTGGGACTGGCGATTTTTATCACTTTTACTTTTCAGTACATTAGTCGATTATTCTGTTGGACGGGGGCTGTTAAAACAAGAGAACCCTACAAAAAGGAAAGCATTACTTTGGGTAAGTATTATATGTAACCTGGGACTTCTTGGTTTCTTTAAATATTACAACTTTTTTCTAGACAATTTTGTAACTGCTTTTTCTTTTTTTGGAACCAAAATAAACGCAAGTTCACTAAATGTTATTTTGCCGGTTGGAATAAGTTTTTACACATTTCAAACTTTAAGTTATGGCATTGATGTTTATAAAAGAAAGCTTACACCAACAAAGGACTTCATTGCATTTTCAGCATTTGTCAGCTTCTTTCCCCAATTGGTAGCAGGACCTATAGAAAGGGCTACACATTTGCTTCCTCAATTTTACACTAAACGGGCATTTGACTATGGAAAGGCTGTTGACGGTATGCGACAAATACTTTGGGGATTATTTAAGAAAATAGTAATTGCCGACAACTGTGCAGAATATGCGAATTTAATTTTCAACAATTCATCAGACTATTCAGGCAGTACTTTAGTATTAGGCGCATTATTTTTCACATTCCAAATATATTGTGATTTTTCAGGTTATTCAGATATTGCAATTGGGACATCTCGCCTTTTCGGTTTTGACTTAATGAGAAACTTTAACTTCCCCTATTTCTCAAGAGACATTGCTGAATTTTGGAGACGTTGGCATATATCTCTTTCAACTTGGTTTAGAGATTATCTTTATATTCCATTAGGAGGAAGTAGAGGTGGTACCTGGATGAAAGTAAGAAATACGTTTATCATTTTTATTGTTAGTGGTTTCTGGCACGGAGCAAATTGGACATTTATTATTTGGGGTGCTTTAAATGCCGTTTATTTTTTACCTCTTTTATTATCAAATAACAATAGGAATAATATAGAAATTGTAGCAAAAGACAGATTTCTTCCAACTCTGAAAGAGTTATTTTTTATGATACTGACCTTCAGCCTTACAGTTTTTGCATGGATATTTTTCAGAGCGGATAACTTAGGGCATGCTATAAGTTATATTTCTCAAATTTTATCTCCTTCGCTCTTTACAATACCCGATTTTGCCAATATGAAACGATCTTTCACTTTAATAATTCTTATTTGCATTTTTATTTTGATAGAGTGGGGAGGCAGGGAACAGCAATATGCCATTGCTCATATTGGCATAAAATGGAAAAGGCCGCTACGCTATGCAATGTATTATGCGATAATCTTGACAATGATTTGGTTTGGGGGAAAAGAACAGCAATTTATTTATTTTCAATTTTAAGTCTACCATCTGCAATGGATGAACATAATTAATTTTGCATAGATAAATACAAGATTGAAACAAAGGAAACATTGGTCTTCTAAATGTATAATCTAGTCTTTAAATACAATCCTAAATTGTCAACATAGCTTAAATTGAATGACAAAGAATTTAATGCACTAATCATGAATCCTATGAAAAGATTTATAAAAGGAATATTGCTTTTTTCAATTATCCCTTTAATATACCTGATTCCAGCTATTTATGTTGACCCATACAATATCATACATAAAGAAAAAAATCCCACTTTAATTAGACTCAAATCACAAATTTCGTATAAACTAAACAGGCCTCTTTATAAGTTACAAAAGTACTCGGAACAACCCACAGATTTAATTTTATTAGGTGATTCACGCACAGACTTGCTTAAGAGTTCAACATTCGAGAAGTTAACAGGACTAAAATCAACAAATTTAGCCTATGGTGGAGGATCACTGCTTGAAATTATTGAAACATTTTGGTACATAACTAAAATTCATGATATAAAACAAGTTTATATTGGTATCAATTTCAAACTGTATAATGAGTATAATAAAATAGACAGAGTTACAGAAGCAATAATGTTAAAAGGCTCACCTTTAGCGTATCTATTCAGTGAATATTGCTATAAATCGTTCTTTTTAATTACTAAATCAATTATTACCAGAAAGGATATAAATATAGGGGTACCGAGTTTAAGTAAGGAAGAGTTCTGGAAATTCCAAATAGACTCTTCAGCCGCTAATGATTATCGGTTTTATAAATATCCAAAATCATATCAAAAAAGTTTGATCGAAATCTCATCTTATTGTAAAGCGAATAATATTAAATTAGTTTTTTTCATTCCTCCAACACACATAGACCTACAGCAAAAGTTAAAAGAATTTAAACTTGAAACTGATGAAAAAATATTCAAAACTTTCCTGGCAAATTTAGGTACAACTTATGATTTTGATTATCCCAATGATATAACCCGGAATTATAATAACTTCACAGATCCTTATCATTATAATGATTCAATATCCGAAATTATCATTAAGTCGATAGTTACAAGCAAAAAACACCCCTAAATCGAACAAGCAGAGTACTATAAAGCATAATATGGATAGGGATTTAATTAGATGCTTTAAGGACAAAACTTGCCAACATGTTGTCATTCGTAAATCACAGATGGGAAACAGGCTTAATAATTTACGATTTTGGTCCCGATATCTATCGGGATACGAGGTACGATTGGGGGGATTTACATTTCTTATTCGTAAATCATCCTGATTATTCGTAAATCGTTCCCGATATCGGGATAAATTGTAAATTACTTTTTCCAGTAGGGCTTTTTCCTCAAAAGGAAAATTTAGCATCTTGAGTATTCTTTTATCATAAATACTGTTTTGAAGTAAAAACATGTTTAACAGCATTTCGATATATATAGGCGGATTGAAAGTTTTAACGCATTAAAGTTTAAAATAATCGGATTAACTTTTATAATATAAGTTAGTTTACACAAACGTAAACATCAGATTGACAAAGAAATTCCAAACGGTTACAATACCGATTGCAAAAAGCTTGGAGATATAAAAATTGTGGCTGCGTTTACTCACCAGGAACCATATCACCATTGTATTCATTCCCAGTCCGATAACTGAGAAAAAAAGAAAGCGCGAGTACTCAATAGCCAACTCGGGATTATTGCTGTGAAATGTCCACCAACGATTTAAAAAATAGTTGCTGCTGGCTGCAAACGTAAAACCAATGGCATTGGCCATATATTTTTGTATCCTGGCTTTCTCCTTGCTTATCCAGGTCAATCCGAAATCGACTACAACACCCGAAGCGCCTACTGCTCCGAATTTCATGAATTTTAAAAAAACGTCCTGGGTAAAGTATTGCATCATAGGCCGCGAAGGTACGGAAAAACAATTTCCCAATAAATTATCCGGTAAAATTCCTGCTTGTTACAGGTGAACAATTTCTGGTAGCCATTTTCAAAAAAACAATTTAAGGCCGACACGGCTAAAACAATCCCTGATATAGGCAACAGCATCTTTGGGAGTGCCGGGTTTGCGGCCCTTAACTGAATCGGATTTCAAGCCTTAGTTTTCATTGAATTTCAGATGATTAATACCAAACAAATTAACGAAAACTGAAGCACATTCAGAATAGTAAAATCTTACAACTTTTGGTATTCGAAAGAAGGATATCCTTTTTTCAGCCTTTTATTCAGGTATTTATAAAACCCTATAAACCGCAGTTTATACAAATACCCCCTGGTGTCGCGGATAATGTAACTGAGATCGGTATTTACAGAATAGGTACCGCCCGTAAAATCGTACCGTTTCCAGTTGTAACCGATCCTGTCGGATTGCTTTGTGAATCTCATTGCCTGGGCCTTTTCATAATTTATATCTGCAAAAGGCATGATTGAATCAACGGCAACTTCAACAAATGCTGTATTCAGCAATACCCCGGTTAAAAGGTATGGATATGCTTCACCCATATCGGTGTAAAGCAGGGTTGTATATTGGGTAAATAACAAATCCCAGGTAGTGTTCTCAGGCTCAGCCAGAGCCAATGTGGGATTGCTTATCGAAAACAGCACCTGGTTTACACCAGCCTTTTTCCGGATCGAAAACGATCTGGGATTCGTACCGTCCTGGTTGGCGATACGGAAATAATAAGTTCCTTTTACAAGGCTGTCCACAACCAGTTGACTGAAGCCGAGTGGTTCACCAACTTCATCCATACCCCTGTCGATCAGCAGTAAACGGTTTGTACCTATAGTGTCGTTGCCACGAAGGGCGAACCATTTTCCTGTAGCCACCGAATCAGCACTGCCATCGGAAGGATTAAACAGCCATTTCGCTCCTGTTGTATCAGCACGCGTTCCAAAAATTTGCCCGGCTAAATAAGCCGATTTCATAAAACTGCTGCTGTTCAATATAACCCGCCAGCCGGAAGGTGAACTCTCAAACCCAAGATCCCACAGTGATTTAACCGAAGAGCGAACAACGCTGCTGTCGTGCAGGTTATAATAAACCTGGTATTTGTAGTACTCCGTCATTTCGATGGTATCCGTAATATAACCACCCGGTTTATGAGGCGCAACCAGTTCGTCGTCCTTAAAACAGGACGACATAAGCACTGCCAATGAGACTATCATCAGGTTCAGGAACAGTCGTAGCATCAGAATTTATTAAAATTATAGGTTAATTTCAGGAAAGCCGTCCGCCCCCATGCAACATGTGAGGCACCGTCGCCACCACCGCTGTGGGCGCCGCTGTTAACCAACCCGGCTTTAACATCTTTCACATCCAGCAAGTTTTTCCCTCCTGCTGAAACCGAAAATCTGTTTTGCAGAAAATTTTTATTAACGCTTAAATCGAGGTTCGAATAACCCTGAATATAATCATTTTTGAATGTTCCATCGGGAGTTAATTGCGGGAACCTGCCGGTATATTTATAATTGGCGGTTATCGAAGCATTGTATTTCTCAAATTTGTAGGTAAGCATTGTATTGAAATCGGTACTGTAGTGAAATGAGTTATCGGATGCATTTTCGGTATTGTCAGGAAACTTACGCCCGATGTATGAAATCCCGGCCTTGACCGATATTTTCGGGTAAAAACTAACCGATGTATTTGCCTGTATGCCCCTTGAAATAAACTTTGAAACATTCCCATAGGTATAGGTAGTGATATCATTCCCGACCTGGAACAGCCATATCATATTATTGACATAGTTATAAAACAGACCCAGTTCCGTATTCAGATATGCTTTCGGAGTTTCACGGTTATAACTGAAATTCAGGTTAATGTTATTTGAATTTTCAGCTTTCAAATCTGGATTGCCGTGCAGGTTGTGGTTAATATCCACAAAGTCGAGGTAAAGTTCTTTGATGGATGGTGCCCGGAACCCACGCGCATAGGTTGCACGTATGGAAGTATGTGTCGAAAGACTGTACTTTGTATTGAGTGAGTATACCACGGGAGCCGAATAGTTGGTGTTATAAATAAACCTGGCACCGGGTTGAATCGATATTTTTTCGACCGGATTATATTTCATACTCAAAAATGCAGCGTAGTCACCTATTTGCTGAGTTCCGCCCAAAATCCGCTGTCCTTCATTGCGTTCGAGGTTGCCATCAAATCCTACCTGGTAGTTTAGCTTTTGGTTCGGATAATTCCGGTTGTACCAGAGTCGGAGCATATAACTTCCCACAGCAGTGGTATCGCCGCCGGCCAGGTTTTTTTCAAGTATTGTAAGATCGTTCTGGTATACATTCCGGTAGCGGTAATAGGTTGAATAGGCTCCTACGAGACTGATCTGTCGTTTTTCGGAAATGGTATAGGACGTTTCAACTTTGGAGGTCTGACGGATGGTATGATAGTAGTTATCGACGGCGGTTTCCAGGTAAGGTTTCTGTAAATCCCCCTTATCCTGAAGCATTTCGTCGAAATATTGTACGGACAGTTTCACTCTTGTTTTAGTACCCGAATAAAGATAATAGGCATCGGCATTATATTGCCTGCGGGGCTTCCAAAGCATCGAGCGCAGGGTATCATTGATGGAGAAGCCATCAAAGAAATTTCGTGAAAGATCGAGGGCGAAATTATTTTTTTTCATGCGTACCGAAGCCCCTGCATTGAAATTATAAATGCCGACAGATTCGAGGTAAGAATTAGCGAAAGCGGTAAATGACGAACTTCTGTTTTCTTTGGTGATAATGTTAACAACTCCGGCAATGGCATTGCTGCCATAAATTACCGACATGGGGCCTTCAATAATTTCGACATGATCGACATTATACAAGTTTAACTGGTTGAGATCGATGTTGCCGTTTAAGCGGCCTACAACCGGAACGCCATCCACAAGGAATTTAACATTCTCGCCCGACAGGCCCTGTAAACTCAGACTCGTACCCAGCACACCGCCCTGCGAAACACGCATATTACTTTCGGTACTGAGCAAATCGGTAAGATTAGTGGCAGCCTTAAGTTCAATCTGCCGGCTGTTGATTACGTTGATTTTATAGATTGATTTATCAGCCCTTTCGGGTATCATCTGTGCTGTAACAACAACTTCGCTTATATTCAGAACTGCGGGTTTCAGCGATACAGTGGATGAAATTCCGGGAAAAACAGTATCCGAAAAGGTTTCGTACCCAACATAGGTTATTGATATTTTGCTGGTTTCTTTTATTTCATTAGGCACTTTGCCATTCATATCCGTTACGAAATGCTTCAGCGCGGCCGTTTGAATTCCTACAAATGATACATGAGCATAGGGAACAGCTTCCCTGGTTTTTGAATCAATAATTGTGATGGCGGCCTGCTGACCGAAGATCTCACCCCCGGACAGCAGCAGCACCATCACCCCTATTAACCTGATAAACAAACTTTTCAACATCATTTCTATTCTGTTACTATGCCTTTGTAAATACGCAAGTTGTTTCCCAAAATTAATCCGGTAAACTCCCGGCCGAAGAAATTTCTTCAGGCCGGAAGCATTACCATTAGCCCTACTAATCAATTAAACAAAAAAATCAACATCACGTATTTACATATCTTCGGATGGCGTGGATCAGGAATACTCAAGGCTTTTAATGTTGATGGCAAACCGCTGACCAGAGCCCTAATCTCCGGTCGGCAGCTTTACCATCATTCCCTGGTTTAATCTGATAAACAAAACCACAACATCACTTATTTTAAAACAACTTTACGGGCAATAACATTTGAGCCCGACTGAATTCTGACCATATAGATCCCGGAAGGAAGTCCAGAAACAGGAATCTGCAGAGTTGAAAGATCTTCCGATTGCAACTCATACTTTTTATTGAGTACTGTACGACCCGAAATATCGAGCAGAGAAACTATTGCAAATCTTGATTTACCAGGATTAATCACAAGGTTCATCACATTGCTTACCGGGTTAGGATAAACAGCTGCACTGAATCCGGATTTTTCAATTTCATCGATTCCTAAAAATGAGATCACTTCCCTTTGTAAAACAAACCGACCAGTTGAACCTCCAGTAAATCCTTTAAAAACAAGCTTGTTGATTTTACCTGCCCTGTCCTGTACAAAATAGGCCATTGAATCGCCGATTATATAAGCATTGTTAACATAATCATACGTTTTCCAGTCAAATCCGATCGGGGAACGTGTAGAATCCATTACCTGCGGGCCGGTCATCTGAAAATCGGGAGCAACGTGTTCGTATTTTTTCACCTTAACCTTATAGTTGCTGAGAACTCCGGTAACGGGTTGCTGGGCTCCTGCGTTAGCATCACCAGCAGGATAGGTGTACATATATTTGGAGAACAGCAAATCCCATTGCGTTGAAGCAACCGGCTCAAAATCAGCTATAGCGTTGTTTGTTAAAGAGTAACCTACAAAGTTTTTAGTGGTATAAGGGTTGCAATCCAGGCTTACAGTTACATCATTAGTCCCGTCGATATTGGCATAACGGAATTCGAAAACATTATCGACCGATATCTTTTTAACAATCCATATTTTACGTAGGCTTCCATCGGCAAGTTTAATAATAAACAAAGAATCGCCAACAACATCATGTGTAACAGAATTATATTTACCCCAGCCATAATCAGGATGACCTTTTTGGTACCGGCAAAAAGCACCTTCCTCCCAATCGGTTGTAGAGTTGGCCATATTCTTCCACGAATAAAGGCCGGCGGTATCTACGGTGGCCCATCCGCCTATAGCAGCTGTTTTATAGGTATACAACTCAACACCGGCTGCGTCGTTGGTAAGTATGCTTGCGCTTTGACGGTTAGCCCGGAAAGCGACATCCCATTGCTTGCGGTTTACCGTGCTCTTGGTACCGGCTGAAATGTTATAATAAACCTCATTGCTTGAACCAATTAATATGGTATCATTTACAGGGCCCAATTGCTGGGCCGTTGCAGGCAACGTACCTGCAAAAGCAGTTGCAAGTATTGCAACAAAAGTGTAGAACTTTTTATTCATTGTTATTGAAATTAATTTTGGTTAGAAATCTGTTGGAGAATGTTGTTCAGCTTTTTCCGAAAGGGAGTTCCAAGGCAAAAATGCCATACAGGGGTTGCACGCACACAAAGTGTTTTGTGGACAAACAATTACCGGTGAAAGGAAATTAAGCTGAAGGTGGGCCTCTGTAAGAAAAGGCCAGGATTCCCCGCTGAAGAACCGGGGGATCGGAAAATAGAACAGGAGAAGAATCTATTCCTGAGTATGGTACTTCCGAAACCAATTGGTCTGGGACTGTAAAATCGAATTGCAACCCGGAGTCGATGAGTTTCGAATTCCGGTTATTTTTAACAAATAAGGCAGCATCTTTTTCCTTGACCCTGGTTGAGGAACAGGCGACCGGTATAAGTTGTTTGCCCCATATTTTGTGCTGATGGAAATTAATGAGGTTACCCAGGTAAATCCAGAACACAGCTATAGCCCACCCTATCAGGAGCGCTTTGCGAAGCAATGAAGTGGATTTTTGAAGTTGACCCATTGTTGTGTTCTGAATTAGGATGCAAAGTTGTATATTTTTTTGAACATAAAAACATTTATGCAATATTTTTTCTGTTATTGGAATAACAATCAGGTTTATATTGATATATATCAATTCGAAAAACAAACAAATACCCGGTTCAATATTGATTTGGAATGCTTATAGATCAAGAAATGCAGTTTTCTAAACACAGGGTGGAAATGAACACAAACCTTATGAAGCTATGGTTCAAAAAAGTACAAGAAGCCGTTTTCGGTGAGAATTACCAGGCATAAATAATATATATTGTCGGTTATCAACCTGAATGACTTAGCTGAAACAAGATACAATCGTTCAGCATTGCAAAGAAATCTTTTACACACACTGAAAGTCGCCCTTGTTCTAAAAGTATTTGGAACTTATGCAGCATTTTCCCTATAGCAATAAAATCAATTTTCAGAAGAAAAACCTCTTCATAAAGAATTGTTACTGAAACAGAAAATCATGTTTTATAAGAGCAGGCAGTCCTGAGTATTATAGTTTTGCTTCCTTTTTGATTTGTTTTACCCAGTCCTTTATACGTTTTTCGGTTAACTCAGGCTGTGTATCATCATCAATGGCAAGACCAACAAATTTCCCGTCTTTCTCGGCAGTGGAATAATAAAAATTATAACCGCTTATAGCTGTGTATCCTACCACATTTCCTTTATGCGGTAGTCGGCAAAAGATGGTACCCATGCCATCGACAAAACTTTCGGGGTACTTTGCCTGGTCACCCAGGCCAAACAAGGCGATTTTTTTATCAGCCAGCTCGGCTTCAACCATTGTATCTATAAACCGTTCCCAATCCGTATGCATTTCGCCGATTCCCCAGGCTGCGGTTCCCAATACGAGGAAATCATATTTTTCCACTTCAGGCTTTGTTGCATTGCTTACATTGTGAACAGCAGCAATATCCGCACCAAAAAATTCCTGCACTTTACGGGCAACTTTGGCCGTGCTTCCGTTATCTTTTCCTCCAAAAAAAATTCCAATCTTTGCCATGTTCTGTTTTTATTACTATTGATCAATATGCAAATCTAACGAAAATCAAAGTTCTTTGTTTATTTGCAACTATATATTTTCTGACTAATTTTGACGATTAAGCCAAAACACCGAAAATGGAAAGTCAATTTAAGAAACAGCTATATTTCAGTTTTGTTCTGCCTGTGGTTGTAATTTCGGTTTTGCTATGGATTGTATTTCTTTGGAAGTTTGGATTCAGTATATACAGTATGCTGGTTTTACTGTTATCAATATCACTTATCCTGCTTTGCACCAAGGTGGTTCACCGTATTATCCGTTTCCACAAAATTCTGGTGAATTTAGAGAATAGCTCAACAACCGATATCAAAAGTAAAGGAAAGGGCGCTTTTGCCCGGCTGGATAAAGTGTTAATAAATATCCAGCAGCGTATCATAAAGCAGGAAGACGAACTTCAACGCGAAAAAATACAAAGGCTCCGTTCCGTAATTGACGGACTGGACCAGGAACGGAATCGTCTTTCGCGCGAATTGCACGATGGCATTGGTCAATCGCTTATTGCCGTGAAACTGCAACTCGAAAATGCCGAAACACAGAATTATTCGATGATGCGTGCCGGGATTGACTCAGCCAAAAACATGATTGATTTTACCATTGAGGATGTGCGCAGGGTTTGTAATGCACTTCTGCCTGCAGCGCTGAGTGAATTCGGTATCGTTTCCACTCTCAGGGCACTGTGCACAGAGCTAGGTTCATTGGCGGGATTCAAGGCTGTTTTCGAAAATCAGGGCTCCCTGGACCGTATGTCGAAAAAATCGCAGGTTTATATATACCGGATTGCACAGGAGGCGCTTCACAATATTACAAAACATGCAAGGGCCACTCAGGTAATCATGAAACTGAACCGAGATAATAATATAGTTACATTAGAGGTATCTGACAACGGAAAAGGTTTTATATTTGACCCGATTTGTTTCGCTCAGCGAAACGGGCTGCAGAATATGCGCGAACGCACCCAGTTATTGCAGGGCGAATTTATAATTAACAGTAAACCAGGTACTGGAACTACCATAAAAGTTACAATACCTTACACTACCGGTAATGGAAAAGATCAGACTGATTTTGGTGGATGACCACCAACTTGTACGAACAGGAATTGCGAATTTATTATCGGGCGAACCAGGTTTTGAGATCATTGGTGAAGCTGCCGATGCAAAAGAGTTATTCGATTTACTCCGGAAATCGCAACCCGATATTGCTGTATTGGATATTGCACTACCCGGCATGTCGGGCATCGAAATTACAAAGAAACTCCACAATGATTTCCCCGGGATCCGTATCCTAATACTCTCGATGCACACATCCGAGGAATTTATCTTTAATGCAATAAATTCGGGAGCACGAGGCTATTTACCGAAAAATACATCACGCAAAGAATTGATTGAGGCCATTTACGCCATTCAACGAGGTGAAGAATTCTTTGCCGAAAGCATTTCGAATGTTATTCTGAAAAGCTACATTAAAAAAGTAAAAACCGATTCGGCAGATGTCGAAAACAAAGAGAGCCTGCTTTCAAAACGCGAGATAGAGGTCCTCCGGCTTTTTGCCGAAGGAATGACAAACCAGGAAATAGCGGATAAACTTTTTATCAGCATCCGCACAGTTGAATCGCACAAAAACCATATCATGGCAAGGCTTGAACTGAAAACTACTGTTGACCTGGTGAAGTTTGCCATCCGGAATAACATTGTTTTGCTGTAGAATAATTACTTCAAAATCTAAAACATAGGTTCCAGGAACTCATTACTGCTTTACCCATCTTTTGATCTTAAACACAAAATCATGAAAAAACTGGTATTTCTTACATTATTGCTTTTGCCGGCAATAGCTTTTACGCAAAAAATGAATGAGAAAACGATTGATCCAAAAAAAAATAACGAATTGCTGATCGGTTATTGCAACCGCGACGGATTTGCCACCGTTAACAGCAATTTTGATTCGGCGTATAAAGCGGAATATCCTTTATACCATACGGATGCAGAAACCATGAAACAACTTTCCGGAAAACTGAAAGGCGTTAAAGTTACCGTTGTGATGGGTACCTGGTGCGGCGACAGCAAAGAGTGGGTTCCACGCTTTTATAAAATTATGGACGAGTTGAACTTTAATTACAAAAAGCTGACGCTTATCTGTGTGGATCGTTCAAAAAAAGCACCGGGTACAAATGTTGAGTCCTTAAAGATTGAATTAGTGCCGACATTTATTTTCTACCGCAAGAATGTTGAATTAGGGCGAATTATCGAAGTACCTGCCGATGTTATGGAAAAAGAAATATTGAAAATTTTATCGCGATAGAGACGCAATGCCTTGCGTCTCTACCGAAAACCATAAATACCATTAATCATCGAGACGCGAGCATCGCGTCTCTACCGAAAATCATGGAGACGCGAGGCATCGCGTCTCAACAAATAAATATAAATGATCATTCTTACAAATGCAATTTCCGAAACCCGGAATACGATTCAACAACAATTATCCGAAGGGAAAAAGATCGGGTTTGTGCCAACCATGGGGGCTTTGCACGAAGGCCATGCTGTGCTTATCAGGCAAGCTGTGCAGGAAAATGACTTTGTAGTTGCAAGTATATTTGTGAATCCGATACAGTTCAACAATCCCGATGACCTGGCAAAATATCCGCGGACGCTTGAAGAAGATATGGTGAAACTCGAAGAAACCGGATGCAACCTGGTTTTTGCGCCTACTGCTGAAGAGATGTATCCTGAACCCGATTTAACCGAATTCGATTTCGGAGAGCTCGACAAAGTGATGGAAGGCAAGTTCAGACCCGGTCATTTTAAAGGAGTGGCGATAGTGGTAAAACGGCTTTTCGAAATTGTTACTCCTCATAAAGCGTATTTTGGCGAAAAAGATTTCCAACAACTGGTAATCTTGCGAAAGATGGTAAGCATGCTCCATATTCCGGTCGAAATTGTCCCCTGCCCTACCGTACGCGAACCCGACGGATTGGCAATGAGCTCGCGCAACGCACGGCTTACATCGGAGGAACGTATTGAGGCACCAGTTATCTACAAAGCCCTTTCGGGTGCGAAAGAAAACTATTCGTGGTTTATTCCCGCCGGTGTAAAGCAACTGGTGATGGGCGAAATACAGGAGAATCATTTATTCAGGGTCGAATATGTGGATGTTGTGGATGCTGAAACGCTTCAGCGGTTTGATGACTGGATGGAAGTGGAACATGCAGTGGTTTGTGTGGCAGCATATATCGGCCAGGTGAGACTGATTGACAATATAGTTTTATACTAATCACCAAACAAAAGAAATTTCTATCTTGATTATAAATGCTCTGTGAATCATTTCCAGGGCATCTCTTTGATTTACGAATAGCCGGATATCGCTAAAGCTTATATGACAAAATATTTCGTAATTTTGTCGCACTATGATAATTGAAGTCTTAAAATCGAAAATACACAGGGCTACTGTAACTCAGGCCAGCTTGAATTATATCGGTTCCATCACAATTGATGAAGACCTTATGGATGCTTCAAACCTGATTGAATTTGAAAAGGTTCAGGTTTTAAATATCAACAATGGTGAGCGTTTCGAAACCTATGTAATCTTGGGTGAGCGGGGCACCGGTATCATTTCAATCAACGGAGCTGCAGCCCGCAAAGCCCAGGTTGGCGACCTTGTAATTATTGTTTCCTATGCGCAGATGGATTTTGACGAGGCCAAAACTCACAAACCTTCCATAGTTTTTCCTACTTCACAAAACCATTTAAGCTGAACAGCCTTTGAACCCTAAACTTAAGAATATAATTCGTTTTTCCGTATTCCTGGGAATCGGGATTTTCTTTATCTGGATATTCCTGCGCAATCTCACTGCTGAGCAAAAGCAGGAAATCATCCATTCCATGAGCAATGCAAATTACTGGTGGATTGCACTGGCCATTCCACTTGGTATTTTGAGTCATTTTACCAGGGCAATGCGGTGGAAAATGCTTATCGAAACAATGGGTTACAAACCCCGGAACAGCAATATGTTCTTTGCTGTAATGATCGGCTATCTCGCAAATCTCGCCCTGCCCCGCCTCGGCGAAGTGAGCCGTTGCACCATTCTTACAAAATACGAAGATGTCCCTTTTCAAAAATCGTTTGGTACGGTGATAACGGAGAGAGTGCTCGATATGATGGTTTTTATTTTGCTTTTCTTCATCAACCTGGCGTTGCAGGCCGAACGTCTTTCAGGTTATATTGACGAAAGAATTTATAAGCCCCTCCAGGCTAAGCTGCATCTGAGTTATAATTTATCAGGCGCATTTTCCATTTTAGTGTTTTCTTTTATAATACTGTTCGCCATTATATTCCTTGTGTTCAGAAAAAAAATTACATCGAATAAATTGTACGTTAAAATTAAAAATATGGCGCTGGGTTTTGTTGAAGGAATGAAATCACTTATTAAAGTCAGGAACCTTTGGTTGTTTTTCTTTTACACATTTGCTATCTGGACACTCTATTTGGTCATGGCATATGTTGTTTTCTTCAGCATACCGGCCAGCAGCGGTGTAGGTCTTAATGCTGGGCTTGCCGTACTGGTATTTGGTTCAATAGGGATGATGGTAGTTCAGGGCGGAATAGGAATCTATCCTGCCATTGTTGCCGAAACCCTCGTTTTGTATGGAGTTGCCAGCGCACAGGGTTATGCTTTGGGCTGGCTGATATGGACATCACAAAATCTGACCATTGTTTTGGTCGGAATCGTTTCATTAGTTTTACTGCCTTTACTTAACAACCGGAAAAATGTCGAAGTTAGAAGTAATCCGTAAGAAAATTTTTACATACTCCGATGCTGATTACTTGCGGATGCTTACCATCTGGCGGTTCCAGGGAAAGAAAATCGTGTTCACCAACGGCTGTTTCGATATTCTTCACCTCGGACATATCGACTACCTGTCGAAAGCAAAAGACTTAGGCGACTTGCTGATAATAGGCTTGAATACTGATCTCTCCGTCAGTAAGATCAAAGGCAATAACCGGCCAATACAGGACGAAATATCCCGTGCCATGGTGCTTGCATCACTTGGTTATGTGGATGTGGTTGTATTTTTCGCGGAAGAAACGCCTTACAACCTGATAAAAACCACGCAGCCGGATATCCTGGTTAAAGGTGCTGATTATAAGCCCGAAGATATTGTAGGTTATGACATTATAAAAAATAAAGGCGGCGAAATTGTTATTGTTGAATTCCTGGAGGGTTATTCGACGACGGGAATTGAGAAAAAAATACGGGAGGGAAAGTGTTAGTGACTTAATAAAAATATGTGTGTATTTCTTGGCAAGATTTCTTTCCCACGAAGACACAAAGTTCACTAAGCCTCTTTGTGTACTTAGTGGCTTTGCGGGAAACATGTTTGGTCTTGGCTTGTCCAGGTTAGGGTTTAGTGGTTGGGTTTTAGGGTAACAGCGTTTCAGCGTTTCAGTTTTCAAAATTTGATTGTTCTTCTTTTAAATTGTTCTCAATCAACCTATTTCTGTTAATCTTTCTCTAAGCATCACTTTTCACTCTTCACTTTTCACTCCTCACTTTTCACTTTTCACTCTTCATTATTCACTCTTCATTTTTCACTCTTCATTATTCACTTTTCACTTTTCACTAACTTTACCCCATGGCTAAAACCAAGACTGTATTTTTCTGTCAGAACTGCGGCGCCCAGTCTGCAAAGTGGATGGGTCGTTGTACTTCGTGTGGTGAATGGAACACTTTCGTTGAAGAAGTGGTGCAACGTGAAGATTCAACATCCAAAACTACAGGAAATTTCAAAACCACCGAGTCGAAGCCACGGAAACTAAAAGAGATTGAGCAGGGCAACGAACAACGCATTGCAACAAGCAACGGCGAACTCGACCGGGTGCTTGGCGGTGGTTTGGTCGAAGGTTCACTGATATTGGTGGGCGGCGAACCTGGCATCGGGAAATCTACGCTAATGCTCCAGATTGCATTAAATATGCAGGGAGTGAAGATCTTATATGTTTCGGGCGAGGAAAGTGAGCAACAGTTGCGCATGCGTGCCGACAGGCTTGGATATAACGACCCTGACCTATATATTCTGACAGAAACCAATACCCAGAGTATTTTTCAGCATATTCAAACGGTAATGCCGGGGCTGGTAATTGTCGATTCCATACAAACCCTGCAAACCAGTATTATTGAATCATCAGCCGGAAGCATTTCACAGATTCGCGAAACTGCCGCCGAAATGCAGCGCTTTGCTAAAACCACCGGCGTGCCTGTAATTCTTATTGGCCATATCACCAAAGATGGCTCTCTTGCCGGTCCGAAAATACTGGAACATATGGTAGATGCCGTGCTACAGTTCGAAGGCGATCGCAATTACGGTTACCGTATCCTCCGCGCAGTAAAAAACCGTTTTGGCTCGGCATCCGAACTTGGCATTTTCGAAATGCGGGATTCCGGTTTGCGCGAAGTTACAAATCCCTCCGAAATATTGCTGTCGCAGCGCGATGAACCCACCAGCGGTGTGGCAGTGGCCAGTACCATCGAAGGCATACGGCCAATGCTTATCGAAGTTCAGGCTTTGGTGAGTTCGGCAGCATACGGAACGCCACAACGCTCGAGCACAGGTTTCGACAGCCGCCGTTTGAATATGTTGTTAGCCGTTCTCGAAAAACGATGCGGTTTCCGGCTGGGAATAAAAGATGTTTTTCTGAATATTGCCGGAGGCATCAGTGTAGATGACCCGGCTATTGATATGGCGGTAGTGAGCGCCATACTTTCATCCAACGAAGATATCCCTGCCGACCAGCAGACTTGCTTTGCAGGTGAAGTTGGACTTTCGGGCGAAATACGCCCCGTGAACCGCGTGGAACAGCGTATTGCCGAAGCCGAGAAACTGGGATTTAAACAAATATTAGTTTCGCGCCATAACCTGAAAGGGCTGAAAACGGATAAATGGGCTATTAAAGTTACCGGTGTCGGGAAAGTGGAGGAAGTTTTCGGGATATTGTTCGGGTAAAGGATTTATAATTTATAACCCTGGAAATTAGTTGTACATTGGTATTGTTCAAAATTCTGCATATTCAGGGACGGTATGTGTTCCATTTTATTTTCACGATATTTATTTTTTTATACGCAATATATTGAAAATGTTATATATTTGAATTTGAAATACAGCGTGCGAACGGCGTCAAGTATCTGCTTAATAACCACTTAAGTAGCCTTTTAATATATTCATCAACACTATTAAACTTAAAAAATAATGGAACTAAAAATCGACCTGCTTAAAAATGAAATTAAATCTCAGTTCCGGCTTATTGTTGGAATATTGCTTTTAATGGCTTCCATATCAATGGTTTTTATTAAGCTGAAAGACAATCCCCTGGCTAGTATATGGGATTGGTTATTTGCCTTGGTATTGTTTTTAAGCGGAATCTCAAGTATTCTGGGAGGAGCCGGATTTGCTTTTGCTCGTATGTTTGGTAGATCCTTTATTCATATTGATGAGCATTTTATTTCAATAAAAAGCGGCCTGTTTGAAAAAGAACAAAAATTTATGTGGAGCGAAATAAAATCAATGGAGTATATGGCAAATAGATATCGGATTATTCTAAATAATGATGCTCAGGCCATACTGAATTTATCGAAAATGGAGTATTTATTGAAAATGGAAGTCAAAAATACTATCAGTAATATTGCTGCCGGAAAGGGGATCAAGATCAGCTAGATAATGGTTTAAGCTAAAAAAAGAAGAAAACCACGGAGGCACGGAGAGCACGGAAAAACACGGATGAATATAAAAATAATAACCACTAAGTGCACTAAGTTACACAAAGCCATTTTCAAAATAATTCCCCTATCCTCCGTGTTCTCTGTGCCTCCGTGGTAAAACAACTTAACAATCAATTCAGAATCGCGATATCCTCAGCTGGCGCTGGTATCCACGCGTAAAGGTTAAATCCAACTTATTGCGTTGTGTTCTGGTGCGAATGGAAGTCGCAACACATATCTCCTGCTCAGATGGCAAGATTCTCCCGATGCGTACCGGGTAAATCCAACTTATTCTGTTGTAGTAAGGTGCGACTGAAAGTCGCAGCACCCGCTAACCCGGTAAGATTGATGGGGTAACTTCAGGCCAAACTCTTCAAACTCTTCAAACCCTTCAAACCTTTCAACCTCAATATTCATCCCCTTCGCTGGCGAGTGTTTGTAACGCGTACCGGGTAAATCCAACTTATTCCGTTGCATTAAGGTGCGACTGAAAGTCGCAGCACCCGCTAACCCGGTAAGATTGATGGGGTAACTTCAGGCCAAACTCTTCAAACTCTTCAAACTCTTCAAACTCTTCAAACTCTTCAAACTCTTCAAACCTTCGCTGGCGAGTGTTTGTAATGCGTACCGGGTAAATCCAACTTATTCCGTTGCATTAAGGTGCGACTGAAAGTCGCAGCACCCGCTAATTCGGTAAAATTGATGGGGTAACTTCGGGCCAAACTCTTCAAACTCTTCAAACCTTCGCTGGCGTGCGTTTGTAACGCGTGCCGGGTAAATCCAAGTTATTCTGTTGAAGTAAGGTGCGACTGAAAGTCGCAGCACCCGCTAACCCGGTAAGATTGAAGGGGTAACTTCAGGCGAAACTCTTCAAACCCTTCAAACCCTCAAACCCTTCAACCTCAATATTCATCCCCTTCGCTGGCGAGTGTTTGTAATGCGTACCGGGTAAATCCAACTTATTCCGTTGCATTAAGGTGCGACTGAAAGTCGCAGCACCCGCTAATTCGGTAAAATTGGCAGGGTGATTTTGGGTCAAACCCTTCAAATTCTTCAAGCAGTCATACTGAATTCGAAGTGTCAAACCCTCAAACCCTTCAAACCTTTCAAACCTTTCAAACCTTTCAAACCCTTCAAACCCTTCAAACCCTTCAAACCCTTCAAACCCTTCAAACTCTTCAAACCTTTCAACCTCAATACTCATCCCAGCTCAGTATCGCGATATCTTCCGGCTGAAGTTTGCAGATAGCATAAATAAACGCGCTTGCCAGACGGGCATTGGTGATAAGTGGAATATTGAAATCAACAGCGGCCCTACGGATTTCGTAATCGTTGTAAAGTTCAGATTTTGAAAGGTTTTTCGGGATATTGATAACCAGGTCGATTTTTCGGCTCTTCAGGTATTCAAGGGTATTAGGTGATTCAGCTTCATCAGGCCAATACAATGCAGTAACCGGCACATCATTATCCGCGAGAAACTTCGCCGAACCGTGCGTTGCAAAAAGGTTGTAACCCCGCTCCACCAACATCCTTGCACTGTTAAGTAACTCAATTTTAGAGCGTGAATCGCCTGATGAAAAAAGGATGTTCTTTTCAGGAATCCTGTAACCTACTGATAGCATGGCTTTCAGCAAGGCTTCGTAATAATTTTCGCCAATGCAACCTACTTCGCCTGTACTGGCCATTTCAACACCCAATACCGGATCGGCTTTCTGAAGCCTCGAAAATGAAAACTGCGAAGCTTTAATGCCAACATAATCCATTTCGAAAGCTGATTTATTCGGTTTCTCCACTTTGACGCCAAGCATTATTTTGGTAGCAAGTTCAATTAAATTGATTTTTAAAACCTTGCTCACAAAAGGGAAACTCCGCGAAGCACGAAGGTTGCATTCGATCACTTTGATGTCGTTGTCACGTGCAAGGAACTGCATATTGAAAGGCCCGCTGATGTTCAGGGAACGGGCAATTTCGCGTGATATCTTTTTAATGCGTCGCGATGTTTCGAAATACATTTTTTGTGCCGGAAATACAATGGTTGCATCGCCCGAATGCACGCCGGCAAATTCGATATGCTCCGAAATGGCATACGCCATGATCTCACCTTTATCAGCAACCGCATCAATCTCAATTTCTTTGGCATTCTGAATAAATTCCGAAACCACTACCGGGTATTCTTTCGAAACCCTGGCGGCCAGTGTGAGGAAAAAATCCAGTTCCTGCCGGTTGGAAACCACGTTCATAGCCGCACCCGAAAGTACATACGAGGGACGGATGAGCACCGGGAAACCTACTTCATCCACAAAATCATAGATATGCTCAATTTCAACCAGTTCTTTCCAGCGTGGCTGATCGATTTTAAGTGTATCGAGAAGCGAGGAAAATTTATGGCGGTTTTCAGCATTATCAATGCTTTCGGGAGCAGTTCCAAGGATGGGGACATGCTGACCATGCAGGCGCATTACCAGGTTATTGGCAATTTGCCCACCGGTACTTACAATTACACCTTTGGGTTGTTCCAGGTCGATAATATCCATCACACGCTCGAATGAGAGTTCATCAAAGAACAATCTGTCGCACATATCATAATCAGTACTTACCGTTTCGGGATTGAAATTGATCATCACGCCCCGGTAGCCTTCTTTGCGGGCAGTAGTGAGTGCATTAACCGAGCACCAGTCGAACTCAACCGAGCTTCCGATGCGGTAAGCCCCGGAACCAAGCACAATCACTGATTTCCCGTCTTTTTCAGGTTCAATATCATGAGCCGAACCGTTATAGGTCATATACAGGTAATTGGTCTGTGCGGGATATTCGGCAGCAAGCGTGTCGATCTGTTTGATATAGGGAACTACCCCCAGCGACTTCCGGTAATTCCGGACCTCTTGCATTTCCTGGTGCAGATTTCCAGGTTTTTTATCTACAAAACGTGCAATCTGGAAATCGGAGAAGCCTTTCTGTTTGGTGGCTTTCATCATTTCGAAGGAAAGGTCTTCAATTTTATTGAATGTTTTCAGTATGACCATGTGGTCGTATATGGACTTCAGTTTTACCAGGAACCAGTTATCTATCATGGTGAGTTCATGTATCCGGTCAACGGAATACCCTGCCTTAAAAGCGCTTGCAATGGAATAGATACGCATATCGGTAGGTTCCGAAAGCGCCTGGTCGATATTATCAAATTCAAGATCGTTGTTCCCCACAAATCCGTGTGTCCCCTGCCCTACCATGCGAAGGCCTTTCTGTATGGCTTCCTCGAAGGTGCGGCCGATAGCCATAATTTCGCCTACACTTTTCATGCTGGAGCCAATTTCTTTTGAAACACCGGTAAACTTATTCAGGTCCCATCGCGGAATTTTAACCACGATATAATCGAGTGCAGGCTCAAATAACGCAGTAGTAGTCTTTGTTACAGAGTTTTTTAGTTCATGAAGGCCATAGCCCAGGGCCAGTTTAGCTGCTACAAAAGCAAGCGGGTAACCGGTAGCCTTGGATGCCAGTGCCGACGAGCGCGAAAGCCTGGCATTCACTTCAATAACCCGGTAATCCTCCGAATCAGGATCCAGTGCATACTGCACATTGCATTCGCCAACAATGCCAACGTTGCGGACAATTTCGATGGATATACTCCTGAGTTTATGATATTCGCGGTTGGTAAGGGTTTGCGAGGGAGCGACCACAATGCTTTCGCCGGTATGGATTCCGAGAGGGTCGAAATTCTCCATATTGCAAACGGTAATACAATTGTCGTAGCAATCGCGTACTACCTCGTACTCCACTTCTTTCCATCCTTTGAGACTTTCTTCGACCAGGATTTGTGATGAATACGAAAACGCGGTACCGGCCAGTTTCAGCAATTCGTCGCGGTTGTAACAGAATCCGGAGCCTTGTCCGCCAAGGGTAAATGCGGCACGCACAATAATCGGGAAACCCAGGGTTTCGGATGCTTTTAACGCATCATCAATAGTAGTTACGGCAATGCTCCGTGGAGTTTTGATATTGATTTTACGCAGGTTATCGGCAAAAATCTGGCGGTCTTCCGTATCGATGATGGATTGTACAGGTGTCCCTAAAACCTTTAAATTGTATTTTTCGAGCACGCCTGTTCTGAAAAGTTCTATTCCGCAGTTCAGTGCTGTCTGACCACCGAACGAAAGCAGAATTCCTTCAGGCTTTTCCTTTTCGATTACTTTTTCGATAAAGAATGGCGTAACAGGAAGGAAATATATTTTATCGGCAACGCCTTCTGATGTTTGTACCGTCGCTATATTGGGATTGATCAGGATGGTATAAATTCCTTCTTCACGCAAAGCTTTCAGAGCCTGCGTACCGCTGTAATCAAACTCACCGGCTTCGCCGATTTTTAATGCACCCGAACCTAAAACCAGAACTTTTTTCATCTTTCTATTATTAAAATCAAAATCATATATTTACCACGGAGACACGGAGAACATGGAGAATCACGGAGGTTTTTTGAAAAATGTCAGACAAAATATTTGTATTCCATCGACATAAATCTGTATTCTCTGTGCCAAAGGAGTAATACCTTTTATTCAAATGGAAGTAATGCATATTCTTCTGTAACCATAAATTCTAATTGGCTTCTGATATTTTCGCAATTAAAATTAAAAAGCAGTCCTTTAGGTTTCGCAGCAAGTTTCAGGTAAGATAACAACTAAGCCTGGTACAAAGGAATCATTATCTCAACGGCTTTCAGTTCAACAATTATCAAATCTTCCACCAATAGATCCAGTTTAAGTTGAACACCGAGATCTTTTCCTTTGTAAAAGACAGGAATATGAACCTGTGATTTAACTTCCAATCCCTTCATTTTCAATTCTTCAATCAGACAAGCCTGGTAAACTGATTCTAAAAGTCCCGGACCTAATTGTTTGTGAACTTCGATGGCACAACCTATGATTTTATAGGATATTCCGCTGATTAATTTCTGAGTTATCATAATTATTGTTTTTTTTACCACAGAGGCAAGGAGGGCACAGAGTTGCGAGTTGCAATGCAATTATTAAATGACAACCTGAATTTCTCAATTTCCTCAGTTTTCGTTTGTGCTTTATGCATAATGCATTATGCATTATTGTTCTAACTGGTTAAAAAAAAGAAATTGTGCTATCAACTAACATTTCAATATTTTAATCTCCGTGTTCTCCGTGCCTCCGTGGTTTAATCAAATTTTCTCCCGTACAACTTTTAAAAAATCATCAAACAAATATTCACTATCCGTAGGGCCGCTGGAGGCCTCGGGATGAAACTGAACTGAGAACACATCACGAGTTTTATGTCGGATTCCTTCGTTGGTGCCATCATTCAGGTTAATAAAAAATGGCTCCCAATCTGATGAAAGCGATTTATTATCGATAGCAAACCCATGATTCTGAGAAGTAACAAAGGCTTTATTGGTTCCACATTGCAATACAGGCTGGTTGTGGCTGCGGTGTCCGTATTTCAGTTTATAAGTGTCAGCTCCGGAGGCCAGCGCAAGCAACTGGTTCCCCAGGCAAATCCCGAAAATAGGAATATCCTGTTTCAATGAATCCGTAAGGTGACTGATGGTAGTACCACACATTTTGGGGTTACCCGGTCCATTGGAGATAAACAAGCCGTCGTAGGTTTCATTTGAGTAATCATAATCCCATGGAACGCGTATCACGGTAACATCACGTTTCAGAAAATGCCTTATGATATTATATTTCACACCGCAATCCACCAACAGAATCCGGGTTGTACCATTTCCATAAATAATCACCTGCTTGGTGCTTACATTGGCTACCAGGTTTTCGTTGTTAGGATCGTGAAAACCGGGATCGTTATAACCAAAAATAATTTTGCCCATCATGGCTCCCTTTTCCCGAATAATTTTTGTTAACTCGCGGGTATCTATGCCATACAAACCAGGTATTTTAAACTCTTTCAGCCAGTCGCCCAGGCTTCGTTTTGCGCTCCAGTGGCTGTACTGTTCCGAATAATCGGAAACGATCAGTGCGGTTACCTGGATTCGCTCCGACTCAAAATAATCAGGAACACCGTTTACCATAACGGCTTCGGGCACGCCATAGTTGCCTATGAGCGGATAGGTGGCGACCAGAATCTGCCCGGCATACGAAGGATCAGTCAGGCTCTCGGGATACCCGGTCATAGAGGTATTAAAAACAACCTCGCCAGCCACTGATCCCTCAAAACCAAAGGATGTACCGGTAAACACAGTACCATCTTCGAGGATGAGCTTAGCTGTAATTTCTTTTGACATCTTACTGTTTTTCAATATTTTAAAAATAATCAACCTATTCAGTTTCAATCGCGCAAAATTTTTTCAGGTCATAGCCTGTTTGTTTTAAAAAGCGTGTTACAGACTTAATTTATGCGTGACGTTTTTGCACAAGATGAGGGATTGCTGACAGAATCAGCAATCCCCGGGTTCTTTTTTTCTGACACTGGTTCAGAAATGTTTCGTTCTGCAAAAGTACTGTTAAAATAGATTCTTTCGGTTAATTACTGCCGATGATCTGCATCAGTTCATCAAGTTTTGGCGAAAGTATAATTTCCGTTCTCCTGTTTTTCGCCTTGTTGGCAGCTGAATTATTGGGCTCTACGGGCAGGAATTCGCCACGCCCAGAGGCAACCAGCCGCTTGGGGTCAATCTTGCCATTGGCGAGTAATATTTTTACAATGGAGGTGGCGCGCATGGTACTCAGGTCCCAGTTGTCTTTTACCTGGTTTTGACCGGTTAAGGGCACATTATCCGTATGACCTTCGATCAGAATGTTGATATCAGGATTACTTTCGAGTACTTTAGCAAGGTCCTTGAGGGCCTTCACGCCATCGTTGCTTACATCCCATTTGCCTGAGGCAAAAAGCAGCTTCTCTTCAAGGGAAACGTATACTTTCCCTTCTTTCATGTGTACGGTCAGTCCTTTGCCTTCGAACCCCAGCAGGGCATCGGCAACTGATTTGCGCAATGCGGAAGTAATGGAATCTTTTTTGTGCAATGCCGACTGCAATTCAACTAAATTTTTTCCTTTTACAGCCAACTCAGCCTGCAAGGCTTTGAGCTTATCTTCACGCGCCAGCAGGTTATCCTGCGCGGCTTTCAGCTCGGCCATTACTTTTTCGGCATCCTCGAAATTGTCCGAAAACTGTGCTTTTAGCATTTCGTGCGAACGATCCAGTTCATTATAATCTGCGGTAAGCAGGCGCAGCATGGATCCCAGGTTGGCCGTATCAGCTTTAAGCTGGGTAACATTCTTTTTATACCGCTGGTTGTCAGAGGTAAGTTCGGTAACCTGCGTAGTAAGCTTATCGACTTTGGTATTCAACCGCGAACTTTCCTCATTACATGATGCAGTGAGCGCATTGTATTTTTTCGTGGAAACACAGGAGGAAAATGTTCCGGCCAGCAGTATTGCGACTGCCAATGCGATTATTTTTTTTGTTGCTAAATAATTCATATTGTGTGAGTTAATGTTTATTGCACTAAAGTTGACTTAAAAATCTATTTCAAGCAGGGAAGGACAGTGATCGGAGTGAACTGCCATGGGCATAATAACTGCGCGCTTCATGTTTTGTTCAAGTTCATCACTCACCATATGGTAATCGATGCGCCAGCCCAGGTTCCGGCTGCGGGCTCCGGAACGATAACTCCACCAGGTATAATGATGAGGTTCTTTTACAAAATAGCGGAACGAATCGGTGAAGCCACAATTCAGGAAACCTGTCAACCATTCGCGCTCTTCCGGAAGAAAACCGCTGCTTGTTGCATTGCGCACCGGGTCATGAATATCAATGGCCTCGTGGCAGATGTTGTAATCACCCGAAATAACAAGTTTCGGACGGGTTTGCTTTAAATAAAGAATATAATTCTGAAAATCAGCAAGCCATTGCATTTTGAAAGCCTGGCGAAGGTCACTGGTTGTTCCGGAAGGATGATACACCGAAATAATACTTTTTTCGCCAAAGTCGGCGCGGATCATACGGCCTTCGAAGTCGTATTCTTCAATTCCCATGCCGTATACAACCTTATCAGGTTCTGTTTTTGAAAGTATGCCGACTCCGCTGTACCCTTTTTTCTCAGCCGGAAACCAGTAAGTGTGATATCCTAACGCTTCGAATTCGCCAACAGGTATCTGATCCGGCTGGGCTTTAATCTCCTGAAGACAAACCACATCCGGATCAGCAGCCTGAAGCCAATCAAGGAAACCTTTGCTTATTGCCGCACGTATTCCGTTTACATTATAAGTGATGATTTTCATCGTTTATTTTTTCATTTTTAGCAGGTCAGTTCCCTGACAATGAGAATGAAAAATCCGGAATTTAATCCATATTTTCCAGATTGTCGGATATTGAATTTAAAACAGGTTGGTTTTCAGGATTTAAACGAATTGTCTTCCTGAATTAACCGCAAAACTATACGAATTTCGTAAGTGAATTCCGCTCAGGGACCATAAGTTATACAGAAATAATCAACAATATGTTCAAATCGTTTCATGTTTTCGTTGCCTTGGCATAACTCCTCTCATCCGTTACTAAGTTTCCTCTCAGACACAAACCGACAAAGACATCAGAGTTAAAAGGCACTAAAATAATCTATCAATAAGGAAATCATCAGTTCAATTCAGTATCGATAGTGTCGGAAAGAACAATCCTGAAATGAAGAAAACTTTGCTGCGGCTTGATACTGCCATCAATAATAGTTATCACATAATTAGCTTAGTACATGTTTTTGAGACAATTACATTTCATTTTCCTTTTGAATTTCTGATCTGCCTTTCCCTAAAAAATGCAATTCTGATATTGTTAATTATTTGTTAAAATTTATTATCCGAATATGTAATTTGCATCTTAAGTAATGTGTATATTTGATTTTCAATACAAGGTATTGAATACTATGATGTTATTTATTTGAGCTGTAAATTAACATCATAGTAATATGGGGAAACTGTACAAGGATTTAAGTATCAAACTGGTAGAAAAGGGTGGAGTTAGTGTGTTATGAATTTAAATCATTCGTACACCTGCTCCTCTCATAATTCCATGAATACACGGTTTTTGTATTGCAAGTAATGTGTGGTAATTCTTGTTGCCCGAAGCATAAAGCCTTGGTTATCAGTAATACTGATAACTTATCGGTTGTTTGTGTCTTTGCAACAGGTCAGGAAATTTTAAAAATCCTGAGTAGCTGTTTTTTGAAAAAACGGACAGAAAGGTTTACGGGCCAATGAAGCGGTCCGGTTCACATTCTGCCTGGAAATAAGAATATACATAAAAGCAACATATTAGGGAATTCTATGATGACCGAAACTACTAGCATTAGACCCGCCGTAAATACTGAAAGTATACCACAACCGGTACTTACCACTGATATCAATGGATTTATCACCAGTTGTAACCTGGCCGCCGAAAAATTATTTGAAATCACGCCTGCAAAACTACTGAATAAGCGCATAGCTGATATTTTACTTGAGCCGGATTTTTCGGAGGATATTACTCGTTACATTGTTAATTTAACCAATAATGAAAAAATAAGCGGGAAGTGCCTGCTTAAAAAAGCTAATGGTACTGTAACGCCAGCAAGGATAACACTTTCGGGGATACTGAATGCTGAGAATCATGTAACCGGTGCAATCGTTTCAATTGATCAAGACAATGGAGAAAACATCAGCCTATACCTGCTTGAAACTATAAATCAGACTCTTGGGAATCTGGGAGATAATTATTCTGAAAATATTAACAAAATTACTGCCTTTTGCGGGCAACTGCTTAACGCTTCGGGTGCACTATACAACAGACTTATTGACGGAACTTTATGTACTATCGGATCATGGCATCTTGCCCCCGATCTCAATACGAAAGTAAATCCTGAAGGGACTATTTGTAGTGATGCTATCAATAATGCTTTGAATGATTTCTACTATGTTCGCAACCTGCAGGAAACTCCCTACGCTGATTCTGACCCTAATATTAAAAAACACAAGTTCCGGACTTATCTCGGACATAAGGTGAGATGCAACAATGAACCGGTTGGTTCACTTTGTGTAGCTTTTCAACAGGATTATATATACACCCAAACCGACCGCTACATACTGCGAAAACTTGCCAGTGCCCTTGAAGCCGAAGAATCATCAGAATCATTAAGGAAAAGTAAAAGCCGTTACAGCGAATTATTTGATTTTGCTGTTGAAGGCATACTAACAGGTTCACCAGATGGGATTATTACCAATGCAAATAAAAGCATTCAACTGATGACCGGTTTTCAGAGCGAAGAAATAATTGGCCGTCATATTTCAGAAGTATTGTTTACAGCCGAAAGTTCCACAGAAAATCCATTCAGGTTCGATTTATTACAGCAAAATCAGCTTTTAGTAAATGAAAGAACTATACTTTGCAAGGATAACAGGCTCATCACAGTCGAAATGCATTCGAAAATGTTGCCCGACCACACATACCAGTCCGTATTGTTTGATATAACAGCGAGGAAAGATGCTGAAAAAAATCAGGTATTATCTGAAAAGACTTATCTGGGGGTAATTAACAGTTTGAATGATGCCATTTATATTCTTGATAAAGATGGCTGCTTTGTAGACGTTAATATAGCTGCCGAAAAACTGTATGGCTATGATAAAGAGTTTTTTATAGGTAAAACTCCTGAATTTCTTTCGGTTCCAGGCATGAACAATATGGACGATGTAGCCGGGTTTACCGAAGAAGCCTTTAGCGGCAAATCGGTAAGATTCGAATTCTGGGGATTACGCAAAGATGGCACTGCATTTCCAAAAGAGGTAAGTCTTTCGCCGGGTACCTGGTTTGATCAGGAAGTTGTTATTGCAGTTGGCCGGGAAATGACCGAAAGGAAACGGGTAGAGGAATCATTGAGAATAAACGAAGAAAAATACCGCATGTTGGTTCAATATTCAAGCGATCCCATCTTTAGCTACAACATTAATGAAACCTACCGCTTTGTAAATGATGCATTTGCTACTCCTTTTGGTAAAAAGCCTGAGGAAATTATCGGGAAAACTCCTTATGATATATTCCCTGCAGATGAAGCCGACAAGAGGCTCAGACTTGTGCGACAAGTATTCCAAACCGGGGAAAAAGCTGAAATTGAGGTAAAAGTTGTGAATACCCGTAACGAGGAGAAGTATTATCTGACGATGGTCGACCCGATAAAAGACACTCAGGGGAATATTCTGTGGGTTACCTGCATATCGAAAGAAATTACATTGCGTAAAAAAGCAGAAGAAGAACTCAGGCTAAAAAATGAGCAACTTAAAGTAATAAATGGCGAGAAGGACAAATTCTTCTCGATTGTGGCGCATGATCTGCGTGGACCTATAAGTGGGTTTCTGGGTCTTAGCGGAATAATGGCCGAAGAGATCGAAACTCTGTCCCCCGGGCAACTTAAAGAAATTGCAACTACCATGCGCACTTCGGCAGTTAATATTAATCAACTGATTGAAAACCTGCTGGAATGGTCAAAAATGCAAAGAGGCTCAATCAGTTGCGCACCAGAGCCGCTTTTCCTGAAGTCGTCATTAACAAAGAGCATCGAATTGATGAAAGATGCTGCCGACAAAAAAGAAATTGAACTCAGGATAAATATTCCGGAGCATATAGTCGTTTTTGCTGATATACATATGCTCGAAACCATAATGAGAAACCTGATTTCCAATGCGCTGAAGTTCTCATACAGGGAAGGCACTGTAGAAATTGCAGCCGAAAAATCATTGGACAACCTGGTACACATCAGCGTTAAAGACTCTGGTATCGGGATGTCTGCTGATTTAATAAGCAAACTTTTTATACTTACCGAAAACACGAACAGGAAAGGAACAGAAGGAGAACCATCAACCGGCCTCGGACTAATACTTTGCAAGGAATTTATAGAAAAACAGGGAGGATCAGTCAGGGTGGAGAGCAAAGAAGGTGAAGGAAGTACTTTCATTTTCACGTTGCCGGAAGTGAAGGAGGAATGAAAAAATTATTTATAATTAAATACTCTTTTACACTCTTACCATGTCGGGAAAAAACTTTTTCAGCAGCACCATTAATTCCTCCAACTCGATTGGTTTTGATATGTAAGCATTGCATCCCGCGTCTATAGCTTTATCGGTTTCCCCTGAAAACACATAAGCTGTTTGCGCAATTATAACTACATCCTTATTAAACCGCCTGATTTGCCTGGTGGCTTCGTACCCGTCCATTTCCGGCATTTGTATATCCATTAGCACCAGGTCAGTATCAGGATTTTCGGCACAGATTTCAACAGCCTGTAAACCCGATGTGGCATGCAAAAATTCGCTGGCGACTTTCCTGAGCATCAGGGAGATCAGCAGATCAGATGTTTCCTCATCCTCTGCAATCAGAATTTTCAGCCTGCTGGTTTTATCCACTGTGTTTTGAGTTTTATTATTTTTGTTTGTACCAGTATTTCATTATTTAAATCAGGATGCTGAAGCAAAATAACGAGTTAAATTTACAGGTTATGCTTGCAAATATAGCTGAATCACCTGGTTATACTTTGACATTTATTAACCAGAGTAAAGCTTGTATCTGCTTTATTATATTCAGGGAATCCATCATGATATTAATTTTGAGTATGCTATTATCAGAAATATTTCATAATCAATCCATTAAGCTTTTCAAGGTCCAAAGGTTTTGATATAAAATCATTGCATCCTGCCTCAATTGCTTTGTCTTTTTCTTCGGCCAGAACAAATGCCGTTTGAGCAATAATACAGACTTTTTTATTGAAATCACGGATCTGCCTGGTAACTTCGTAACCGTCCATTCCGGGCATTTTCACATCCATGAGTATCAAATCAATATCCGGGTTGTTGCGGCAGAGTTCAACGGCATCCTCTCCTTTCCCCGCTTTCAGAACTTCCCTGCTGAATTTTTTCACTGCCATGGAAATCAGCATCTCTGATATTTTATCGTCTTCGACAACAAGTATTTTCAGGTTTTTAGAATCTTTTTTTTCAGGATTAGTCACCGTTTCCGGGTGCGGTTGATTTTGTGCCAAACCTGCGGTATAGGGGAGAGTGAACCAGAAGGTGGATCCCACACATTCCTGGCTTTCGACCCGGATGGTTCCGCCCAGCATTTCGACATATGCTTTCGAAATGGATAGACCCAGACCTGCTCCCTGGAAAGCCCTCGAATCAGAAATGTCAGCCTGGATGAACCGGTCAAAAATGACGTGTTGCCTGTCGGCTGGAATGCCAAAGCCTGTGTCTTTCACATAAAACTCGAGATATCCCTCTTTTTGGATATATCCAAATTCGATGGAGCCTTTGCCTGTGAATTTAACGGCATTTTTTACCAGGTTGGTCAGAATAGCGTAAACTTTTTCCTTGTCGGTAGTTATCACAGAATCTTTATCGGGCAAACCGTTGCTGCAGACCAGGCGGATTCCCTTTTTATCGACCTGAGGTTTAAAAAACTCATAAATAAATTCGGTTTGCTTATTCAGATTTGTTTCCGAAACAGCAACCTGCATCTGACCGGATTCTATTTTCGAAATATCGATGATATCGTTAATGATGTTGAGCATCCTGTCGCCGCTCATCCTGATTATATCGATGTACTCCGATTGTTCACTGCCGGTAAGTCCCGGCGTTTTGAGTAAATCGGCAAAGCCAAGGATTCCATTCATAGGAGTGCGGATTTCGTGGCTCATATTGGCCAGAAAGGCGGATTTCAGGCGATCGCTCTCTTCGGCCTGCACTTTGGCTTTCATTAAATCCTGTTCAATTTGTTTTAAGTCGGTTATATCGGCAATGGATATTAAACCCGCAGGTTTCCCATGATATTCGATGATACTTCCGTTCAGATATACCCATTTTTCTTTTCCGTCTTTTGCAATAATTTTAAACTCATACCCTGAGGGCACTTCCTCTCCCGCAAGCCGTTGGAATCCTCTGTCCCTGATAAGGGAAAGATACTCCGGTGCAACAAAAGCCCAGTATTTCATCTGGTATAATTCCTCCGTCGAATATCCGGAAATTTGTTCCCCTGCAGGGTTCGTATACACCCATTTATTATCCTGGTAAATCATTATTGCAAATGGAGTCAGCATTGCCAGGTTACGGAACTTTTCATCGCTTTCGCGTTGTAATGCCTCAGCAGCTTTCCGTTTTGTAATGTCAATCAAAAGTACAATCACTGAAGGTTCTCCAAAAAATTCGATTTCAGAAGCACGAACTATGGCATCCCTGGTACTGCCTGATTTTGTATTTACAGTAATTTCATAATCTTTTTTAGGCAATCCATGAATGCGATGTTGAATCATTTCAGCCACCATATCCCGGTCTTTTTCAATTATATGATCATAAACCGAAGTTTTCAAAAACTCCTGTTCCGAGTATCCAAGCGTATTTAAAGCAGTATTGTTGGCATATACAATGGTTCCCTGCTGATGAATCAGAACGCTGTCGGGCAGATGATTCATGATCTCTTTGAATTGCGCGGTTCTTTTGTGAAGTTCCCTCTCTGTGTGAAGACGCCGGGTAATGTCGCGAACTATTAACTGAACTGCTTGTTTCTCATCGAATCGTATAGGCATTGTTTTTACTTCGACATCCACTTCGGTTCCATCAAGACGTAAAAACTTTTCTTCCATCAATGGAAGAATCTCATTGTTGCTGGCAACAGCCTGCATTCTGGAGCCAACTATTTCGTGGTAATCCGGATGAACAAACTGTATAACAGGTTTTCCCAGCAATTCATTCACATCGGAAGCGGCCAACAGATGGGTACACTGTTTATTTGTGAGTACGATTATGCCATCAATATAAACTATAATTGCTTCAGGTGAATTTTCAATTAATTCACGGTATTTTTTTTCATTTTCCTCTGCATGTAATCTTTCGGAAGTGTACTGTTTGTGTACAAATTTTGTGATCAGGAAAATAAAGTAAGATGTATAAATCAGTGTAAACAACGAATCTATCCAACGGTCCGTTGCGGATGTATAGTTAACAATGAGATCGGGCCGGTATAATTGGATAAGATAAACAGATACATTCAGCCCAAGAAAAAGAAATAATACGTATTTCTTCATTTTATCAGGAACAACAATCAACCCAAGAGTCAGAATGACTAAACCGGGCATAATATTTGAACCGTTTATTCCTCCGTTAAAAACCCAGATTACCGAGATTCCGACAAGACCCAGAAATACGATCGGGATTATAAAAGGTCTGATAATCTTTTTGAACCTTACCAAGTAAAAAATAACCAGCAATGTTACCGATAATAAAAGAGGAACAATGACAGCAGTATGGGAATCAGACAGCAATAAATTAATAGCCGAGCCCATCAGACTTGTTAGAATCGCTATAATAAGAGCGGATAAGAATAACCGGTTCTCCAGCGAGAAACCCTGATCCTCTGCAAATATATATCTTTTCGCTTTTTTTATTTTCAGTTTCAACATGTTTTATTTCAAGCTTTTTACTCCAAGGAGAGTTACGTTAAAAGATACCCGGCAAAGGAGCATAATTTGTGGAAAAATAATTTAGCAAAAGTATTGCAAATTATGTAAGGTAAGTCGTTTACAGGCGTAAAACAACAGATTAATAAGTTTTTACCTGCCTGGGCTGTTGGATATTTTCTGAAAATCCTTTTTGCACGGGTCCTTTACAGCATAAAATGTTTTTGTACCAGATCATTCAGTATTGCGATATTTAATGGCTTGGAAATATAATAGTTACAACCTGCAACTTTTGATTTTTCTTTTTTTGAATGCAGGTAAATAATCACCAATGATTCCATAAACCTGCAATGCTAATGTTTTGAGGGATGTGAGCATAAAAGTTATTGCCTGGCTAATTTTCAAAAACGAACCTTTGATCAAGACGAAACGGACACATCGAACTTAAATCCTTTCCTGCCACGGCGGGTAGCAAAGGATTTTTATCTGCGTCGCCAATCTTTTTATTCTCAGGCTTCGAATATTGCGCAGGATCCGTTGCACGCACCGCCGCACTCATCCAGGCAGGGTTCGGTATGAATCATCACTTCTGTTTTTGCAAACTGCAACTTAATTCTTGCCGTAATATCATCGCAGATATCGTGCGCCTGCTGAACTGTGAGGTCTTTATTTACAACCAGGTGGAACTCCACAAATCGCTCGGAACCCGCTTTACGGGTCTTGAAATTATGGAAATTCAGTACCACCGGGTTCATTTTATCAATAATCAGCCGGATGGATTTCTCTTCTTCTTCCGGCAGGCTGGCATCGAGCAGGTATGTTACGGCTTCGGATGTAATTTCCCAGGCAGCTCTTACAATAAGTACAGCGACTCCGATGGCAATTACAGGATCGATCCACTCCAGGTTAGTATCCGGGAAATACCATTTCCCAACCAAATAAAAAGCAAGTCCTGCAGCCACTCCTGCCGAAGTCCATACATCGGTGCGAAGGTGCCAGCCATCGGCCATCAGGGCAGCCGAATCCGTTTCTTTGCCCACTTTAAATAACTGACGGGAAATCACCAGGTTCGTAATTGCTGAAATGCCCATCACAAGGATACCCCATTGAATATTTGAAACCGGTTCGGGATGTACGAGTTTATGTACAGATTCGAAAACAATCCATCCTGCCGCCACAAAGATAAGAAGGCCTTCGACTGCAGCCGAAAGGTTCTCGAATTTTCCATGTCCGAACGTATGTTCTTCATCCGCAGGCTTTCCTGATGCCCTGACAGCAAAAAAAGCAATAAGTGCCGCCACCAGGTCAACGCCGGAATGTATAGCCTCGGACAATACAGAAACTGCACCTGAATAGATTCCGACAACAAGTTTAAAAATCACCAGGGTCGAATTGGAAAGGACAGATAAAGCGGCTGTAGGGCTTTTTTTATTATTGGGATCCATTTTCAGCAGTTTATTTTTACAAATCTTCACATCCCAAAATTTCAGGGCATAAAAAAACCCTCCGGGCCCGGGATGTCCCACAGGGTTTTTACTCCTGCTGCCGAAGTTTTCCGGCCCGGCTGCACCAGTTCTTTCCAAACGGCCGCCTGTTCATTGTACGGGTGCAAAAATATTGCCTTTTATCACAACTACAAACGTACTAATAAAAATAAAATGAATACAAATAATTGACTTCTGTTGCCTGATGGTTTTAGTTCGCCCTAATATTCATATTTTTGCGTGGTATGCCAGGAAAAAAATTTTATCAGAATATTCATTCGTGGAGATTAAGACATATCTCTGCCCGGAATTTTATTCTGATACTCAGCTTTATTGCAGGAATCCTGGGGGGGCTGGCTGCGGTTATACTCAAGAATGCTGTTTATTTTAGTCATTCACTTCTGATTTCTCTTATTTCGATAAAGAGTTTCAACCTGCTTTACCTCATTTTACCGTTCATTGGGATTTCCATTACTTACTTCTATGTAAAATATTTTGTAAAGGATCACATCGGCCATGGAATAAGTAAAATTCTACGGTCAATCTCAAAGAGCAACAGTATTATCAAAGCACATAATATGTATACTTCGCTGGTAGCCAGCACCATTACTATAAGTTTTGGTGGCAGCGTCGGACTTGAAGCCCCTATCGTCCTCACCGGCTCGGCAATCGGCTCGAACCTGGGCCGATACCTGCGACTTGATTATAAGACAATAACGCTTCTTGTTGGTTGTGGCGCCGCGGGAGCGCTTGCCGGCATTTTTAAAGCGCCGATTGCAGCCGTAATTTTTGCCCTGGAGGTTCTCATGCTCGACCTTACCATGGCAAGCCTTATCCCGCTGTTGATCGCTTCAGTATCGGGAGCTATACTGGCATATTTTTTTATGGGGCCTGGCGTATTATTCGCGTTTGGCGTCACGGCCCATCCTTTTACAATTACCAACCTTCCATTCTATATTCTATTAGGCCTTTTCTGCGGACTGGTGTCGATTTATTTTACCAAGGCCAACCTGTCGATCGAAAAGCAGTTCAAACGGATTCCCCGAAAATTTATCAGTATGCTTGCAGGTGGAGCAATTACCAGTTTACTTGTGTTCCTGTTTCCCCCTTTGTTCGGCGAAGGGTATGGCACGCTCACAAACCTGCTAAACGGGAATGGTCTTAAAATCCTGGACGGCAGCATTTTTGCATCCATGGGAAACAATTATTTTCTTCTGTTACTGTTTCTATGTTTAATTTTAATCTTTAAAGTGGTTGCGATGTCGGCTACCACAGGCGGCGGAGGTGTAGGAGGCGTATTTGCCCCTTCACTGTTTATGGGTGGTATAACAGGGTTTTTCCTGAGTAAGTCTGTAAATTTTTTCCTTAACGAGCGGTTGCCCGAAAATAATTTTGCCCTTGCCGGAATGGCAGGTGTTATGGCAGCGGTAATGCATGCCCCGCTCACTGCAATATTCCTGATTGCCGAAATAACAGGAGGCTACCAGTTTTTTGTGCCCCTTATGGTGACATCGGTTGTTGCTTTTCTTACCATTATCCCGTTCGAACCTCACTCCATATACACAAAGCGGCTTGCCCAGGCAGGCGAACTGATCACGCACCATAAAGATAAAGCAGTGCTTTCGCGGCTTTCGATCGAAAAACTGATTGAAAAAAACTTTATTACTACCGGCCCCGATGTTACCCTGGGCGAATTTGTAAAACTGGTGGCCAGATCGGAAAGGAATGTTTTCCCTGTTATTGATACTGAAAACAATTTCCTTGGGGTGATATTTATTAACGAGATCAGGCATATTATTTTCGAGCATGAGCAGTACAACACGATTTATATCAGGAACCTGATGTTTATGCCCGATACAATAGTTGAACAGGATTCAACCATGGAAGATGTTGCTCAGAAATTTGCAGAATCATCCGACTACAACCTTCCGGTGCTTAACAAGGGGAAATACATAGGATTTGTATCCCGTGCCAATGTTTTTTCGGCATACCGGAAATTGGTGAAAGATTTTTCGAACGACTGAGATCAGGGTTCCGTTTGGAGGGTGCCGGTTCCATATATACTATCAAAAAGCCGCTTTTGCCGAAATAAAAAATAAAAACCAATACATTTCAACCGGGATTATTTGCATATCTTTGTAAAGTACTTTATGATTGACAACAAAATCAGGTAACAAAAAAAACCTTGAATGAATCCTGATTCATTGCATTGGTCTGGTTAAGAGGGACATCCTTAAGTCTGTCTCCAATGGCATCAAATGGAACTTATGTCAAACATAACTTACACTTATCGATCATCGTGATAAGTAAAATATAATTTGATGCAAAAACATCAGCATAAATATTTAAAATTATAATATTTTTGAATACTGGATTTAAAGAAGCTCTAAATGAAAAAAAGCACTAGTAAATTTACTATTCTTACTATTCTTCTATTGTTTTTCGAAAGCACTTTTGCCCAGCAGTTTTTTGTTAAGTCCTATACCATCGAAGATGGCTTACCAACACGCAATGTGAACGCTGCATGCCAGGACAAAGATGGTATTATGTGGTTTGCAACTAATTATGGTATATCGAGTTATGATGGATTCAGTTTCACAAACTATGACAGTAAAAACGGCATTCCTGGACAGGCATACAGGAAAATACTGATTGATCCACAAGGGGTATTATGGGCAATACCGGAGACTTCAAACGATTCAATCATTTACAGGAAAGATAATGCATGGGGAAAAATCTCATCCCCTTCAGATAACTCTAATTATCGCCTGATGAATTCACTTGATGTTTTTTACGAGAACGGACAACTGGTGCTTTGCATCGGAGGTGACAACGGGTTTTATATTTACAAGAACAATTTCTGGAAGCATTACACTATTTCGGAAAATGAGGCTCTGAATTACGTTTATACCGTAATTGCCAGAAACCAGAAATTCTACATGGCAACAAAATCCGGTTTATGTGTTTTTGACAGGAGCAAAACCGACTGGAGTTTAAGCAAACTGATCGAACCTTTCGGCAAAGATATCATCGCGATCAATTTCGAACACAACAATGGTACTGATGATAAAATGTGGGTACTGAGCGAAAAATGGCTTGGCTACATCGAAAAAAACAAATTCGTTATACTTACTGACAAGTTCCAGTTGCCTCATCCATCCGTGTACTATTATTCCTTTGTCGATTCCGATAAAAGCGGCAATGTGTTTTTCGGAAACATTTGGGCTAAATATTACATTTCAGCCTCAGGTAATAATCCGGTTCCACTGATGTTCGATAACGGATTTTCTTCGGAGGGAGCAACGTCGATGTTTATTGACCGTGAACAAAACGTATGGCTTACCGATACACGTGGTATTAATAAAATAAACAACCTGAATGTCGTTAATTATTTCAAAAAGAACGGGCTACTCGAAGATGAAGTAACCGCGATCGCCGAAATGAACGATGGAAGAATTGTTTTGGGACATAATAATGGTATATCAGTTTTTAATGATGCGGAATTTAAATCCGTTGAATTCCCCGACCTTAAATTAAACACACGCCGTGTATCTGACATGGCAAAAGACAAAGAGGGGAATATCTGGTTTGCATCCATAAGCCAGGGAATTGGCAGGATGCTGCCCGACGGAAACATAACCTGGTACAGTTCAGCAGAATTTCCTGTAACAAATGTCGTTCATCAGGACCAAAGCGGAAGAATCTGGGTAGGAGCCAACACCATGCTATTGTATATTAAGAACGATAAACTTAAAGTTTTTTCTTCTGACGATAAATTTGGCATAATCAGAAAAATATTTACTTCGGACAAGGGTGGAATTTATGTGGCAGGGTCCAGCGGTCTATGGCATGTATATAACGATAAAATTGAAAAGATTCCTTCGCTAAAGGATAAAAAAGGCAATAACGTATTTGCATATTGTAAAAGCAGGAACGGCGTTGAGTTTGTTGGCACAATAAATGGTCTTTACACGATTGAAGATGGGAAGCTCGTAAAATTCAGTAATAAAGATGTGGCAATCACAACTCCGGTATTCTTTATATTCCAGGATAATGATAATAATTATTGGATAGGATCCAATACGGGTGTTTACAAATGGGATGGAGGCAGCAAAATTGAAGTTTATAACATTTATAACGGACTTGCAGGCTGGGAAACCAACCGTGCTGCCGGATTGATTGATTCCAAAGGCCGCGTCTGGATCGGCACCGATCGTGGATTAACCTGTTTTGAGCCAGGGTACAGTAGATCTGTTATTTCGATTCCTGAAATACACCTCCTGTATTACGAGGACAGTAAAGGAGTAAAAAGGCCATTAACTAAAAAGAGCACCGTAAATTATACCGACAACACACTGATTTTTAATTTCAGGGGGATTTCGTTTATTAACGAAGCCCTGATTGAATACAGGTATAAGCTTGAGGGGTTTGACCATAGCTGGCAGCACGCTACCCAGGCTATGCTTGAAAATATTAAATACATTGGTCTGGACCCGGGAAAGTATACATTTTATGTACAGGCTAAAAATTTCTCAGGCACCTGGAGTAAAATCGTCAAATCAGAAACTATCAGGATACGATCGCCTTTTTATCTTACGTGGTGGTTTCTTTTATTAGCATTAATTCTCCTTAGTCTGATTATTTACGGGATCATTAAAATAAGGGTGGAATATTCGATTAATTCCGGTTTGGAGAAAGAAATTATTGAACGAAAGAATGTCGAACAAGCCCTTACCGAAAGCAAACAAAAATACAAGCACCTTATCGAACTTTTGCCCGAAACTATATATGAAGCCGATTTCAGTGGTAAAATAACCTATATGAACGATACAGGT
>JBBQSY010000012.1:0-51427 GCA_038213495.1 Bacteroidales bacterium
AAACGCAAAAGATATTTTTCCTGAACAAGAATCTTAATAAATTAGCTGACTGAAAACAATTGAAATTATGGGAATGCATATCGCAATAGCAGGGAATATAGGATCCGGCAAAACAACACTTACAGGTTTACTGGCTAAGAACTTCAGCTGGCAGCCGCATTACGAAGACGTGGACACCAATCCGTATCTTCCCAGTTTTTACGAAGATATGCAACGCTGGTCGTTCAATTTGCAGATTTATTTTCTGAACAGCCGCTTCCGCCAGATCGTTGACATCCGCAAAAGCGGTAAAAACGTAATCCAGGATCGCACTATTTATGAAGATGCCAATATTTTTGCGCCCAACCTTCACACCATGAACCTGATGACGACCCGTGATTTCGAAAATTATCAGTCGTTGTTCGAACTTATGTCATCATTTATTCAGCCACCTGATTTACTGATATACCTGCGTGCCGATGTGCCTACCCTTGTGAGAAATATTCAGAAACGCGGCCGCGATTACGAAGCTTCCATCCGCCTCGATTACCTGAAAAGCCTGAACGAACGCTACGAAAACTGGATTAACGATTATACCGAAGGCAAACTCCTTATATTTGATGTGGATAACATTAATTTCCAGGAAAATGCCGAAGATCTTGGACAAATAATTGAAGGAGTACAGGCGAATCTGCACGGGTTGTTTTAAGGCCTCATCCCCTTCCCTTCTCCTGGAGGAGAAGGGCGATCAATTGTGCTGAATTTCAAAAATTGAATGCTAAGAATGCTTCTTAATATTTCAGTAAAGATTTTAATAACAATGCAATATTTAACAATTAATCCACGCCGTTCATTTCAACTGCATTCCTGAGTACTTCCTTGGTGGCATTCAGATATGGTCAGAGGCCTGTAACTCTGAAACTTTGAATCCCGATAGCTATCGGGACTGAAACTTTTTTAAACCGGATCCACATCTATCACCACCCTAACTGATTTATAATCGGAATGGGCATTTAACTTGATAATGGCTTTTATTATTTCGTCTTTGGCCTTGGGCAAAGGAATTCCCTTTTCAAATTTAACAAGTATATTTTTCAGGTATTTATTCCTGATACGCGATACTGTCGGGTATTCCGGACCGAGCACACGTTTGCCAAACAAAGCGCGCAACTTTTTAGCCAACTCGTCTGCAGCTTTATTAATCAGGTTAGCATCCACATGCCTGAGCGAAAGTTGTACGATGCGGCAAAACGGGGGATAATTGAACCTCTCCCTTTCAACCAACTGGCTCTGATACATGGCTGCGTAATTATGCTCCAGCACCATAGCAAGTATAGGATGCGAAGGATTGAAAGCCTGTATCAGTACTTTTCCCTGTTTATTTTTCCGGCCTGCTCGCCCCGCCACCTGTGCCATAAGCTGAAAACCGCGCTCAAAAGCCCTGAAATCCGGATATGATAACAAACTGTCGGCATTCAAAATTCCCACCAGGCTCACATGATCGAAATCCAGGCCTTTGGTAACCATTTGTGTTCCGACTAATATATCTACCTTTCGTTCTTCGAAGGCTGCTATCAGTTTCTGGTGTGCAAACCGCGAGCGGGTGCTGTCGAGATCCATGCGAGCAATCTTTGCTGCCGGGAAAATCAGCGAAAGCTCTTCTTCTATTTTTTCGGTGCCAAAACCCTTCATCACCAGGTGTGTGTGCCCGCAATCGGGGCATTTATCAGGAATCCGTGTGGTATAGCCGCAATAATGACAGCGAAGCTGGTTTTGATTTTTATGATAAACAAGCGAAACATCGCACTGCACGCAGTGGGGTATCCAGCCGCAGTTGTCGCAGTCGATATGGAGTGAAAATCCCCGCCTGTTCTGGAAAAGTATGACCTGCTCGTTAGCAGCCAATGCAGTTTCCACCTCATGAATCAGAACAGACGAGAAAATGGACTGCATGGTTTTCCTGCGGTGTTCTTCTTTCAGGTTTACCAGTTTTACCTGTGGAAGCAACAGTCCGCCAAAACGTTCAGAAAGGGTGCTGAGCCCGTATTTTCCCTGGCTGGCATTATAATAACTTTCGATGGCAGGCGTTGCCGAACCCATCAGCACTTTGGCCCCGTGCATGGATGCCAGGAAAATGGCTGTATCGCGGGCATTGTAGCGCGGAGCGGGATCATATTGTTTGTACGAAGCATCGTGCTCTTCATCAATAATGATCAGGCCCAGGTTTGAAAAAGGCAGAAACAAGGCGGACCGTGCTCCCAGTAATACATTGAAGGATTGGGTTCCGGTTCCGGAAACATGTTGCCATATTTCGACCCGCTCATTTTCATTATATTTAGAGTGGTAAACCCCGACTTCGCCCCCGAAATATTTTTGTAAGCGGTTGATAATTTGTGTGGTCAGCGCTATTTCAGGTAAGAGGTATAAAACCTGCTTGCCTTCGTCCAGCATCTGGCGGATAAGCTTGATATAGATTTCAGTTTTCCCACTTGAGGTTATACCATGAAGCAGGGTTACATTTTTTGTAACAAACGAATCGGATATTTCCTGCATGGCACGCTGCTGCTCAGGAGTTAATTCAATGCTTTCGGCTGTATGCGTGGCCTGCCGGTAGTTGAGACGGCTGATTTCCTTATCGTATTCCTCAAAAACATTTTTTTTCTCCAGCGTTTTAAATTTTGACGCGGCATCGTCAATCCTAGCAAACAACTCCTTGCGCGAAACCTCAACCGGATTATTCGACATTATTTTCGCAAGCTGTATATATTCGATCAGGAGATCAAGCTGTTTGGGCGCTTTTTTCTCCAGTTTATCATATAATTGCTGAAGTTGCTCCTCACTTGAATATGCATCAGTCAGTTTTATAAACGACAGAGTTTTTGGAGTAAAACGCTCGCGTACTTCCTCTTCAGTAACAATATATCCCTTTTCAATCAGGTTGTGAATTAAAGGAATTATTTTCACCAGGTCGGCAAAGCGGGATGCATCCGAAATGGATAAGGCTCCGTTTTCTTTCAGTGCGCGAAGCAGGTTGTATTCTTTCTCCGAAAGGATTTTTTCGCTCAGTTCAATACCCGGCACAATCCTTATCTTTGATTCGCTGGCCAGTTTAAGGGCGGCGGGTAAGGCGGCATTCATCACTTCGCCCACCGTGCAGCAATAGTACGACGCTATCCATTCCCACAGCCGGAACTGAAACTGGTTTGCAACCGGGTGCAGATCCAGTACTCCAAGTATATATTTGGTTTCGACCTTAGGCGCTTTTTCCGTAATACTGTGAATCAGGGCTGTATAAACCTTTTTCTTTCCAAACTGCACCACCACGCGCTTTCCCTGCTCAACCGACTCATTCAGGTCGAAAGGCACACGGTACGTAAAATAACCCGCTACCGGCAAGGGAAGTAAAACATTTACAAATAAGGTGGTGCGCATAAGGGATTAAGTGAACCTGGAAAGCGTTGGACTATTTTAGTGTTATCCATATATGAAACAACCTAACATCGCTTGTCTTTCTGTGAACAATAGACTTTAGAAAACAAAAGTTAATGTTCAATTCTTCTTTTTGTAAAAGTTCATCGTCTTTCCAATTCTGGCTTTTCTCTTTTAATTCTTTAATCCAATTATTAATTGTCATTACCCAATGATCTGGATTTTCCTTTTCAATAAAGCCTAGTAAGCCACAATCATCTAAACCTTTGCCGTGCTTTTCAGTTTTATATCTTTCAATCCCTCCGTTGTTAGTAATTCCAATCACATATTCCTTTTCTCTTGCAACAGCAGGAGAAGGTAATCGTTTACATTCTACAGAAAACAAAGATGAGGTTGATATATCTTGCTCATTTGGATAAAAATATAAATCTGAAAATCCTTTACTAAGGTTACAAATATCGCGATACTCACTGCTTATGTTAAATGGGTAGTCTTGTTTTCTTATTACAATCTGTGCCTGTTCAATAAAAATTTGAGTTAAGTCGTCTTCGTTTAAATTTTTCTTTTTGTGATGTCCTGAAGCAACGTGAGATTTGAAATTGGGAACGGCCTGTTTCATTGATTCAATAATCAACAAAACCAGATTAGTTTGCTGAAGACTAATATTAGGCTGCTCAATATTTGAAAAATTTTCCTCTGCTATCATTCTTCAATTTGCTCTGTTCTGTTTTGTCAATATTCCGTTTTTCCAGTCCTTTCACAATGGTTTACTTTTCAATTTATCGCTATTGTCTTTGATTCTATTCTTGGAGACAACTTTTCGACAACCTCAACTAATTCTCCAAATCATCATAACTTACAACTAGTCTATGCGTTTTTGTTTTGGGTTGAGCTAGTTTTGGCCTAGATTTAGAAAAACTATGCTCAGGTTTTACTTTTGGTTCTTCCTTTACGCTTTCCTCCGTTTTTGCCTTATACTGCCTGAATGTCCGGTGCGGGAAATTTTATTATCTTAAACTATGCGTATTTAACCTGTTTGAGTATTCCCTCCCTGATTTGTTCTTTCAATGCATTCTTGGTTACCAGGTCTATTTTGCGATTAAAGGTATTTTCAAGATAGATTTGAAGTGTAAAGAACTTCCATCCTATAGGCCGTTCAAGTTCAACCAATAAATCAATATCACTTTCTTCATTATTTGTTTCATCAGAGAAAGAACCGAACAATCCAATCTCCCTGACCGCAAAATCATGATAAAGAGTCGGTTTCAACTCTTTAAGTTTTAGTAATATTTCATTTCTTGTAATCATATTGCAAATATAGCAATTTTTGATACAGGCTGAAACTTAACCAAGATAGCATTTGCATAAATAATTCTAATATTTACTAATCCTCCAAATAATCATAATTAACTGGTGGTTTGGTTGCCTTTAATTCAGGTTTAGGAGTTTTAGGCTCAGGTTTTGCCTTTGGCTTTTCCTTTTCCTTTTCGTCCTCTTCTGTTTTTGGTTTTCGTGGCCTCAGTTCGCAGGGGAGCATAATTTTATCCCCGGAAAAGGAAGCAATACATATACAAATAAGGTGGTGCGCATAAGGGGTAAAGGGAACAAGTAGAGCTAAGATAGGAGCTTTTGTAGCCGGCTATATTGAAAGAAATAGAATTGCATCCTAACAGTTTGGCGCTTGCATTCAGGGGGCGATTACACTTCTAATTTTCCAAGGAAGAACCGAATTTAGAATTATTAGTTTCCTGTTATGTACTATAATCCATTTTGCAGCCACTTATAGTAAACTCCTGTTAGCGCGGCGTTTGTTTTGTGAGAATTTAGTAATGTGCCTATAAATTAGATAATAATTATTTCTTTAAATCCAAGCTGTCAATTATTATTTCATCTCCAGCAATGTTTCGGATTTTCATTCTGAATTTGTTGGTAGTGAGTTTGTAAACTGCTTTTATTTTATCTTTTACACCTGCTTTGTCTTCAAGGTCAAGGTTACTTGACCAAACTCCATCATTGCGAAGTATAGTGTCAAACTGAACGGATTCAATTAATTCCAAGCCAATTTCGCTTATTTCAATTTTCTTTTTGCCACCTGTTTTTTCTTCACCGTTACTGTTGTCTTCGTTGCCGTTTTCTTCGTCAATTGTTTTTTGTACTGTTTTTACTTTTTTGTTATTGAAGTCGTCAATTTTATTTTTCAGGTAGCTACTGAAAAACTTTTTGATTTCTACCTTCCAGATTGTGCCATATTGCTTCATTTCTACCACGGCATTGTCGGGTGTATAAAGCACATCGGCTTTTTGAGCGAGTAATTCATCTAATGAAACCAACTCAGCCTTGATGTTCGTTTTTTTGCTTTGCCTTATGGCTTTATTTACATATTCCTGGTTCAATTCCGGCTTTTTATAAGCATAAATTATTTTCACGGTCGGAATTTTAGGTTCAATTCCACTTTCAGTTTTTATATCTTCCTGATTGGTATCTTCCAACCCGATTACTTCTTCAATAATAACATCCACCAACTCTTTGGTAAGTTTTTTATCAATGCCAATAAACTTTACGGGTGTAAAAGTTCCCCGTTTGTTTATCATTCCGCCATCCCAAAACTCTCCCAATTGCAATTCTGCCCTGTCTTTATAGCCATCGAGCAAACTGAAAAGTTTGGCAACGGTTTGTGCCGGGTTACGGAACAACCGGACCCCATCATTTATTTTCAGCACATCAAATTCTGCTTTGGCTTTTACCAGGCGGTCTCTGGTGGTTTGTATTGCATTAATACCAATATCACAAGTTATAAATTTTCTGCCCAAATCACTGGCAACTTTCGCCGTCACACCGCTTCCACTGAAAAAATCGGCTACTATCATATCTTCGTTTGATGAAGCAGATAATATTTTGGTCAATAATTCTTCTGGCTTTTGTGTGTTATATTCCGTTCTCTCTTTAGCTACTTGATTTACGATATCAATTTCCCACCAATCAGAAGGAGCAAATCCATCCCTTAAATAATCTCTGACTACTAATTCTGGATTTGTTTCTTCCCATTTTGCATCAACATCTTTTGCTCCTTTAATAGGACTCCCTTCAATACCTCTCCCGCATAAACGATAATATCCAATTTCATCTTTTAATTTATATTTTTTAATTGTTTCTTCGGAATAATCTTGAAGAACCTCTTTTGCATTCCAATTGAAAATATAATCATCTTCTGATTTACAATACCAAAAAATATCATGATGTTTTCGATTAAAATATTTTTTTGAAAACTGTCTGGTTTGATAACACCATACAATATGATTCAGAAAACTATTGTCTCCAAATATTTCATCCAATAATATTTTAACATAATGACTGATATTCCAGTCGAGATGAACAAAAATAGTTCCCGTATCGCTCATTACATCTCGAATTGCCAACAGTCTTTCATACAACCAGTTAAGATAATCTTCCTTTTGCCAAATGTCAGCATACATAATTTCCTCACCAATTTCACTTGTGCTATTTTCAAATGCGGCTTTTCCGTTTCCCGTTCTTAAATTAATTTTCTTTGCATAGTTAGCACCACTTGCAAATGGAGGGTCAATATATACTAAGTCAACTTTTATATTTTGGCTCTTTAGGTAAGCACAAGCACTCAGGCAATCACCATGTATGAGCAGGTTGCGGAAATCGGCATTGATTTGGGTATCCAACTGCATTTTTTTCTGTCCATTCTGCCTGACTTCTTCTATTAAAGCAGTTTCGAACAATTCAATTTTATCGGGCAATCTTCTTCCCTGAAAATGGAGTAGCGCTTGTCCTTTGGCGGGTTCAATGGTATAGTCAATCGGGGTCTTCATCTTTATATGTTATGTTAATGACTCTATGTTTATCCAATAATTCCTTTGTGCGTGAAACTGTGAATTTAAATGTTCGTCCATCTGCTTCGCTTTTTGCAATGATGGGGTATTTGGGATTTTTTGTTTCAATCCTGATGATAGCAAATATTGCACCATCTATTATAAACTCGCATCCTATCAGATTATCGGGTAGTTCAAACCTTGAGGCAAAATATTTTGCTTCATTTTGTTCAAATTCTTTTGTTTCAATGTTTTGTGCCTTTCCATTAATTTTTACAGTGAAAGATGATGCTGTATAGTTTAAGGTTCCAAGTGTTAATTCTGAAAGGCCATACTTGGTTTTTATTTTGTCAAGACAATCTTGAATATCCAATCTTAAAACGATAATCTCCTGTTTACCGAATTGCTTAACTGTTGTTTGAAATGATGAATCCATTTTATAAAGTGTTGATTATTACTTTAAGTTCGGCTAGGTGTTTCTTGAAATCGTTTTTTCCTTCGTCAATAAAACAGACATACTCAAAGTTCGGATTGTATTGTTTGAAAGTGGTTTTAACAAATTGTTCTTTCTGTTGAAATTCCTCGGTATAATAAGGCTTCCCTTTAGTTTCTATCATCAGGATTTTTTCAATGCTTCCCTTTTGGTTGTCAGCTACGAATTCTTTTTGAGTTTTGTATGTTTTGCCTTTGCGTTTCAGAATTAAAAAGTCGGGAGTGTATTCGCCAAGAGGTGTTTTGATAATAAAACTTTGCAATTGCTTGTTGTCGTTATAGCCGTTGTAATACACTTCCAAATTTCGAAGTTCGCCAAGTTGCATCATTTCCATAAAAGTAATCCGCTCAAAGTCGCTATCAAAGCGGTAGGGAATGTAATTGAGCGATATGTCTTGTGGGTCGGGATTGCCACGTTCTTCGACATATTCATTCCATCGGTTGGTAAGTTTATTCGTACTGTTTTGTCCACGCCATATTTCTTTTTGAAGAGGTGGTAAATAATAACTCCCGGTGTAATAAATATTTGCAGGCAAAGTCCATTCAAGTAACTCTATTGCAACATCGTCTTCAACAGTAAAAGAGGTTGTTTTTACTTCCACTGCAAAACACGAAGCAATATCTTTTATCAAATCAGCCAGTTCAATTTCGGGATGGTTGGCAATCCATTCGTTATTTTGTACAATTTGCTGGTGTACTGATTTTAATTCTTTGCCGTATTCCAAAAGCAATTCGCTTTCTGAAAACCTTCCGAAAAGTTGCTTTGATAAATCGTATAGGAAATTATCAAACGAATAAGTCAAAGTGGCATATACAACAATATTATCCGAAACTCCGCTTAATCCTGTTTTCCCGATTTCTCCTTTTGTGGTGCGGGCGGCATAAGGATTAGCGATTTTGAATTTCTCTATTTTGTATTGCTGCAATTGTTTTTTGAAGTCGGATGTTTCTTTTATTATTTCAATTGAATAATGCGTTGCTACCTGTTTGAATTTCAGTTGCCCGATTTGAGGTTTGCGAACTAAAACCGGAAGTTCGTTTTCGTTCCTGCCTTTCAAATCATCAATAGTAAGCTGATAGTTTTCCTTCAACTGATTGCTAAGTAGCTCATAATTACCTCCTCCTAAAAAAATCATTGCCTTTTCGTTTCTGGCATTATCCACTTCACGAAGGCAGCGGCAAGTCGTTTGCAATACAAAATTTTTGGTTGTTTGGTTTCTTGGCAGTACAACACCTGTTAAGCTACGGCAGTCCCAACCTTCAGTACCAATGGCGACTAACAGGATAATCCGTTTGTCAGAATATGGTTTGTCAAGGTTGTTGAAGATGGCTTTGCTGTCTTTTGGCAGTTTATATTCTTTGTCGTCAGTATAGAATTTAAAAATTTCATTTTCTTTTCCTAAACGATTTGCTGCATACCAGTCGTTAATAACGGGAAGTATTTCTTCGTGTAAAACCTTTTTGCTTGGGCAGTAAAAAGCTACTTTGCTTTTGGTTCCGTTGGAATAGGTAATATCGTAATTGTTAAAAAACTCATCCAGCGAATCGGAAATAAATTTTTTCTCCCGAACTCCTTCTACTTTAGTTACTTCCGGTTGCTTTAAAAATTTTCTTATGCCGTCAGCAAGCGAATAATTATACACGATGTCCTGAATCTGATTGAGCTTGATTTCTTCGTTGCCCACTTTCACTTTTGTTCTTACAAAAGGAGTTCCCGACAAACCTAAAACAGAAACAACATTGTTATGCTGATTTAATATGGTAACTGATTGTCTTAACTTTTTTTCCTGTTGTCCACTTCCTTCATATGCATGGTGTACTTCATCAAGAATTACCGAAAGATTAGGAATCTGCGAAAGTTTTTCTCTCAGTTCGTTCGTCTTTTTAATTTCCTCCACTACCTCCTGACCTATTTTCATTTGCCCTGTTTTCAAAAACACTAAATCTTTATCATCGTATCGTTCCAACACTACTTTTTCAGCATTGGTAATAAATACAAGTCCGAAATTTTGTATCTGTGTGAGGCGATTGACTTTTTCCAGATTTGGATTGTTTCCGTGCAGTTTATCCTTTCTCTTCGAACTCAAACTGTCTAAAATTTCAATATGAACATTTTGTTTCAAAACATGGGCTTCGTTAAGAGGCAAAATCCATTCAGGCTTAAAATCTTTTATCGTTTGCAAAGAGGGGAGTATAGCTGTCTTTGAAGCATGAGGCGCAAAAACGACGAAGTTATGGGCAAATCTTTTATCAGTTTTGTTTAGTCGCGCAAAGTATAAGTCAAGATAAATGAATGCAGCCATCAGGTATGTTTTGCCAGCACCCATTGGCAAACTGAAAAGGAAGTTTGGATACTCAAAATTGTGGAGCAACTCATCTATAATTTCATTCCAATTGTGATTTAATCCTTTCGGGTCGTTCAACAATTCTTTCTGAAAATTTTTGAGTTCGTTGTCTTGTGCAAAAGCATTTAGGAATTGTGTGGTATAATTGTTGCCGAAAACCTGGTGATACTGATACTCCGAAACCTTGTTGGCATCAAACAACAAACCTAATCGAATGATGTCAGACAGTTTATTATTTTGCCCAACAAATTTTAACCAGAGATAAACTTCAATAGATTTGATTTGAGGCTCACGGAGTTTGTTTTGTTTTTCAATATGCTTAATAATGCTGCCGACGGCAGATTGATTGTTTTCCTTCTCTTCCTTAATCCAGGTATCGGTTTTATTTTCTATTAGGTCAAATATTGTCAGCATTTGTTATTTGTATAGCATGTATATCTTTCAAAAATACTCTTTTATTTTTCAATTCTGTTATTTTGTTTCAGCCTTTCGTTTCATTGTCAAGTTATCTTTCTCTTTAAACATGGCTGCCAACTTCATGCTAACCGCAATTAATCCTCCGAATCATCATAATTTATTGACACTTTTGGCGGTTTTGTTTCAGGTTTACCTGGTTTAGTTTCAGGTTTTGCTTTTGGTTGTTCTTTTTCGCTTTGGCGTACTTGGCCTGAGTTCGCGGGTGCGGGTAATTTTATAATCCAAAGCTATGCGTACTTAACCTGTTTGAGTATTCCCTCCCTGATCTGTTCTTTCCCTGATTCTTCTTATTTGAATTACTGAGTATTTGACAGAATCTTTTGAAATAAATTCCGCTATGTTTATCAGGTCATTAATTGATTGTTCGGTCCAATTTAAACGAGCCATTTACCAAGTCGTTTTTCAAGTTCATCATCTGACACTACCTGATCCTTATTTGATTGGTCAATACCCTTTTCAATCTTCTCCACGAGCATTATTTGATCAAGAATGTCATCAATGCTCGAATTATCAGGTAAATTTTTAATGCCGCTAATTACTTTATCCTTTGTTGTCATAATCATTTACTTTCTTACAAAGATACTCATTAACCATCTGAAATTCAAGCTTAAAAATAGTACAGATGAATTCTGTTAATCCTCCAAATCATTATAATTAACAGGTGGTTTGGGCGATTTTGATTCAGGTTTGACTGGTTTCGGTTTAGGAGTTTTAGGTTCAGGTTTTGCTTTTGGCTCTTCCTTTTCAGTGTCTTCTGGTTTTGGTTTGCGCGGCCTCAGTTCGCGGGTGCGCATAATTTTATAATCCCGCTGTTCGGTAAATTTATTTCCTTTCGAAGGTTCGCGCTTTGGTGTTGTTTCACCTGCTGTATCCGGGGTAATGGCTATATTTTCAGTATCCGGTTTTTCCGGGGCAAAATCAAATGCGCTTTTCCGCGAAGGCTGTTCCCCAAGTTCTTCAATACGGGTAGCCGGTTTCAGTTTTGCTTTTTCCACTTTCCTGCGTTCGGGTCTTTCGTCGTTGCCATAACGATTTTCGCGCGTTGGTTTCTCACCGCCCTTATAATCCTTTTTATATTCTGATTTTTCGCGTGGAATAAAGCCGCTATCGCCGCTTTCCTCCCGGGGTTTAAATTCACGGGGTTTGAATTCGCGTGATTTATATTCACTTCTTTCTGTTCTCTCGCTGCTTCTCCGTGGTGGCCTGCTTTCCTTATTTTCACCATCAGTACCGTCACGTCTTGTATACCCGCTATCGCCATTTTCGTCGCGGGGTTTGAATTCACGGGGCTTGAATTCACGCGATTTGAATTCACTTCTTGCTGATCCCTCGCTGGTTCTGCGGGGTGGCCTGCTTTCCGTATTTTCGTCGCGCGGTTTAAATTCGCGTGGTTTGGGATCTAGCGAATCAAAATCTCCTTCCGGCGCTTCTTTGCTACGCCAATCCGGTTTATCTTCCTTCTTTGAATAATCGCGGGTGTCGGTTGTTCCGTCTTCACCGGCATTTTCCATATACCGGCCACGTCTGCTGCCTTTATACAGATCGAAATGTTCGAACCTGCATTCGAGCGGACCGTTAAAAACAGGTAACTTAGCCGTTGGCCTGAGACCTACAAAACTCAATGCCCGCTGATCGCTGCTGATAACCCATGCATGGTAACCGGCAAATTCCTGTTTCAGCGTATTGCCAATACTTTTATACAGGCCGATAATATCATTCAGCCGGATGCGTTCGCCATAGGGAGGATTAATGATAATAAGTCCCGGATCGCCGGCAGGCGGCTGCAGGTTGGCAAAAGCGCTCACCGAAAGGGTTATATCCTTATGCAAACGGGCTGATTTTACATTTGCCCTTGCCGATGCCAGGTTTTTCGGAGAAATATCACTGCCTATAATCTGGTATTCGAACTCAGTTTGTTTATCCTGGGCTTCCTTGGTTACTTCGTTCCACAGATCCTGGTCGAAATCGGGCCAGTGCATAAAGCCAAATTCCTTGCGGTACATGCCAGCCGGGAAATTATTTGCATACATGGCTGCTTCAATAAGCAGCGTACCCGATCCACACATGGGATCGATAAAATGGCAGTCGCGTTTCCAGCCAGTCAACATAATAAGACCGGCGGCCAGCACTTCACTCAATGGAGCTTCGGCATTGGAAACGCGGTACCCGCGTTTATGCAGCGAAGCTCCCGAGCTATCGATGGACACATCGCATATGCTGCCACGGATATGCATATTGATCCTGACATGCGGATTCTCAGTATCAACATTAGGTCGCCGGCCATTATTCAAAGTGCGGAAACGATCGACAATGGCATCCTTGGTAAGCAATGCAACATAATGCGTATGCGAAAGTTCCGAGTCGCTCGAAACGGCATCAACAGCCAATGTTTTGGTGAGCGAAAGAAAATTCTCCCAGGGATATGCATTTACCTGGTTGTATAAATCATCTTCATCAGCCATTTGGAATGAGAAAATCGGCATCAGTATCCGCTGGGCGGTACGAAGGCAATAATTTGCCTTGTAGAGCATACGTTTATCGCCTTCGAAGCTTACCGCACGGGTCAGGATTTCCACGTTGGCTCCGCCTAATTCAACAATTTCGGCTGCCAGCACTTCTTCGAGGCCTGCAATGGTTTTTACGATAAATGGCTGTGGCTCCACGCCTGCTTTTAAAAGTTCCAAAAGATATTGTTTTTACTGATGATGAATTCGAATTTATTTATTGCGGAGATTGTCAATAAACATTTGTTTATCAACAATATATCGTGTATGAGTTCCTTTACCTATCAGTCCTGATTCGTCGCTTGCGGTTACTTCGAAAACCAGTTTCATGCCTTCGGCCTGGATTAACCGGGTATTACAAATAACCGATTTGCCTGGCAAAGTAGCTTTAAAATGTTTCACTGAAACTTCGGTACCAACGGTAACATGAGTCTCGGGAAGCATGCCCGCGACACTTTCCATGGCCGTCTGTTCCATAAGTGCAATCATGGCCGGAGTGGCATATACATCAACCGTACCTGAACCATAAGCAATTGCCGTTGTATCGGCTGTGACTGCAATTTTCCTTTTCCCTTCAATTCCGGGAGTGAGCATAAATTCCATGTCAGTATCAGTCTGAAAAATTAAGGATAAAAGTCTGTTGCAGGGCAGCATTTAAACTTTGGCCAACCGGACAGGTATTGATAGTGTGCCGGATGATTGCCTTTTCTTTTTCGGAGTATTTTATGGCAGGGAAATTCATTTCAACGATCACTTCACTCACCCGGCGTGGCTCAGCAGCCATAATCTTTGTGATTTTTATAGCAGTACCATCAATATCAAATCCATGTGTACGGGCTGCAATACCTACCACTGTAATAGCACAAGCACCTAAAGAAGTTGCCAGCAGGTCGGTTGGCGAGAAAGCCTCACCCTTGCCCTGGTTATCAGGCGGAGCGTCGGTAATGAAAGTTTGCCCGGATTTTACATGTGTTGCTTCAGTGCGCAGTTTGCCTGTATATACCACCCTTGAAGTTTCCATGAACAAATTATTAGCGTGCAAAGATAGCAAAGATATTGAAGTCGATGGAAACTGATTGTGCCATATTGATCAGATCACTCATTTGGAACGGATTATAATCAGGTTAATTTAACTGTTGTACTTTCCTGTCCGGTTATGTTGGTCAAGAAACATTTTCTCATTCACAGGTCAGCGATATTTATACGTTATACGGTGAGAAATGGATTTGCACTGAAAAATGAAGTCAAAAGAAAAATAAAACAGCAGGGCCCTGAACGGAAATACAGTCAATCACATATCACATAAAACTTTTTAGCGTATATTTACTCCTTTCTGTAGCCAGGTTAAAATCATAATAGCGCCAAAATTGTTAATAAAATGTTAACTACAGCAGCTATGCCATATAACTTCCTAATTTTGAAGATGTGAAGAAAAGAACATTTCTGATAATAGTAGCTATTTCTTGCATAGCCCTGGCAGGAATTATTTTTATTCAGTTTTATTGGATTCGTGCTGCTATATCATTGCACGAAGAACAGTTCGATAACAGGGTTAGCCTGGCGCTTAAAGGGGCGGTAAACCAGATGTATGAAAACAAGGCTGATACCTGCAACGATGGCCTTTTTTGCAGGAGGAAATGCATGAACAAGGACAGTATTCTGAAAAACGGGCTCAACGTGGATGCCCTAAAGCCGCTTATCGCAAAAGAATTTGCCGACGCAGGGCTTCATGAGCAATATATTTACGGGATCTACCTGCCAGATACTAATTATACTGTGTATATTTCGGAACCGGGCTTTGAGAAACAATTGCGGTCGTCGGCACACGAAGCATCCCTTGCCTGCATTTTTAAAAATGATCAGCTGGTACTCGGTGCATGGTTTCCGGAAGAAAAAAAACAGGCGTTGCAAAGCATAGCCGGGTGGTTGCTGGTTGGCTTTATTTTGCTGGCAGTATTAATTTTAGGATTTATTTTTACCATCTATTCTTTTATACGGCAGAAGAACATCTCGTCCATGAAAAGTGATTTCGTGAACAATATAACCCATGAGTTTAAAACGCCGATTGCCACTATTTCCTTAGCAAGCGAAATGCTGTTAAAACCTTCGGTTCTGGCATCCGAAACCAAGACACGTAAATATGCGGGGATCATTTATGATGAAAATATCCGTCTTAAAAACCAGGTGGAACATGTATTACAACTCGCGGTGCTCGACCGTGGTGTTTACAACCTGAAATACAAATCCATTGATATTCATGAGCTTGTCCATAAAATCGCCGAAAGCTTCCAGATCCTTGTAAAAGAGAGAAACGGAACTATTAACCTTAAGCTTGATGCAAGCAATCATCAATCGTATGCGGATGAAATGCATATCGAAAATGTGATCACAAACCTGCTCGATAATGCAAACAAATATTCGCTGGAGAATCCTGATATTACAGTAAGCACATTTAACAGGAACGATCATATTGTAGTTGCAGTCGAGGACAAAGGTGTTGGTATTAGAATGGGAGATCAGAAGCATGTTTTTCGTAAAATGTTCCGGGTGCACACCGGAAATATCCACGATGTAAAAGGATTCGGCCTGGGCTTGTACTATGTAAAACGTATGATAGAGGCTCACAACGGGAACATTAATTTACATAGTGAACCCGGAAAAGGAAGCCGGTTTGAAATTTCTTTGCCTCTCGATTACCTGACCCATATTTCACAAAAAGAGGAATACCATGAAAACTAAAATATTATTGGTAGAAGACGATATTAACCTGGGTGACGTTCTGCGCGATTACCTGGAAATGCAGGATTATAAGGTTGTGAGGGCCAAGGATGGCGTTGAAGGGCTGGAACATTTTAAGTCGCAGTCATTCGATTTGCTGATACTTGACGTTATGCTGCCACGAAAGGACGGTTTTACCCTGGCCACCGAGATACAGGAAATAAACAAGCAGGTGCCGATCATTTTTCTTACTGCCCGCGGACAACCGGAAGACCGCGTAACAGGTTTTAGAACAGGTTGCGACGATTATATTACAAAACCATTCAACAGCGAAGAACTCGAACTCCGCATCGAAGCCATATTAAGGCGATGCAGGCAGCTTTCTTTGAATGGTCAGTCAGAAATCTTCGATGCAGAAGGTGTATACGAATTAGGAAATTATATTTTTGATTCAACAAATTATGAACTGCGGCTTGCCGGTACCCGTATTGGCCTGACGACAAAAGAAGTAGAGCTTTTAAGGGTGCTATACGCAAATAAAAACCAGCTGGTTACGCGCGAAACAGCGCTTAAAACTGTTTGGGGAAGCGACAATTATTTTATCGGGCGGAGCATGGATGTGTTTATCACTAAACTGCGGAAATACCTGAAAGACGATCCCGATATTTCGATCGTAAATATACACGGAACAGGTTTCAGGCTGGAGATAAAAGAGTGAAGTGCATAGTGCAAGGTGCATAGTACGTAGTGCATAGTGCGTAGTGCATAGTGCATAGTGCGTAGTGCATAGTGCATAGTGCGTAGTGCATAGTGCATAGTGCATAGTGCGTAGTGCATAGTGCGTAGTGCTTTGGACCTGGAATTTGGAACCTGGACCTTGGAATTTGGACTTTAATACAACAAACCACTTTATTCGGAAAAATACAAACTAAAGGATGACCATCGAACAATTGCAGCAAACCATTGACCAGTGGATCAATACAACCGGTGTCCGCTACTTTAACGAGTTAACAAATACAGCCATTTTAATGGAAGAAGTGGGCGAAGTGGCACGCATTATGGCACGCAGGTATGGAGAACAGAGCGAGAAGGAATCAGACAAAGGCGCCGATCTGGCCGACGAAATGGCCGATGTATTGTTTGTTCTGGTATGCCTGGCCAACCAAACGGGAATTGACCTCACTAAGGCTATCGACAAAAACCTGGAAAAGAAAACCCTGCGCGATAAGGACAGGCATAAGCTGAATCCGAAATTGTAAAACAACAGGCTTTTGTGGTAGAATTAACCAGAATATAAGTCAACAAGTAGTTTAATCCTTAGTAAAACTTTCAAAATAACATCCTAAAATAAATGTCTGATTTGGAAAAACTATATTATGAAAGACCGACATTATAGAATTTCAGTAGTAGTTCGAGGAAGATTTTATGAGCGTAGGGCATTTCAAGCCATGCAGAAGTGAGCGCTGCAGTGAAGCAAGATTATTTGTTCTATCTTTTCAAGCGAACGGCTTGCGTGGCGTGGCAAAAAACCTGACGTAGAAATACACTGAAATTATATAAAGTCTAGATTTTTGCTCAACTTTTGATCATGCAAAAGTTGAAAAAAATAAACTTAAAACTTTGTAAAAGTGAGGAACTTATTTTGAAATAATTACTTAGTCTAAATCCTGTACCGCTGACCTCTTATCATCCGAAAGCAATTCTCTTATCACGATTATGCAGGCTGCATCGTAAGCAATATCCAACTCAGCCTGGCAGGCATTAACCAGTTTCTGATATTTAAACAATTCCGATTTATCAGTCTCTTGAAATTTCCCCATAAACCTTACCAGCAATTCAATCCTTACAAGGTTGTCATGCCAATATCCGGCCGCCGCTTCTATTTCGCGTATCGAATCAAGGGATATTTCATTAAAACAAAAATCATGATAACTATGATTCATAATATTTAAAATATACCTGACCTGTTTGGTATAGGTACGGATACTATGCAGATTCCGGTTGTTCATAGTTCCTGCAGCCAGTTCGGTAGCCTTTGAGCATAAACCTGTCAGCACCTCGACTGCACCTTTCCGAATGGTTTCATCACTGGCTTGTGCAAGCCATTTGCCAATTTTTTCGTGGGTAATATGCGCAGTTGCATGAGGCAACACATGCTGCGGCTTGCGTCCAAACCTCAAAATCCTTTTCTTTTCGCGTTTTTTCAGCCAGGTGCCGAATTCAGGATAGTTAATACCGGTTTGTTCTTCGAACACTTCGAGTAAATGAATTTGTACCTGTATGTCGCGTAACTGCCCGGCAATATTAAACAACTTCCTTACACGATGCTTTATGTGAATATGTTCGACAATTTCGTGCAGGTATAAATGCTCCAGCAGTTTATGAAAAGCCCTGAGTTTTTTTATACTTAGTCTCAGCTCATGAACCATTTCCGGTTCGGCATAGCTCATGCATTGATCGAGGCAATAATCGATTTTACTGTGCTGATGAAGATAATACTCATGTATGGACTCAGGGGCGGGCATTGCAGGAAAGGGGTTAGGTCCCGATAGCCATCGGGATGGGGGTTAGGGTTTAGGGATTAGGGCTGTGGAATTTGGAGTTTGGAGCAAGAGTTTTGGAATGTGAGATTTTGTTCTTTTATTTTGGGGGTTTGATTCATCGATGGAATCCTAGTCCAAAAATAGTGATTATTCGCGGATTTTCGGATAAAGTTCGGAAAGAAACTATCTGCTGTATCATTCCTTTGACTAATTTTACTGCCTGTTACAAATACTTCATATGCAAGGAATTAAAAGGGCGTTTTTCATACTGCCTTTTCTTTTTTTTATCGCCGTCGTACAATCCTTTTCTCAGCAGGTCCGGATAAAAGGCCGGGTTATAGATATCGAGACCCGCGACCCGCTTGCTTTTGTGAATATTCAGTTCAACGAAGGCCCCGAAGGATGCATCTCGGATATCGACGGCCTGTTCAATGTTAAGTCTGCGGTTCCGGTTTATAAATTAAAACTAAGTTATATAGGGTATGAACCCATTGAGTTCATTACTGAAAACACGGGTAAATACATTATCATCCGTTTACAGAAAAGGGCATACGAACTTCAGGAGACTATTATAAAGCCCGGAATTAATCCGGCCCATCGCATTATCAGTAAGGCAATTGCTAACCGGAACCTTAACGACCACGAGCAGTTACCTGCATTTTCGTATACTTCGTACGAAAAAACGCACTTTGGTCCCGAGTCGGACAGCATTCCGCCGGTCGACAGCCTGTCGACTGATTCGTCTTATATAAAAGCAAAAGAGTTTTTCGACAAGCAGCATCTTTTCATCATGGAAAGCATGGTGCAGCGAAGCTTTAAGTTTCCATCCGAAAACTATAACAAAGTGATTGCCAGCCGTGTATCAGGTTTCAGTGATCCGCTGTTTGTATTTTTAATTTCACAATTGCAATCCACCTCATTTTACAAAGATGTGATTAAAATTGTCGATAAGAATTATATTAATCCCATATCAAACGGCAGTTTCAGTAAATATTATTTCGAAATCCGGGATACCATTGTTGAGCCATATCCCTACGATACAACCTATGTTATAGCATACAGGCCTTTGATGAAAACGAATTTCGACGGCCTTAAAGGGTCTATATCAATAAGCACCAATGGCTTTGCTATCCGTAATGTAATTGCAATGCCTGCCCGCGACGAAGGATTATTCTCTGTAAAAATCCAGCAACTGTATACTTTTATCGACAGCACGCACTGGTTCCCGCATCAGCTAAACACGGAACTTATCTTAAAAAAATCGTTTATCACCATCGACAGCGCAAAGAATACAAGGCTGAAAGTGGCAGGCATCGCAAAAAGTTATATTTCGGATATTAACCTCCACCCTGAGTTCAAGCAGGGTCAGTTCGGTGATATCGAAGTTGATGTTCAGCCTGACGCCTATTTTCAGTCAGATGAAAAGTGGAAGTCGTTCCGGACCGATGCACTTACTTCGCGCGACAGAATGACTTACCATATGATCGACAGCCTGGGGAAAGCCAGGAATTTCGATAAGTTTACCAGGCGTCTTGATGCCCTGATGAATGGGAAAATCACGTTTGGATACATGGATCTATACCTCGATAATCTGTTCAAAGTGAATCATTATGAAGGAGCGCGTACAGGTTTAAAGATGTCCACGTCAAACAAAGTAAGCAATGTATTTAAAGTGGGCGGATATGGAGCCTATGGCTTTAAGGATCAGAAATTTAAATATGGTGCTGACGGAATAATTATTTTTGATCGTCTTAAGGATTTCAACCTGAAAGCAAGCTTTTCGGACGATGTGGATGAAGCAGGCGCCGACGATCCGGCCGGACCTGGCCGCAATTTTCTGAATCCGGAAATGTTTCGCGAAATCCTTGTCGAAAAAATGGATCATACCCGACGATACAAAATGATGATTAACTCAAGGATATTAAAATATATGACACTTGGAGCAGGTTTTTCAGCCTTCAGCAGGGATCCGCTATATATGTATGATTATATTATTACCTCCTCAGAAAATATCAAAGTAACCTCCTCCGATTTTTCTTTTACCGAAGTTTCTTTGCTTATACGGTATGCGTTTGGCGAAAAATTCATGACAAATAATCAATCCATCCTTTCGCTGGGAACTACCTATCCTGTTGTTCAGCTTGCGGCCAGTCATGGATTTAATAATATACTGGGAGGACAGTACGTATATAACCGTTTCGAACTGAAAGTCACCAAATCCTTTTTCACAAAGTTTGTTGGCACCACTTCTTTCACATTCGAAGCCGGGTTGATTGACAGGGATTTACCCTATGTAAACCTTTTTAATGCAAAGGCATCCTACCAGCCTTTCGCTTTGTATACGCCTGGCAGTTTCGCCACCATGCGTATGGATGAATTCACTTCCGACCGGTATGCAACACTTAATATTTCCCATAATTTCGGGAAACTGCTTTTTCGGTCGAAATACTTTACTCCCGAACCCGAACTTGTAACAAACCTGGGCATTGGATCACTAAGGCATCCTGAAAACCATCTGGATAAACAGGTAAAAAGTTTCGAAAAAGGCTACTTCGAGTCGGGAATTGCCATGAACAAGATAGTACGGCTCGGTGTTACCGATGTTGGTTTTGCCTGGTTTTATCGTTACGGGCCGTATGCCCTGCCTTCGCCAAAAGAAAATATGGCCTGGAAATTAGATCTGCAGTTTGCATTCTGAAGCAATATTTTACATCATTATTAATCTAATTTTGTCCATAATTTATCCCTTTTCGATAGTATGCAAAAAAACAACACTGCGAATGAGTAACATACTAATTACAGGAGCTACAGGAAATATTGGATTTGAAGTGATTCGGTTTTTAAGCAAATTTGACACTGCAAATAGGATAATTGCGGGTGTCAGAAATATTGAAAAGGCAAAAGTAGTTTTTAAGGATAACTCAGATTTGGAATATGTTCATTTCGATTTTGAGAACTCAGATACATTTGATAAAGCATTAATCGGGATTGACAGGATTTTTCTTCTAAGGCCTCCGCATATTTCAGATGTTGAAAAATACTTTAACCCTTTGATTGAAGCAATTAAAATGAAGAACATCAATGAGATTATTTTTCTCTCGGTTCAAGGTGCAGAAAAAAGTAAAGTGATTCCTCATAATAAGATTGAACATTTGATAAATGAATTCGGATTAGACTATATTTTTCTGCGACCAACCTACTTTATGCAAAACCTGACAACTACTCTGATTGGAGGTATACAGGTAAAACGAGAGATTATTTTACCCTCAGGAAAAGCAAAATTTAACTGGATTGATATAGAAAATATAGGAGAAGCCGGAGCAATTTTGCTTGACAAATTTAGTGAATTTAAAAATCAAGTATTTGAGATAACCGGATTAGAAAATGAGAGTTTTGAAAAAGTGACCTCGTTGATAAATGAAGCAATTGAAAATCCTATTGAATATAGAAATGTAAATCCTTTCAGATTCTTTATGATTAAAAAACGAGAAGGAATGGTAAATGGAATGATACTCGTAATGATTTTGCTTCATTTTCTACCACGATTTCAAAAAGACCCACGGATTTCGGATTTCTACGAGAGACTAACTGGTAAAAAACCGACAGATTTAAAGACATTTATTGACAGAGAAAAGAAACTATTTGAGAACTAATAATTACGCAACCCAAAACTTTGTATAAGAAATGGCATGGAAAGTGCGAAATATCAGGTTTTGTAACCCGCTCAAAAAAATTTATGGTTTGACGGGAAAATTTCATGCAAGCAGCCACTTCTCATACAATTTTCCGTTAACATACATTAATACTGAGATATGAACCAAAGTGAATTTCAGACAGCCATAAAACAGGGAATACCTGCCACTCTTCCCCAGCCACTTCCTTACGATCCGGCAGTTAATCATGCCCCGGTACGAAAGGATATATTATCAGGATCCGATAAAAAATTAGCCATCCGGAATGCGCTGCGTTATTTCGATGCACAGCATCATGGGGTCCTGGCTAAAGAATTTGCCGAAGAGCTGAAAAAATACGGCCGAATATACATGTTCCGTTTCAGGCCGTTGTATGCAATGTTCGCAAGGCCGATCGACCAATACCCGGCACATTGTCAGCAAGCTGCAGCCATCATGCTTATGATACAGAACAACCTCGATCCGGCTGTAGCTCAGCATCCCAACGAATTAATCACCTATGGCGGAAACGGCGCAGTTTTTCAGAACTGGGCACAATACCTGCTCACGATGAAATACCTTTCGGAGATGACGGCTGAGCAAACGCTGGTGATGTATTCCGGTCATCCAATGGGATTGTATCCTTCGCACAAAGAAGCCCCCAGGGTTGTGGTTACCAACGGTATGATGATCCCAAATTATTCGAAACCCGACGACTGGGAAAAGTTTAACGCGCTCGGCGTAACACAGTACGGGCAAATGACGGCTGGTTCGTATATGTACATCGGTCCGCAGGGAATCGTTCATGGAACAACTATCACAGTGCTTAATGCAGGCCGCAAAGTGGAGAAATCGAACGAAGGTCTTGCCGGAAAACTTTTTGTTACTTCAGGGCTCGGTGGAATGTCCGGGGCACAACCCAAGGCAGCTGTAATAGCCGGAGCCATAGGCGTTGTGGCCGAAATTAATCCCAAGGCAGTCCACACCCGCTATTCACAGGGTTGGGTTGATGAAGTTTATGATGACCTGGATAAAATAACCGAACGTATTATTCAGGCAAAAGCTGCTAAAAAAGCTGTCTCCATTGCATACCAGGGAAATATTGTTGATTTATGGGAAAAACTGGCTGACTCGGATATTGAAATAGAAATGGGTTCCGACCAGACCTCGCTTCACAATCCCTGGGCCGGAGGATATTATCCTGCCGGGCTTACCCTCGATGAATCGAATCACCTGATGGCTCATGAACCGGAAAAATTCAAAATAAAAGTGCAGGAATCTTTACGCAGGCATGTGAGCGCTATCAACCGGCTCACGGGAAAAGGAATGTATTTTTTCGATTACGGAAATGCTTTTCTTCTCGAAGCATCGCGTTCCGGGGCCGATATTATGAAACAGGACGGCACTTTCCGTTATCCATCGTATGTGCAGGATATTATGGGGCCTATGTGCTTTGATTATGGATTCGGTCCATTCCGCTGGGTTTGTACCTCCGGTGAATCCTCCGACTTAGACACAACGGACCAGATTGCTATGGATGTACTTGAAAAACTGGCTTTGGAATCACCTCCCGAAATTATGCAGCAGATGCGCGATAACATTCGCTGGATCAGGGAAGCCAAACAAAACAAACTGGTTGTCGGTTCACAAGCCCGCATTTTGTATGCCGATTGCGACGGACGCACGGCTATTGCCTCTGCATTTAATGAGGCAATCAGGTTGGGGAAATTAAAAGGACCGGTTGTTCTCGGACGCGATCATCACGATGTATCAGGTACGGATTCGCCTTACCGCGAAACATCCAACATCTACGACGGATCAAGTTTTACAGCCGACATGGCCGTTCAGAATTTTGTAGGCGACAGTTTCCGTGGTGCTACCTGGGTAAGTCTTCACAACGGAGGCGGTGTCGGCTGGGGAGAGGTTATAAACGGCGGCTTTGGCATGTTACTCGATGGCAGTCCCGAGTGCGACAGGAGAATTAAAATGATGTTGCATTGGGATGTGAACAACGGCATCTCGCGTCGCAGCTGGGCCCGGAACGAAGGTGCTGTTTTCAGCATTAAAAGAGCCATGAAAAATGAACCTTTGCTGAAAGTAACTTTACCAAATTTTGTGGACGATCAGTTGCTGGAAAATCTATTTTAACTGAACAGTGTCTGCACACCTTTTTCAGGTGAAACAGTGTCTGCACACCTTTTTCTGGTGTCTGACACTGTGATAAAATCGAGTAGGAAGTAAGGGATTATTTCCCTCACTGTCCTCTCACACCACCTTACGTGCCGTTCGGCATACGGCGGTTCGCAGAGTTCCGGGCTTTAATGTAAACTTCGGTAAAACAAAGAAGGCCTTTGTCACTAAAATATGCGTTGGTGAGCGAGCGAGATAAAATAGGGCTCTTTCTATGCCCCCGATCATTATCCCTGATTCCAAATAGGACCGTATTACCGTATTAGTTTCAACAAGCGTTTGTCCTCTATCCGCTGGGATAAAAGGTGCATCAACTTATCGTGGTTTACCCGGTCAAAGATTTTCTCCAAATCAATATCAACTACTATCTTGTAGCCTTCGTTAATATACTCCTGAGCCTGTTTTATGGCTTGGTGTGCATTACGTTTTGGCCGAAAACCATAGCTGTGATTCGAAAATTCCTGCTCGAAAATGGGTGACAACACCTGGGCAATCGCCTGCTGTATCAGCCTGTCTATTACCGTGGGAATACCCAACATTCCTTCAGATTCCACCTCACGGTGGACACCCTTGCCTTTGGCTAACACTCCCTACTACCAAGCGTGTTCGGGTCTTGCACCCTATAGTTATCGCCCATGCCGGGCGCACATGAAAGAGGCAGCCTGAAAAGGTCTGCCTCTTTGTTGTTATAAGTCTGATTCATTTTTCTCCCCATCACCCCTCTCCCTTTCTCCCTTCAATCATTATGAAAGAAAAAAAATAATTCAGTGACTTAAAGCCCGAACTCTTTCTTAATTTTATCTACACTATCAACTTTCTCCCATCCAAAAAACTCAACTTCTTTAAAATACTTATCTTTTCCATTGATTTTTTCGGTGCGGGTGCTTCCGGTTTTGTAATATACTTCAACTTCGGCTGTGTAGTAATCGCGGCCAAAATGTCCATACGAAGCGGTACGTTCAAAAATTGGATTCTTCAGGCCGAATCGTTGAACTATAGCATACGGACGCATATCAAAAATCCTGTGCACTTTCTCAGCAATCTGTCCGTCGGTGAGTTTCTTGCCATCGGCATCCTTTACTTTAGATGTTTTGTATGTGTTTACATAAACACCAACAGGTTCAGCAATACCAATTGCATAAGCAACCTGAACGAGTACTTCGTCGGCAACGCCTGCAGCTACAAGGTTTTTCGCAATATGTCTTGCAGCATAAGCAGCTGATCGGTCCACTTTCGAGGAATCTTTTCCTGAAAAAGCGCCTCCTCCGTGAGCACCTTTACCGCCATAAGTATCGACAATAATTTTACGGCCGGTGAGACCTGTGTCGCCATGCGGTCCGCCAATTACAAACTTACCGGTGGGGTTAACAAAGTATTTCACATCGTCGCCAAAAAGTTTGCGTACACGTGCCGGCAAGGTTCTTTTTACCCGTGGAAGAAGTATGTTTTTCACATCTTCTGCAATCTGATCCTGCATTGCTTTTTCGGCAGCTTTTACAGCCTCAAAGGAAGAATCAGCCGGCAGTATAAATTCGTCGTGTTGTGTCGAAACTACAATGGTATCAATACGAACAGGCCTGTTCCGCTCATCATATTCCACGGTTACCTGCGATTTGCTGTCGGGACGAAGGTATTTCATTTTTTTGCCTTCCCGGCGGATGGCTGCCATTTCCTGCAGCATAATATGCGACAGTTCAATCGGCATAGGCATAAGATTGTCCATTTCGTTGCTGGCATAACCGAACATCATGCCCTGGTCGCCGGCACCCTGGTCTTCAGGTTTGCCATGATCCACACCCATATAAATATCTTCCGATTGCTCATGAATGGTCGAAATTACACCGCACGAATTATTATCGAAACGATATTCCGCTTTGGTATAGCCAATCCGCTCAATCGTACGCCTGACTATTTTCTGAATATCAACATACCCTGTAGTGCGGACTTCACCGCTGCATACAGCCAGTCCGGTAGTAACAAGAGTTTCACAAGCCACCTTGCTTTCCGGGTCAAAACGTAAAAACTCATCAAGTAACGCATCCGAAATCTGATCTGCAACTTTGTCGGGATGTCCTTCCGACACACTTTCTGAGGTGAATAAATATCCCATCTCTGATTTATTAAGAGGTTTAAAAATTAAAAAATTAGCGGGGAAGATTCAAGTGCTGCTTGCGGAAAGATGTTTTAGCATTTTTTCACGTGGTTGCAAGCAATCAAATTTTTCCACTCAATATGGCGGCAAAGGTATAATTTTTAGTAATAACTTTTTAAAAAAAAGTATGGATTTCTTATATTTCTGCCATGTTTTCCTTACAGTAAAATTTCGGATTTCATAATTCGAAACCCATGGTGTCTGTTCATTTCATTCATTACCTTAGCGGCTTAAAAAATAGTATTTTATGAGGCAAAACGGAATAATTCTGTTTCTGATGACAGCAGTCATGGTTTGCAAGGCACAAACACCTGCATCCTATGTAAATCCATTTATCGGTACAAACGAAATGGGGCATACCTACCCGGGCGCAACCGTTCCTTTCGGCATGGTGCAACTGAGTCCCGAAACAGATACCATTCAATATTCAGTCGGCCAGGGGTACATTAAAGATGTTTACCGCTATTGTGCCGGGTACCAGTATTCGGATAAAACCATTGTCGGTTTCAGCCACACGCATTTTTCGGGCACGGGCCACAGCGACCTGGGAGATTTTCTTGTGATGCCTACTACCGGAGAAGTCAAACTGAACCCAGGTACTGCTGAACATCCGGAAACAGGATATCGTAGCAGGTTTTCGCATGATACCGAAAAAGCAACGGCAGGATATTATTCTGTCAATCTGAGTGATTATAATATCAAAGCCGAATTTACAACAAGTGCCCGGGTTGGATTTCACAGGTATACTTTCCCTGAGAGTTCGCAGGCAAATATTATACTGGATATGGTTTCGGGCATTTACAACTACGATGGAAAAGTAGTCTGGAGTTCAATCCGTGTTGAAAACGATACCCTGGTAACCGGTTACCGGCAAACGCAGGGCTGGGCCCGTGAGCGCACTATGTATTTTGCCATGGTTTTTTCGAAGCCTATACGCAACTACGGCTGCCGCGATGAGGGGAAAGTAGTATACAACGACTTTTACAGGAAATTCAATACCAATACGAACTTCCCTGAAATGTCGGGCCGGAAGCTGAAAACCTATTTTAGTTTTGATACCAAAGCAGGCGAGCAGATTCTTATAAAATTTGCACTTTCTCCGGTAAGCACCGATGGAGCCGTTAAAAATCTGGAAGCAGAAATTATGGATTGGGATTTCGACCTGGTTCACCGTGAAGCAGAAAATGCATGGAATAAAGAATTAAGTCGCATTACGATTGAAGCATCTGACGAAAAGAAGATAATTTTCTATACCGCCCTTTACCATACCTTCCTCTCTCCTACCCTGTTTATGGATGTGGATGGCAATTACCGCGGACTGGATCATACTAATCACCACGCAGATGGATTTAACAATTATACCACATTCTCTCTTTGGGATACGTATAGGGCGCTGCATCCTTTGTTTACCCTTATTCAACAAAAACGCACTGCCGATTTTATAAACTCCATGCTGGCACATCAGCAGCAGAGCGTACATCATATTTTGCCGGTGTGGAGCCATTATGCCAACGAGAACTGGTGTATGATAGGCTACCATGCGGTTTCGGTTATTGCTGATGCCTATATGAAAGGAATTACAGGCTTTGATCCTCAAAAAGCGCTGGATGCATGCATATCGAGTGCCACCTATGCACCTAACGACGGAATCGGTGATTATATGAAATATGGCTTCGCACCCGCTGATAAAACTTCAAATTCAGCCTCCAAAACCCTGGAGTATGCTTACGACGATTATTGCATCAGCCGTATGGCGGATAAAATGGGGAAGCCGGGAATTGCCACTCAGTATGCCAAAAGAGCCGAAGCTTATAATTTTACCTGGGATGCCGGCACAGGATTTATGCGGGCAAAAAGAAGCGACGGCACTTTTCAATCGCCTTTTGATCCGCTTAGCACCGAACGACAGGGTTTTATCGAGGGCAATGCCTGGAATTACTCATTTTATGTTCCGCAGGATCCGGCCAAACTTATAGCGCTTCATGGCGGTAACAGGAAATTTATTTCGCATCTCGATTCTCTTTTTAGCCAAAAACTCGATGAGAAACACTTTGCAGAATCAGAAGATATAACTGCAGCTGGTATGATTGGAAATTATGTGCACGGGAACGAACCAAGCCACCATGTTCCTTATCTGTATGTTTTTGCCGGTGCGCCATGGAAAACGCAGGAACGTATCCATCTGATTGTAAACACCATGTACCACAATACAACCGACGGGCTTTGCGGCAACGACGACTGTGGGCAGATGTCGGCCTGGTATGTTTTCAGCTCGCTGGGATTTTATCCTGTTTGTCCGGGCAGTAATGAATATGTGATTGGATCACCTTCCGTTGACAAAGCGACATTGAACCTCGAAAACGGAAAACAATTTGTAATAACTGCTCAAAATCTGAGCGATAAAAACATGTATATTCAGAAGGTCATACTGAACGGATCACCCATAAATTCATTTATTATTAAAGATGAAGATATCAGGAATGGAGGCACGATGGAGTTTGTAATGGGGGCGAAACCGAAGAAATAGGGATAGGCTGATGATTTCAGATTTCGGATTTCGGATTTCGGAATGGGGATAACGGATTGCGGATTTACCTTACGACTTACAACTTATACCTTGACTACTAACCTTGTCAACTCAAAAAAAAATCTCGTACTCCCAACCTTCCCATATGGAAAAAATTGTATTTTTGATAAAAACATCAAGACTATGGATTTCAATGAAGTATTATTAAAACGTGAAAGCGTACGCAACTACGATCCAGCCAAACCGGTTGATATTGATACCCTGAAAAGAATACTCGAAGCGGGTAGAATTGCCCCATCGGCATCCAATTACCAGCCCTGGGAATTCTGGCTTATTTCGTCAGCGGAAATGCTCGAAAAAGTAAAACCCTGTTATTCAAGGTCGTGGATAAAGGATGCGCCTCATATCCTGGTGGTTACCGGTGACCTGGATCATGCCTGGGAACGTGCCGATGGTTACAATTCACTTCAAACCGACCTGGCCATTGCCATGCACCAGATGGTACTTGCTGCCACTAACGAGGGTGTGGGTTCGTGCTGGGTTACAAATTTTAATGCGGATATTTTACGCAATGCCCTTGGAATAAAGGAATCCGTAAAAGTTTATGGAATTACTCCCCTGGGCTATCCCCGCGAAAGCTATACCAAACGAACCGTTATTATGCGGAAACCCCTGGAAGATGTAGTGATTTATTGTTGAGAATTGCTGTCCGGGATTTCAAATCCGGATTCCTTTCGGCAAATTAAAAGAGCGGCTTTGAGGCCGCTCTTTTACTATATCTGGTCTAAACATTTATACCGTCATCACATCTTTTTCCTTATGCTCCAGTATCTTATCAGCCTGGACAATAAAACTATCGGTAATATGTTGAATTTCTTTTTCCAATACTTTGACATCATCTTCTGAAACACCTTCTTTTTCAAGTTTTTTAGCCTCTTCCACCGCACCGCGCCTGATATTGCGGATTGAAATCCTGGCTGTCTCAGCTTCACCTTTCGCTTTTTTCACCAAATCGCGGCGGCGCTCCTCGGTGAGAGGTGGTACAGCGATACGTAAAATGTCACCATTATTCTGCGGGTTGAATCCCAGGTTGGCATCGAGAATGGCCTTTGCCAATGGGTTAAGCATGTTTTTCTCCCAGGGCTGAACTACAATAGTGCGCGCATCAGGCGTGTTGATATTTGCAATTTTATCAATGTCAGTCGGTGTTCCATAATAGTCGACCTTCACGCCTTCGAGCATCTGGGGACTGGCTTTACTGGTGCGGAATTTATGAAATTCCTTTTCGAGATGTTCAAGTGCATGCTGCATGCTTTCTTTAATCTCTTCTAAAATAAAATTGGCTTCTTCAGTCATGGTGAATCGTTTTGAGAAACAAATTTAGAAAATATACGGAAATATCGGCTATAAATGTTAAAAAAGTACTCTTCTGAAGATGTTGGGGGTTAGGGTTTAGGGTTTAGTGAGGGTTTAAAAGGTTCAATATTCAAATGCCTTCGGCGTTCAAGGTTTAACTGTTCGATTGCCCTATTGCTCTGATAAAGAGCCGGGTGACGGCAATAAATTGAGGTAATTGCTATGATTCAAATCTTGTAATCCCACAAAGAAAACAAATTTGCACAAAGCAAAACCTGAAACCGTGAAACTTTGAAACCTTTCTAAACACTAATCAGCGTACCACAATTATCCCCTTCCAATATCTTCTGAAGGTTACCGACTTTGTGAACATCAAAAACTATTACCGGCATTTTATTTTCACTGCAAAGGGTAAACGCAGTGAGGTCCATAATGCTCAATCCTTTGCTATAGGCTTCATCGAAAGTTAATGTGTCGTATTTCGCAGCGGTTGGATTTTTCTCAGGATCTGCGGAATAAACCCCGTCAACACGGGTTCCTTTAAGCAGTACATCGGCATGAATTTCGATGGCGCGCAAGGCGGCAGCGGTGTCAGTCGTGAAGAAAGGATTCCCTGTTCCGCCGGCTAAAATCACAACATCCCCTTGTTCAAGTTTACTGATTGCCTTAGGTCCGCTTACTCTTTCGGCAACAGGGTCGACCGCCAGCCCCGAAAGTATTTTCGATTTCACACCAACGCCTTGCAAAGCAGATTGTAAAGCAAGGCTATTGATAACAGTGGCTAGCATACCCATGTAATCGCCATGAACACGGTCGGTGCCAATATTGTTCCCTTTCAACCCACGGAAAATATTACCTCCGCCAAGCACTACAGCCACCTGGGTTCCAGACTCAATTGCTTTCTTTATTTCATTTGCATACAAGGCAAGCATATCGGTATCAAAACCCTGTCCTGAATTTCCTGCCAGCGATTCGCCGCTGAGTTTAAGTAAAATGCGTTTGTATTTCATAATGATACATTAAAATTTAATCTTGAATGATTATGGTTCAAAACTATTCAGGAATTAACTTACAATTTTTACTTAAAAATAACAATTACCTGTCTTGCAGCAATCATTTTTGAATAATGATTTAAACGCCCGAAACTTCAAAAATCCTGAATTACAATTTACTATTTACTCATTCCAGGGTCAGGCACCCTACGCATTTCCAGTGTCAGACACCCTGCGGGTGTACAGACACTATTTCCACGCTTTACACTTCATCTCTCCCATGGCAAGCTTTGTATTTTTTCCCGCTTCCACAAGGACATGGATCATTGCGACCAACCTTTTTTTCAACTTTTACCGGGCCGGTAACCGTGTTTTCGCTGGTTCGCTGCCCCAGTATATCGCTCCGGTCTTCGCGAAGACGGCTGCTGTCCGTGCGCTGTGGCTGTCGGACTTCCTTAACCTGGTCGGCCTGCTGCGTAGGCAGGTTGGCGCGCGACAGGAATCCGATAATATCCTTGTTCGCTTTCTGTAGCATCATTTTAAAAAGCTGGAACGACTCCAGTTTATAAATAAGCAAAGGATCTTTCTGTTCGTAACTGGCTGACTGAACGCTTTGGCGCAGTTCGTCCATTTCACGGAGATGATCTTTCCACGCATCGTCAATTACGCCTAACGTAATTCCTTTTTCAATAGCCAGCGAGACTTCCATTCCTTTGTCGTCGTAAGCCCTTTTCAGGTTTGCCGCAACCTGCATGGTTTTAATGCCGTCCGTGATAGGAATAGCAATGAACTGGTAGCGCGGGTTATTTTCGTACACGTCTTTTACAACCGGGTATGCTAACTCCGCGATACGTTTTGATTTGGTCCTGTAGTTTTTGTAAATATAATCGAAAAGATCGTCGGCAAGCTTAATTTTATTGCCCGACTGAAATTCCTTTTCATCAATAGGGCACTCCGCTGCGAAAGTAGTCAGTAATTCCAGCCTCAATCCTTCAAAATCGTCGTTATCCTGGTAATCGGAAATATAATTATCGCAGAGATCATATATCATATTGGAAATATCCAGTGCCAGACGTTCGCCATATAATGCCTGCCGACGTTTGCCATAAATAACTTCCCTCTGGGCGTTCATCACGTCATCGTATTCCAGCAACCGCTTGCGGATACCAAAGTTGTTCTCCTCAACCTTTTTCTGTGCCCGTTCGATGCTCTTGGTAATCATCCTGTGCTGGATCACTTCTCCTTCTTTCAGACCAAGCCGGTCCATTATACCGGCGATGCTCTCGGAACCGAACATACGCATCAGGTCGTCCTCGAGTGAAACGAAAAACTGTGAACTTCCCGGATCTCCCTGGCGGCCTGCACGTCCGCGCAACTGCCTGTCGACCCGACGCGATTCATGCCGCTCGGTTCCGATAATGGCTAAACCACCGGCTTCTTTAACTCCAGGGCCTAATTTTATATCGGTACCACGACCGGCCATATTGGTGGCAATAGTGACCATACGCGTTAAACCGGCTTCGGCAACAATTTGTGCCTCACGCTGGTGAAGTTTGGCGTTGAGTACATTATGAGGAATCCGATCGCGGGTCAGTATTCGGCTAAGCAACTCGGAAATTTCGACTGAAGTTGTACCAACCAGCACAGGCCGGCCTTTCTCAATCAGCGATTTTATCTCGAGGATAACGGCATTAAATTTCTCTCTTTTGGTTTTGTAAACCAGGTCTTCGTTATCGGCGCGCACAATCGGACGGTTGGTAGGGATAACCACCACATCCAGTTTATAGATATCCCAGAATTCACCGGCTTCGGTTTCGGCAGTACCTGTCATACCTGCAAGTTTGCGGTACATACGGAAATAGTTCTGCAGAGTTACCGTAGCATAAGTCTGTGTGGCGGCTTCAATTTTTACATTTTCTTTTGCTTCAATAGCCTGGTGCAATCCATCGCTGTAGCGGCGACCTTCGAGTATACGTCCGGTTTGCTCATCAACAATCTTCACTTTATTATCCATCACCACATATTCCACATCAATTTCGAAGAGGGCATATGCTTTCAGTAATTGGTTTACTGTGTGGATACGTTCGGATTTCACGGCATAATCGCGCAGGAGTTCGGCTTTTTGCTCAATTTTCTCTTTGTCAGTTATCTGCCTGCGCTCCATTTCGGCAATTTCAGCGCCTACGTCCGGGAGGATATAGAACTTGGGATCGTCGTACGATTTGGTTATCAGATCAATACCTTTATCGGTAAGCTCTATGGAATTATTTTTTTCGTCGATAACAAAAAACAGCTCATCATCCATGATGTGCATGTTCTTCGACTGCTCCTGCATGTAGAAATTTTCGGTTTTCAACAGGATAGCCTTGATGCCGGGTTCGCTAAGGAATTTTATCAGCGCTTTGTTTTTTGGCAAACCACGGAAAGAGCGTAAGAGGGCTTCCCCGCCTTTTTTCTCATTTTCGGAGGCAATTTTACCATCGTCATTAAAGATCAGCAGGCTTTTAGCCTCAGCGAGCAATCTTGTTACGAGATTCCGTTGTTCGTTGTAGAGTTTTGATATCTCCGGTTTCAGGGCTTCGAATTCCTGGTTCTCACCCCGGGGTGTCGGTCCTGAAATAATAAGTGGTGTACGGGCATCATCAATAAGTACGGAGTCGACCTCATCCACAATTGCATAGTTATGCGGACGCTGAACCAGTTCATCCGGATTTCGCGCCATATTGTCACGCAGGTAGTCGAAACCAAACTCGTTATTGGTTCCATAAGTAATGTCGGCCAGGTAGGCAGTCCGCCTTTCAGTCGAATTGGGTTCGTGCCGGTCGATACAATCAATTTTCAGCCCGTGAAATTCGAACAGAACGCCCATCCATTCCGAGTCGCGCTTGGCAAGGTAATCGTTAACCGTAACCACATGAACTCCTTTGCCCGGAAGCGCATTGAGGTAAATTGGCAAGGTAGCAACCAGAGTTTTTCCTTCACCTGTACCCATTTCGGATATCTTACCCGAATGAAGAACCACACCACCGATAAGCTGAACATCGTAATGAACCATATCCCAGGTGATCATATTGCCTCCGGCCATCCAGCGGTTATCCCAGTAAGCTTTGTCTTCGATAATATTTACGCTGTCCTTGCGGGCTGCCTGGTCGCGGTCGAACTGTGTAGCGGTTACTTCCAGCGTTTCATTTTCCATGAAACGGCGGCTGGTTTCTTTAATAACGGCAAAAGCGGCCGGCAATATTTCCTGAAGTGTTTCCTGCGTTTTGCGGTATTCTTCTTTATCCAGAAAATCAATGCGCTTGTAAAGTTCTTCCTTTTCCTCAATATCAATATCAAAATCGGATTCAATCCTGGCTTTTATAGAGTCAATTTCATCCTGCTCGGCCTGAACAGCGTCGGCAATTTTTTGCCTGAACGACAAGGTCATGGCGCGAAGGGCGTCATTGTCAATCGATTGAAGCTTTTCGAATTCAGCCTTGGCTTTTTCAATTAAAGGCGTGATGATTTTTATATCGCGGTCGGATTTTGTTCCTCCCGAAATCATTTTCAGAAATGAGTTAAGCATTTTAGTAACGAATTAAGCGAACGTGAATTTGTTCAAACAAACAAGCAAAGATAATTTATTCCGGCAAAAGGCAATCATTTACAGCAAGAGAAAGGCATACCTACAGACATTACCAAATACCATACAAATAAGTCAAATCACATACCAAGGCGACAAAGTGTCAGTAAGCAGGGTAAAATTGAAAACGAAATAGTTTATTACCAGCCGGAAAGGGAGAGATAATAACGAAATAAAATAAAACGGGGCGTTGGTTTTGCCAGCGCCCCGATAGTTGTTTTTTTAGTATTCATCTTCGTGAAAGAAGAAATCTTCTTTCGAAGGATAATCCGGCCAGAGATCTTCGATACTTTCGTATATCTCGCCTTCATCTTCCAGTTCCTGGAGGTTCTCAACCACTTCCATAGGAGCTCCCGAACGAACACAGAAGTCCTGAAGCTCTTCTTTAGTAGCCGGCCAGGGGGCATCCTCGAGTTTTGAGGCCAATTCTAACGTCCAGTACATGTGATAAAATTAGGTTTAATTTTTTTGCAAAAATAATCTTTTCAACATAAAAATCAATACCTGAGGCAATTTTGTCAATAACTTATTAAAAATTAGGTGATTCACCTTGATTTTTAGCCTAAAAACAAACCTGAAATCAATAAAAAAATCAATTTTATTTATGAAAAACGTCAGGTTTCCATGGCAGATCGGCAATGTTATTGGAAAAAGCAATATCCCTGGCAAGCACAAAAAGGTAATCGGAAAGCCGGTTCATATATTTAATGAGTAGTTCATCGACGATTGTTTCGGAAGCCAGCCTGATAATGATCCGCTCGCTCCTGCGGCAAACCGTGCGGCATACATGGCAAAGCGATACCAATGGATGTCCTCCGGGTAAAATAAATGAACTCAGCGGTGGCAGATGCAGATTCATAAAATCGATTTCCTGCTCAAGTTCAAGTACATCGGCCTCAGTCAGTTCCGGAAGTTTTTGTGTTATCTCTTTTCCCGAATCGGTTGCAAGCAGCGATTCCGCTGTAAAAAGGTTTTCCTGGATCCTCAGCAGCACTTTGTTTAAGCGTATATCACTGAGCTGATCGCGAAGGTATCCGATAAAAGAGTTGAGTTCGTCAAGCGTGCCATAGGCTTCAATCCTAAGGTGGTATTTAGGTACGCGCGTCCCTCCGATCAGAGAGGTTTCACCTTTATCCCCGGTTTTAGTGTATATTTTCCAGTCGTTTCCCATATGAACATTATGGCCTGAAAGGCTATTTCATTAAAACATTTATATTACCTGCAATAATGAATGATAAAAAAAATACCAGTGCTAATTATTCGACGATTGGACCGAGGTTATAATATCCTCGTTGAGATAATCGGCAGAAACCATCCCGTCCATCAGCCGGATGATACGGTGGGCGTGACGTGCAATGTCTTCCTCGTGTGTGACAAGAATAATTGTATTTCCGGCCCTGTGAATCTGCTCAAGAACCTCCATAATTTCCCGCGATGTCGTCGAATCGAGGTTACCGGTTGGTTCGTCGGCCAGGATAATGGATGGATTGTTCACCAGGGCGCGGGCTATGGCTACACGCTGGCGTTGTCCGCCCGAAAGTTCGTTGGGCTTGTGTGAAGCCCTGTCGGTGAGGCCAACGCTGGCAATAACCTCGTTGGCACGTTCGAGTCTGGCTGCTTTCGAATACCCTGCATATACCTGCGGAAGCATTACATTGTCGAGTGCAGTGCTTCGCGGTAACAGGTTAAATGTTTGAAATACAAAACCGATTTCCTTGTTGCGTATGCGTGCAAGCTCGTTATCGTTCAATTTGCTGACATCCTGCCCGTTGAGGATGTAATGACCGCTGGTAGGAGTATCGAGACATCCCAGAATATTCATCAGGGTTGATTTGCCCGATCCCGAAGGACCCATCAAAGCAACAAATTCATTTTTATAAATTGATAATGAAACCGAGCGCAAAGCCCTCACCAGTTCGGTACCGACTTTGTAAGTACGCGTAATATCGGTTAAATGAATAATTTCCTTCTGACTCATCTGTGAAAAACTTAAAATTATTGAAAAACAAAAGTAAGGGTTTTTAGCATGAAATAATTTGATAGAGCGAATAAATTTTATCTCTTTTTTATTCAGATTCTGGTTTTGAGATAAACAGGCGGACCTTAACAAAACTGATCCGCACTAAAATAATTTGTTCTGTCATTCATACACCCTGAATAGTTAAAACAAGTTTAAACCTCCCCGGAAGACAAAATTGTCTAGAGGCATTTCGTTGATTCAGTGAATTGTAATAAAAATAAACTTCAGCCTACAGCCTACAAACAGCCGAACTCTTTCATTTTCTCATCCTTTACTTTAAACCCAAGTTCCATGGCTTTCTTCAGGTCGATGCAGCCATCAGTATCAGGGAATGCGTTGGCCGGCAGTTCGAACCAAACAGTGGCGCGGTTATAATAAGCTTCGGCAAAATCAGTTTTAAGTCCGATTGCTTTTGTAAAACATTCGTATGCTTGTTTGTATTCAAATTTCTTTGAATGAGCAACGCCTTGTTTATTCCATTCGGCGGCAGTTTGAGCAAATGTTGTTGCTGATAGTACCAGGAATAATCCTGCAAGTAAAATAATTTTTTTCATGTTTTATGATTTTAATACTACAAATTTAACCCAAATTTTTAACATCAGGTCACTTATTCTTATATACAACTTACGCGCCAAAATCATATATTTGCAAAGTACAAACAATAATTTATCAAAATTAAATTTCATTTACGATGTTCAACTCCGAAATATACTCCGAAAGACGCAAAGCTTTGCGTAAACTGCTGCCTTCGGGAATTATAATGTTACCAGGCAATACCGAAGCAGCCTACAACTATTCTGCCAATACTTATACGTTCAGGCAGGACAGCAATTTCTCCTATTTCTTTGGCCTCGAAAATCCTGATTTCGTTGGTGTTATTGATGTGGATAATGATATTGAATATCTTTTCGGAAACGATTTCGCGATAGATGATATCATCTGGATGGGTCCGCAGCCTAAATTGGTTGATCTCGCTGTAAAAGTCGGGGTTAAGAATACGGCATCATTGAGCGAACTCACAACTTTTGTAACAAATGCCATTCAAAAGGGACGCCAGGTTCATTTCGCGCCGACATACCGGGCCGAAACAGCACTCCAGGTGTGCGGATTGCTAGGGCTTAATCCTCTGCGGATCAGTGATTATGCTTCCATGACTTTAATTCAGGCCATTATTAAGCTGCGTTCGATAAAATCAGATCTGGAAGTTGCCGAAATTGAAAAGGCAGTTGAAACAGCATGGCATATGTTCACTACAGGCATGCGTATGGCATACCCCGGACGAAAGGAACAGGAAATTGTAGGAGCAATGGAAGGAATTTCGATTGCGCATGGCAGGCCGGTTTCATTTCCGATTATTCTGAGTATCAACGGGCAGATACTTCATAATCACCACCACGAAAACATATTGCAGGAAGGCCGTATGATGGTTATGGATGCAGGATCCGAAACTTCCCTGAATTATGCCAGCGATATTACACGAACTGTTCCTGTAGGAGGAAAATTCAGCCAGAAACAGCGTGAAATTTATGAAATCGTACTCAATGCAAATCTGAATGCAGCAGCAGCTACCAAACCCGGAATTTTTTACAGCGATTGCCATACCATAGCCTGCGAAACTATAGCTTCAGGGCTGAAAGATTTAGGTCTGATGAAAGGAGATGTGAAACAAGCTGTTGCCGAAGGAGCTCATGCACTGTTCCTGCCTCATGGACTTGGACACATGCTTGGCATGGATGTTCATGATATGGAAGGCCTTGGTCAAATACATGTAGGGTATGACAATGAGATACAACCAAGCAAGCAGTTCGGAACTGCATACCTGCGCCTGGGACGTCGCCTGCAGACCGGATTTGTAATTACCAACGAACCCGGAATTTATTTCATTCCGGAACTTATTGATATGTGGAAATCCGAAAAGAAATACCAGCAATTCCTTAATTACGATAAAATTGAAGAATACCGTGATTTCGGAGGCATCAGAATCGAAGATGATATTCTGGTAACCGCCCAAGGAAACCGCGTGCTTGGTAAACCAATCCCAAAAACGGTTTCAGAAGTTGAAACAACTATGGCTGAAAGAATCTATTAAAAATAATTCCGGCACAAGAATCAGGGAGAGGTTGTATAACAGCATCCTCTCCTGTTTAATTTAAAGGAGCATCGCAATCAGTTTATTTTAGCATGAAAAAGTCAGTTAAATACCTGGATATAGATATTATTTACCAAATCAGCGGCAGCGGCCCTGCGTTGGTTTTGATTCACGGATTTATTGAGTCAAAAGCAATATGGGAAAACTTTACCACGGAGCTGCAGGCTGAATTCACCGTGCTGTCAATAGATTTACCGGGACATGGAGAAAGCGGAACGATAGCCGAAGAACACAGTATGCAACTGATGGCTGGAGCAGTTAAAGAAGTACTGAATGTTGAAAATATTGAAAAGGCAGTTGTTGCAGGCCATTCCATGGGTGGCTACGTGGCTTTGCAATTTGCAGTCGACAACGAAGAACTTTTACAGGGATTGGTGCTTTTTCACTCCCATGCCAATGCCGACTCGGATGAAGCTAAGGAAAACCGCCGCAGAACCATTAATATTGTGCAGCAAAACCGGGGTGGGTTTATCAGGCAGTTTATCCCTGACCTTTTCGATCAGAAGCATGTAGAAGAGTATGGAGATGCCATACAAAAACTCCAGGACCAGGCAGCTCTCATGACTCCTGAAGCCATCGTTGCAGCACTTGCCGGAATGCGCGACCGCACTAACCAATTGCAATACCTGTTATTAACTGAAATACCGGTTCTGTTTATTATCGGCAAACAGGACAGCCGTATGCCATATAACCAGGTGCTGGCACAGGCTGTGATTCCTTCGCACAGCGAAATACTGCTACTCGAAGATGTGGGTCATATGGGATTTATTGAAGCACCGGGTATAACGCTACAGGCATTGATGCATTTTGCGATACGGTGTTTTCAGGAATAGAAACTGCCTATTTGATAATAACCAATTTACGAACCGTCGATTCTTTGTCCGTGTTAATTTTAACAAAATAAGTTCCCTGCGGCGATTTACTCAAATCAAAGATATATTCGGATTCGCCAATGCATACCCGGCTGATCACTGTTTTTCCGTTTACATCAGTAATATTTATATGAATTAGCGGGTATTTTGATTTATCCGCAACCAGGCTAAAAACCCCTTTGGCAGGATTAGGATATAAACTTATACCCGTTGAGCCCTTTACAGGATCTATTAGCACCGGCTGTATTAAAGTGGTCGCATTTGCTGGGATTCCTGATGAATATATTTTATCGTTAGTAATCGAAAACGCTTTGTAATAATAGGTTGTAGCAGCGCTGAGAAAGCCATGTACTGTTCCTGGTTCATTCATAACCGAAAGAATTTCACCACCACCGGGAATAACTTCCAGGTAATTATATTGAGTCCCGCTTACTGGGGTTCCAAATATTCCATCCAATGACCATGCGACCATCACCTCATTTTTACCGGAATTTTTTATAATCTCGAGGGATATCTGATAATTGCTTAACGGAGCAGCAGTAAACGATACCGGGTTTTCTGCCCGATCGGGCACACAGCTTATGGTGGCCGCCCAACCTACATTAGCATGGGAAGTATCGCTGTGGAAAACAAAAAATAAAGCGCCTGACGTATTAACCCCCTTCACAATACCCGGAGAGCCGGTTCCGCAAAAAGTGCCTATCAGTGGAGCAGAAACAGAAGTCCCGTTATATATTTTTAAATAATCTCTAACACAGTATTCCCCTGCTCCCAGGTTGAAACTTATGAAATTTAACTGCAGTATATTCCCGGGACTGCTGGGGGTAAAAAGCATAGAATAATCCTGGTTGTTCCCGTAATCGGATGCCGGTCCGCCCGGATCGTAAAAAGTGCCGCCACATGCAGAAACAGTAGTGGATGACATATTAACATCCGAATCAATTATTGATAAATAGCCGGTTTTTGTAATGGTGAACTTGCCATTTACTGTAAGGCTGACAGTCTTTAACCCTGTAGTGCTGTATAAAACGGTATGAGGTCCCTGTGTATTTGCTGTAGCAGGCGAAGCGCCTTCTCCGAAATCCCATTGCCATGATGTTACTCCACAGCTTGATGTATCCATAAAAGATAAAGGACTATTTACAACTACACTGGTAGCGGAAGCTGTAAAATATACAACTGCTTCATTTACATTGATATAATTTGTTTTGGTTGTGGTTTTTGTACCTCCTTCACCAGTTAATGTTAACGAAACAGTATAGGCACCCAAAGCATTAAAAATCACTTTTGGATTTAGGGATGAACTGCTGGTTGTATCTGCAAAAGTAACAGAGGAGGGAGAAAATTCCCACAAATAGTGAGTAGGATTACCGGTAGCTATACTTTTAAATTTTACTATCGTATTATTGACGCAAGGCAAAGTGTTATCGGCATCGAAATAAGCTACAGGAATAACCGGACTAACCTGGAACGAAGCTATTTTGGTTTTTCTCACACCCGCCCCGACATATTGCGAAGTAAACCAGAAAGTGCCGTCATCGGCCGGATCCACCGACATTTGAGAATAATCGCCCCATCGTTCCGTGCCTGTCTGCGATAAAGTTCCTGAATGTATAATCGCTTCCTGGAAATCGAGTATGCCGCTGGCTTTATTATATTCAGCTTCGGTCTGGCCACAATACCGGATACCGGGATTTAATTTAGTGCTGGAAATAGAATAGCCAAGCCCTAGTTCATTTTTACTATTTAGCATAATGCTTCCCATCCAGCGTGAATGTGAATCGGGAGCATACGTGCCTTGCTGGCGCACTATCCAGGTAGTGGAGGGCGGAGTTTTACGCAGTTCGTACCAACGTATACCGGCATGGTCGGTTTTATCCACATCCACAGCATGGCAGCAAACAATGGTCTGGTAGGTACCGAAATTCCTGTACTGTGGAACATTCATGATGACCTGGGGAACAGCATCCAGTTTCTGCGTTGTGCCCAATTGTCTGATATTCCGCCAGGTAGTGCCGAAATTGCTGTCGAAAGGCTCTACATCAATTTGCTGAATCCGGCTAAAGTATGAATCGGAGGGAAGAGACCAGTTAGCATACAGTTCGTATATCCATAGCTGATCAGTTGCGCCGTTGAAGGCATCGTCACTCATGGCAATAAAAAGCCCGGGTGATCCGGCAGGTGCAAATGGCCCATCGTTGTCAACCGGTGGCACACACATAAATCCATCAGTAGAACCGGGGCGCCAGGCATTGTTAAAACCGACAAATTGGGGATCCGGAGCGCCGGCAATCATTTTCGAACGCTCAAAAACATAAATATCCTTGCCGGTATCGTTGTTGTCGCCCATATAATACCCATCCTGCCAGACACTGAGTTTTGGATAGTCGGGTACATCAGCTACATCAAATGAATAAGCATTCCATGTTCCGGTAGGATCGCCGGTAGTTGAAACGGAAATCAGCATCCGGTCATTGGCACCGCATAACGAAAATTCACCGGCTACCCATCTGTCGGCCTGCTCATCGTAAAGAATGATCGGATCGCCATCGTCGCAATCTGCCCCCGGAACGCCGTTGAACAACAATGACAATTTGGAGGGGCCGGCGAGTTTTGTGCCTGATTTATCATAAACTGCAAATGTTGAATTTACCATTTGCATATAATGATTCGGGCCGACGGTTCCATTGCAATCGGGTGGACTTGCTGAAGTACTCTGTCCTTCAAAATTACGTTCAGGTGCTCTGTCAGGAGCAGCAGTTCCCAGGGTATTCTGCCAAACAGCATCGGAGCCTTTTGGCAAAGCTGTTGACGCAAAAGGGTATTGCCTTACGCTAAGCTCTCCGTTAAACTGTTTTGATTCAGCTTTTGATTTCAGAAGCCTTTTATCTTCGTTTGTCAGTTCAGGAATATCGCGAAGAGGTCTGGTTTTACCTAAATAAACTCCTGTTCCGTTTTCAGAAGGCGCAACCTGAATATTTTGCGCATCGAGCCTGAACATCAAGCCAGTAAACAGAAGCATAATAACAAAACCCCAGTTTTTCATAAACTGACTTTATATGTTATAGTTAGTGAGGTAGAAATATAGAGGCGAATGATGAAAAGCTTCATAAAAAAATTAAATAATTTGTTTCAAATACCTGTTAAATGTTTTCCAAATGTTGAAGAATTGCGCAGTCGATGTTTTATAAACAGGCCTAAAGTTTTTTGTCCGATACTATTTTGAATGGAGGGCTAAAAGTAAACTATTTGTGATTTAAGAGGCAAAATCACCGGCAATTATTTTTCGTAAAAGTGCATCTCACGGATATAGCGGTAGGTTTTTTCAGGTAAATAATACGACATGTTTTTACCGGACCTGATTGCTTCGCGAATAAAACTGGCTGAGATTTCAACCATGGGAGCATCAAACACTTTTACCGACGGATGCCTTGTGAGTTCATGATCCTGCGACCCTTTGCGGGGATAAACATAAAATGAATAAAATTTGAGCAGTTGCTCCCAGTTTTTCCATTTGTGAAAAGTGGGGAAAATATCAGTCCCGGTGATAATTACAAATTCCCGGTCCGGGTACTTATCCTGAAGGTAGGTAAGCGTGTGGCTTGTATAGGATGGCCTGGGTAACTTAAATTCGATATTGCACGACCTGAAACGCGTGTCGTCCGCAATGGCAAGGTTTACCATTTCCAGCCGGTGGTGATCGGCAAGCAGGGATTGTTTTTCCTTCAGCGGGTTAAGCGGCGAAACAACGAACCACAATTCATCCAGGTCGCTGAACTCATACATATAGCCGGCTATCATCAGGTGCCCGATATGGATGGGATTGAATGAGCCGAATAAGAGACCAGTCTTTTTCATGAATGCCTTTTTTATGCTTTTATTCCAAGGAAATCTCTTACCAGTGTTTCTGCTTTGCGATAGGAATCTTCCAGTTTATCGTTTACAATTACATGATCAAAATCTTTTTCGAACGAAAGCTCCCATTGTACTTTGGTTAGCCGTTTTTGAAGGCTTTCTTCATTTTCAGTTGCCCTGGAGCGCAGGCGTGATTCAAGAATTTCGAATGACGGAGGGCAAATGAAAATCGCAAGAGCCAAATCTCCATACATCTTCTTAATATTCATTCCACCAACCACATCCACATCGAATACAGGAAATTGCCCGCCGGAGGCGATCCGTTCAACTTCCGACACCTGCGTGCCATAATAACTACCCGGATAAACTTCCTGCCATTCGAGCAGTTTTCCCTGTTCTATCATAAGCCGGAATTCATCGTTCGATATAAAATAGTATTCCCGTCCATCTTTTTCGCCTTCGCGAATCTTTCGGCTGGTGGCTGAAACCGAGAATCCCAATTGAGGGAAAGTACGCAGCAAATGTTTAACAATTGTGGTTTTTCCTGCACCCGAAGGAGCGGAAACGACTATCATTTTATTTTCGGAATTATTCAAACCTGACGAGATTTTTAAGTGGAAAATAGTTTGATGTTATAAATTTAAGAGTTTCATGTTTCTTGTTTCATGTTTCACGTTTCCAGAATTGCAATATCAAAACCTGAAACCTGAAACAAACTTCTACAGCACATTACTCACCTGCTCTTTAATTTTCTCGAGTTCATCTTTCATCTGAACTACTATCATCTGGATTTCGGCATCATACGCCTTTGATCCCAGCGTATTTATTTCGCGCCCGATTTCCTGGGTGATAAAGCTCAGTTTGCGTCCGTTCGATTCGGGAGAATTAAGCGTGCTGATGAAATAATCGCAATGTTTGCGCAGGCGCAGTTTTTCTTCGGTGATATCAAGTTTTTCGAGGTACCAGAATATTTCCTGTTCGAACCGGTTTTCGTCAAATTTATCAATCTTGGTAGTCTTTTCCAGGAATTCGTCCTGGTTGCGCTGAAAGCGTTCGCGTAGGTTACCGATGCGGGCACCTTCCAAAGGTTCGGCCTGCAGCAGAAGATCGAGAATGATGCGGATGCGAGCACTCATATCTTTTCCAAGCAATTCACCTTCGGCAGCACGGAAATCCTCCGTTAATGCGAGTGCTTCGGATATTGCATTTTTAACCTGGGCCCATTCGGTTTCGTCGGGCGCTTCGCGACCAGCCTTTAGTACATCAGGCATTTTCAGAATATCAGAAATAACATTTTCGCCGGCAGTAATGCCAAATTCTACAGCCAGATTGGATATTTCGGAATAGTATTTATGTGCCAGTGCGCGGTTTATAGCAAAATCGTTGGCATCCGAATCGCTGTCGACAGTGATCATGAAATCAATTTTACCACGTTCGAGCACACGGTTGATTTCGGCACGGATTTCGGATTCTTTATCGCGGTACAAGGAGGGAATCCGTGTATTTACATCAAGTTGTTTGCTGTTGAGTGTACGTATTTCGATATTTACAGTGCGCCCTCCGGCGGTAACCGTTGTTTTGCCGAAGCCAGTCATCGATCTGATCATATTCCAGTTTTGAATGAACAAAGATACAATGTTTTGGATGGTGCAGCACCCGGCGGTTCAGGTAAAAATCAGGCATATTGCATCAGGCCTGTAAAAATTGAAATAAATAATATACATTTGACATATCATTTTTAATACAGTTATGAACCGCCAGGCAGCAAATCTGACAAGCCACAGGTTATTCAGTGATCCTCCTCAGTTTCATGAGGCGATGCTGCATGATATTGACCAGGCTAAGCGGTATGTTTATCTCGAGATTTATAAATTCGGCAACGATGAGGTCGGAATTCGTTTCCTCAATGCCTTTACCAGGGCAGCCGCCAGGGGCGTACAGGTAAAATTACTCCTCGATTCCTGGGGTGTATCATATAACGAGAATTTTTTCAGCGAACTCATATCACTGGGCGGAGAAGTGCGGTTTTTTAAAAAAATACTTTATACTTTCGACTTTTTTACAAAAAATCACAGGCGTAACCACCGTAAGTTTCTGCTCATTGATGACCAGATCAGTTACATAGGCTCAGCCAATATAACCGAGTATTCAACCCAGTGGCGCGAATCGATGCTCAGGCTGACAGGTGCCATAACGCTTATGTTTAAACGCTCGTTTCTCGAAAGCTATAAAATCTACAATAAATATATTTTCAATAAATTTACCTATAAAAAGTCTAAAATCCTCGATGATTTTGAGCTGGTCGAGGATATGCCATCGATTTACCGGCAAAGAGTAAAAAACAAACTCGAACACCTTTTCAGCAAGGCAAAAAGAGAGATTATTATCGAGACGCCTTATTTTCTGCCGGGACACAGAGTCCGCAAAAGCCTCGTTGATGCAGCCAGGCGTGGCGTGAGCGTTAAAATTATTTTACCCCTTCATTCCGACGTGCGTTCCATCGACCTTTTGAGCAGCAAATACTATGGATTCTATTACACAAACAATATAAGTCTCATATTTTATACACTTAACAATCTGCATGCCAAGCTTTTACTCATTGACGGGGAGACATTCGGCATTGGTTCTCCCAACATCGATTACCGCAGTTTCAGGTACCAGCATGAGGTAATGCTTTTTGGTGTCAACAAAGATATTGCGGAGGATGTAACCCATCATGTGAACGAAACCATGCTTAATTGCCTCGAATTCGACCATGTAAGCTGGATGAGACGTCCTCGGATCGAAAAAGTTCTGGGATGGTTGCTATTGCCTTTCAGGCATATGTTTTAGAAAGGGGTTGGGGATTGGGATTTAGGGATTAGGATAATATGAATTCTTGTATTTCAAATATAATTTTACAAGGGTATTTAAATAAACATCGAATGATGAACAAGGAATGATGAATGTTGAAATTAAAAACTGAGTCCACTCCGAAAAGTCACAATTTATTGATTTTCATCTTTTTAACCCCTGACCCCTAAAGGGCAATGTCATTTAGTTAAGCATTAGATAGCTCTTTTATAGTTTGTAAAAGTTTGGTATTTACCATTTAATCGTTTTGCTTTTTTAATCCGAGGAAACTGCCTTCCTGGCCTGACGGGTTCTATGTTTCGCTCAAATGATTTTTGAAGTTTAAACAATATTTGTTCTGATTCATTCTGCAAAAACAGTTTAACAATATTTTGTTTCATTGATGCCCAGCTTACATTACGGTTTATCTTATAGCGATGCTTTCGTCCTTTATTTACCTGTTGTAAATGGCTTTCACATTGTTTCTCTACCAGGCTTTGCAAGTTTGCAACAAACTGAGTGGCTGCATAATCCTGTTGAATACAGATTACTCTATGTCCACTAAATTGCTCCATTTGCTGTTGGTTTTTCTGTTTACCATAAGTCGTTTCTATTCCCCAACGTAGGCCATATAAATACTTTATATCTTCTGTGTTGAATAGTTTTTCATCATACAAATTAGTTAACAATACCTCAATTTCACCACCGCTTAGTTTTACTTTTACCATACGGACTTTTAGCGTTGTTTTATTTGTGACAATATAACCATTATTGTAAAGTGTTGCTATTGCTCTTGATGTTGGTCTCAGTTCTATGACTTCGCTATTCTTTCCGCTGTGCAAAAAAGCTCTTACCTCCTTATTAAAACCTACTTTACAACGCATTACAAAAGAACGAGGCACTTCTTGATTATTCATTAAATACATTAATGCATAGCTGGGATAACCACGATCGAAAAGCGTTAAGCTGTCAATATACAAATTGCTTACCTGTTGGTTCATTATTACCTGTTCTGATTCTTTAATCGGATAAATATCTCCCCATACTGTAATGTCATTCAATATATCTTGTATCTGCATTACTCGTGCCATCGGTATGGATACATATTGATTATCCTGAGTGCCAAAGTATTCATTCACCTCTTTTTTATTTACCAAATATGCGGTTGATCCATCTACTGCCTGTAGACGAAAGCCTCGCCATCGTTTTACATGCTCACCGTAATAGTGATAAAAACTTTCCACCAATAACTTGTTCCATGTTTTAAAGAACAAAGGACGAAGTTTTGTTCTTTGTAAGCTAAAAGCACCTTTTGAACTGGATTCCAAACCTTTGTCCAAACTTTCAAAGAACTCTTGTATCTCTATACTCAAACTACGTTTGGGCATATTAATAATAATTCCTACAACCCGTTCCAGGGTTAATTTCCTTTCTCGTGTAAAATCAGTTTCTGATTGAGTTACTGATTTTCTCACCGAGGTGTCTTTAGACGCAAGTTCTAAAAAATACTTTAGTTCTTCTATTATGCTTACATTTGCTTCTACCATTGAGTTTTGTATTTAGTCACTACAAAGAACTGTAGAAATATCGTTCAAACTCAATGGTTCCTTTTTTCTTAACTAAATGACATTGCCCTAAAGGGGAATGCGTTGAAAACCAATAAATTGGACTAAGTCCCCTTTAGGGGATTTAGGGGTAAAAGACTTTTCGGAGCAGACTCAATAATAAAAAATACAATAAAGTGTTGTTACCACTTAGTTCTATTTCTTCATCAGTCATAATGGAACCGGCATTTTGCAATCAGAATTTCATTTTCCCGAGCCTGGTAAATCAAACAATGCTCTTCATTAATACGTCTCGACCAATATCCTTTATATTTATACTTTAACGGTTCAGGTTTCCCAATTCCAGAAAATGGAGTTCGGGATATATCTTTGAGTAACTCATTGATTCTCCTAATCATTTTTTTATCTGTTTCCTGCCAATAAATGTAATCCTCCCAGGATTCATCAACAAAAATGTATTTCATGGCTCTATGAGTTCTCTTGTGAAAGTGTCTCCCTTTCTAAACTTATCAATAGCTGAATCGAGTCTGGTTTCATTCGTTTTTGACGATAACTCATAATGCGTCGCATTAAGCGAATTGTATTCGTCTAATGACATTATTACCACGCCCCTGTCCTTACCACGATTGATGATCAAGGTCTCAAAGTTTTCTGTTACTTTATCAAGATATCTTTTAATATCCCGCCTAAAATCTGAGATCGAAGTTGTAAGCATCTTTAAATGTTTGTTTGTACAATTTAGAGTACAAATATAAGTACATTTATTCAATTTTCATTTATTATTCGAATTTCTTTTTAAAATTTGGAAACCCACGCATGTCTCGGTTCATTCCCTTTTAAAAGAAACCGCGACTGAAATCAGAAAGCGTTTATCTTTGTTACCTATTTATAACAATTCAATACACTTTTTTACCAGGGATGTTTAACCTGAATAAATTACAGAAAATAAGATGGCTGCCCACCCAGTGAAATATTTTTTTAAACGGAGAATCATGCATGTTTCGATGATTTTGTCGGTAGCGGCCTTGCTGGCATTTTTGCCTTATAAAACTTCGGAAAGTGCTTTGCCGGTCGAAGCGCCTCTGTCCACACACGAGATTACCCTGGTTTTTACCGGCGACATTATGCAGCATATGCCGCAGGTGGAAGCCGCATGGAACGATGAAACGGGAACATACAATTATGATTCGTGTTTTAAGTATATCAGCCCATGGCTTTCGCGGGCCGACCTGGCTATTTCCAACTTCGAAACTACCCTGGCCGGGGAACCATATACTGGATATCCCGCTTTCAGTTCGCCCGACGAACTGGTAAACGGTATGATAAATGCCGGCATCGATATTTTAGGCACTGCCAATAACCATTGCTGCGACCGCGGACGGACTGGCATTGAGCGCACCATTTCACTGCTCGACAGCCTGGGAATGATGCATATGGGTACCTATAAAAATGTTGAATCGTACCACAGCTCCAACCCGAAAATTATAAAAACCAAGGGTTTCAGGCTGGCTTTTGTAAATTATACGTATGGCACCAACGGCATCGCGGTTCCCGAAAACAATATCGTAAGCCTCATCGAAAAGGACCGGCTGATAGCGGATATGAAAGCGGCTAATGATTCGGCTGTGGATATGACCATCGTATTTATCCATTGGGGGGATGAATACCAGCGGGCTCCTAATGATTTTCAGAAAGATATTGCCTCGACTCTTTTCGATAACGGGGCCGACATTATTATCGGCTCGCATCCGCATGTATTGCAGCCTATGGAATGGCGCAGATCCGACACGCTGAAAAAGGAACAGCTGGTGGTTTGGTCGATGGGGAATTTTGTTTCGAACCAACGGAAACGATACACGGATGGCGGCACTCTGTTTAAAATCACTCTGGCAAAAAGGGCCGGACGAACCCATATTAAAGATGCCGGCTACCAGCTTACCTGGGTATATAACCCGGTTGAAAAAGGCAAAAAGCAGTATTATATTTTGCCGGCCGCGCGGTACGAGAATGATACCTTGTTGCTGGATGCACAGGCAAGGCTCGGTTTAAGGCAGTTTTTGTCCGACTCGAGGGAGTTGCTTGAAAAGGAAAATGTTAATATAAGTGAGATTTGGTAAATAGTGAAGATTTGTATATGATGTATAAATGGTGTATATTTGCATCAAAACAAAATATTATGACAAGACAAAGTATATCTTTAACGAAACCAAATGATGAATGGTTAAAAGCACAAATGAATAACGAAGAATACACTAGCAAAAGTGAACTAATCAATGATCTGATAAGGCAGGCTCGGAAACAGCAATTTCAAGTTGATGTAATTAGAGCAAAATTAGATAAATCAGAAAGTAGTGGATTTACTGTTGATACTAAAGAACAAATCTTAAAACAATCAAAGTCATTACTTAATGGCTAAATATAAATTATGTAACGAAGCTAAGGAAGATTTGATAAGGATTCATTACGGTGTCGAAAAGTTTGGAGTGACTCAAGCGGATAAATACTTTGATTCATTTTTTGAGTATTTTGACATTATTGCACAACGGCCCTTTTCGTTTGAATCGGTCGATTATATAAAAACGGGATATAGGTGTTGTGTTTGCGGGTTTGATAGTATATTTTACAGAATAAACAATGGAGTAGTTGAAATAATGGCAATAATTGGACGACAAGATTTGAATAATATCCTTTGATTTTTCTATACATATGTGCCCTTTTCAACATTGCTATGAGAGAGAAACGACAAGGAAATAGAAATATATTTAAGAAAGTGAAACCTGAAATGGATTCATTGATTGAGAGTGATGGGCATTTCGGATTTATTGTTGGTTATACTTCAAATGGAGTTCCTTATGGATTGACCCACGAAGAAATGGATGAGATAAAGTATGATATTAAGAATGAAACAACAGAAAAAGACAATTTTGATCTACCTTTTTAAAGACAGCAGGAAGTACTGTTGGCAATAAAGGCTATAAATAATGGCGGGGGAAGAACATAGTTGATCCCGATAGCTTGTTGAAAAAGGACTTGGCGGAAAAGTAAAAATCTCGATAGAAGTCTAATTTTGAATGCATTACGCAGTATAGCCAAGGCCAAAAATAATGGCGGCTTAAGTACATAATTGGGATCCTGATAGCTATGGGGCAATGTCATTTAGTTAAGGGAAAAATAGCAGTAATCTTAACCACATAGGATCACAGAACACATAAAAAAAAACTATGTGAAAACCTATGTTTCTATTGTGCCTATCCCGAAAAATCGGGACAGTTTGTGGTTCAATATAAAAAATCAT
>JBBQSY010000013.1:0-51345 GCA_038213495.1 Bacteroidales bacterium
CGGATTGAGGTCGCCTGTATAATAGGTAACTCCACCCATGATGCCCAAATCGCCGGATTTCTGTGCCTGGAGTAATGGAGCCAGCAACAACAGAAACATGAGTAAAATAAAGATTTTTTTCATAATTTTTTGAGCGTGCAAAGGTAGCATTAATATTGAAACAGACCACAAAGTATTGATAACTGCCTGAATTTATGATTTAACTGCCATTTACAAAAAACGGCGTACAGCTTATAAATTATTACATCCGGAACACAGGTGGATAACAGTGAGCTTTTTCCTGGTACATCATTCCTGAACTGTTTACTCCTGCGTGCTTTGAATTAAGACGAATTTACACCCAGCCTTTTCCATAAATGAGGCGAAAAAAGCATGATAAAATATACTCCTTAACTTACAGGAGATTAAAAGCGGGTCAGAACAGGCTCAGGAAAAATAAAACGGCAAAATCAACGCATCCAATTTATATTCTTAATTGCGGATATCTGACCCCCAGTTGAGTTTGGCGCGAATGGTTGAAAAAAAGTTTTCGTTTAAACGCTGCACAATATTGATTTCAAATTCGGCTTTTCCAATAAGCAGTTCAGTTTCCGGGGTAATGATGGCTGATTGAGAATCGAGTCCTACGAATGCCTGGTCATCACGGCTGTCGACCCTGATCCGGATAAGGCTTTTGTCAGGAATAACGACCGGACGTACAGATAAATTGTGCGGTGCAATAGGTGTGATAACAAAATTGCTGGAGTCGGGCGTAAGGATTGGACCTCCGCAACTGAGCGAATAAGCAGTCGATCCGGTAGGTGTAGCAACAATAAGTCCATCAGCCCAATATGAATGGAGCAGCTGATCGTTAATCCACACATGAACTACCACCAGCGAAGCACTTTCTTTTTTATTGATCGACAGTTCATTAAATGCAAAATTAAAATCGCTGAAAAGTGTCTGGGGCGAAATCAGGTTGATGAGTGTGCGTTTTACAATACGATAACGATTTGCCAGTATATCATCAACTGCAGATACAATCTCGCTTCGCGGAATACTCGACAGAAAACCCATACGCCCCAGGTTGATTCCGGAAATGGGAATACCCGAATCGCGCACCAGCCTCACCGAATGAAGCATAGTGCCGTCACCTCCAACCGAAAAAAGCAAATCAGCCTGTCCCCTAAGGTCCTGATGATCATAAAAAAGGGTGATATCCTGCTGAAAGGAAATTTTATCCTTTAAAAATTCGTGGAAAGGCGCCCATATCAGCAGTTTGCATCCACGGCTTTCCAGTGTTTCCTTCAGCGTATTGAAATGTTCAAACTGGTCCGAATTAAAATCTTTTCCGAATAATGCTATTCTCACTGTATTAGTATTTATTGGATTAAAAATGACACTGAGCAATCTGAATAATTGGGGTTACTATTTATATCCCTGCAATAAAGTGAATAAAGATACCACTTTTACCTGATTTGTTGATGGCGTATTCAAAACGCACCACTTTGTCGTAATAAGTAACCAGGTCGACACCTACCCCGGCTCCTGCCAGCAGGGTGCGGGGAAGCTGGTTATTCATTTGCCCGATCCACTGAGGCTGCCACACATACCCTGCATCCGCGAATGCTGTTATATAAAGCGCATAATGAATAAGGCCGAATTTGGGTGCCGGAATAAAGCCAACTTTGTTGGTATGTTCCGGAACCAGGGCAAATTTAATATTCGATCGTATAATTCCGTAATGTTTACCATCAATCACATTGTATTCATATCCCCTGATATAATCGCGGTTATATCCCAATCCCTGTATAAGGAAATAGGGTTGCCAGGCACCCGACGAAAGCTTGCCGATAAACGATATGCCTGAATACCAACGATCAGCCAATTCGGCATAATACCGCGTTGTAGTTTTTGCCCATGCAATATTTACAGGTTTTTCGAAGCCTAAGCCCAATCCCGATTTATTTAATTCCAAATCAGCATACCAACCTTTCAGCGGGTAGTATTTTATGTCGCGGTGATCAATTTTAAGTTTATAATAAAGATTTATAAATACCGGTTTTTCAACTCCCGGATAACTGAAGTCGGCATTGAGTGATAGAAGGGAATCAGAAAAAGACAAGTACCTGATTCCTGCAATCAACTGATGGGTGGTAAAGATGTTTTTCCTGTACGTGCCGCTCAGTGAGGCATATTTTTCCGAAAACAATCCCCCGGGCACAAATGCAAACTCCAGTTTATCATTCTGTGTTACATACCCGGTTTCGCGATTGTTTTTAAATCCAGCTTCAAAACCAATACCGAAGTGTTTATGCCGGTCTATGTAAGGATTCTGGTATCCCAGGCTGAACTGATGATTTTTGCCAAACTGAAAAATTGCATCAAGTTCATCCATACGCCCGGTGAAATTGTACCATTTTACATCAAGGCCGTAATTGATACGGGTAAAATCGTGCGTCTGCAGCCAGGTGTTGAAATTCCTGTCGCTGATCTGCGCTATAGGTACAGGCCAGATATACCAGCGTTCGAGAACGCTGATCGCAATATCCATCAAGGCCTGATCCGATGAGTCGTACTTAAGAACGGTATCGATGGTAACAAAATTAAACAAGGAAGTATTCAGAAGGTTAAGGCGCGACTGGTTTATACGCCGGCTGAACTCCGTGGGTGAGAACTTGTCCCCCGAGGCAATCAGCAACTCCCGGAAAATGATGTTGTCAGTGGTTTTCTTATTTCCCGAAAGTACAATGGTTCCGGCAGTAACAATTTGCGAAGAAGATTCCGGCTGGGCAGACAATGAAATCACATCGCAAACCATCAGGTAAAGCAGCACAAGAACACGTAATGCCTTAACAGATGTAATTTGGGATTGAAAAACCATGAATCTGGGTCACACGTTTAAATAAGTCATCAGGAGGTCATAGCGTTCGCGCAGGTTTTCGAAATAATCACTTTCGAAAAACGAAGCTTTGATTGTATAATCATAACGGATAAACGATTGTATAACAGGCTGTATATCAATTTTATTGAGCTTCATGGTAAGTTCAATACTGGTTGATTCAGCAGGAGAAGTCACATAAAAACTCAGTATCCTTGCATCATTATCTTCAACGATCTTCGAAATCTCAACCATCGAAAAATCATTTGCATTAAGTTCCAATACCAGTATACCTCCCGGATTGCTCACTGCGGCAGTTACAGCCATCTTTTCGACCAGGTCAGCCAGAGTAATAAGGCCCATGTAAGAACCTTTTTCATCAATAACAGGCAGCGTGGTAAGCTTATAATCAGCAAAAAGTTTCATGGCTTCATATATGTGCCGCGATTGAAGTATCGATATGTTCTGCAATTGGAGCTTAAAGTTCCAGATTGGCTCTTCGAATGAACCGGCTGCAAAAATGTCATCCTCCGAAATCAGTCCCAATAACTGTGAATCGCCGACCACAGGCAGGTGCGAAACCTTGAATTCATCGAACCAATGCATGGCAATAAGTCCGGTATCGGAGGTTTTGAGTGGCAGAACAGCACCTGATATGAGATCTTTTGCAATCATAATAATATCCGCTCAAATATCATGCCTTAAATAAGTAAAACCAAGCCAGGTGTTTTGTAATTTTGCAGCATTAAATATTAGCGATGACAAAGTTAAGTGTAAATATTAATAAAATTGCTACAATTCGTAATGCAAGGGGCGGAAATATGCCTGATGTGCTTAAGGCAGCAATTGATTGCGAATTATTCGGCGCCCAGGGTATTACGGTGCATCCCAGGCCCGACGAACGGCATATCCGTTACAGCGATGTATACGAGATTTATCCACTGGTAAAAACGGAGTTCAATATCGAAGGAAATCCCATTCCCCGGTTTATCGACCTGGTTCTCGAAGTGAAGCCGGCCCAGGTTACTTTGGTACCCGATGCACACGATGCAGTTACTTCCAATGCAGGCTGGGATACCAAAAAGCACCAGTCATTTCTGAAAGAAATAATTAAGGAATTTAAAAACCATGGCATCAGGACATCCATCTTTATCGATCCTGTTGCTGAAATGATTTCGCATGCTGCCGAAACCGGAGCCGATCGTGTTGAGTTGTATACGGAGGCTTATGCGTATCAGTATGCTGCCGACCGTATCATGGCAATAAAGCCTTATGTGGAAGCAACCAGAGTTGCTACACAACTTGGCCTCGGGATTAATGCCGGCCACGATCTGGACCTTAATAATTTGTGGTACCTGGTGCGCACAATTCCTGAAATTAAGGAAGTCTCAATAGGTCATGCCCTGGTTAGCGAAGCATTGTACATAGGTCTGGAGAAAACCATACAATTATACCTGCAGCAGTTGCGTTAATTCTTTAAGAGAATATTCTGTTAAAGAATCCATACAGCTTACGAATTTCACTTTGGACTTGTTTTTGTTCTGAAATTACATCCCAGGGATTAGACACCTGAAGATTTTCGAGAAACACTACTTCAAAAAATTATAACACACCAGAATTTAACTATCAATTTACTTCCCATGGTTAAACAAATCATCTTCCTGTTTTTTACAATAACCACCCTTACATCAATGGCTCAGAAAGTTGCAGATGGCAGCCAGACTGAGGAACGGAATGGCTATATTTACCTGAAAGGTGAAAACATTCCGTTTACAGGTATGTCCGTTGCCTGGTTTTCACCCGGCGTTAAACAAATTGAAACGCCTTATCTTAATGGCAAGCAAAACGGAGTGGAAACTGCCTGGTTTCCGGATGGCAAAAAAATGATGGAAATCACTTACCGCGACGGCGAATTTAACGGCCCTTACAGGTTTTATTATCCCCAAGGTGGTCTCGAATATGAAAAGATATATTCAGGAGGGTTAATGAATGGCCCTTCGGTACATTACTATCCGGATGGCAAAAAAGAATATGAAGGCACATACTCGGATTGCCGCGAAACCGGGATCTGGACGTATTACCACCCAAACGGCAAAAAAATGAAGGAAGGGAAATTTAAGCTTGGATTTGAAGACGGGGAATGGCAGTTTTGGGATGCGAATGGCAACCCGAAAAAGACAGTTACATACAAATCAGGTGTTGTTGCAGCCGAAAAAACATTCAAATAAGCGGGTATTCCTGTTTTTGTCTGTTTAAAAAATTTTTAATTTTATTGCTGTCCGGTTAAATGTCTTCACTCTTCATAAATGCTTATTTAACAGGGATTCATTGATATTACGCCCCGCTGGGGCTTATATAGATGTATGATCACAAACCTATAAATATCATCGCGGCTCTGCCGCTTCAGATTGCTGCAGAGCAGCTAAATATTTATAGCGAGGAAGTGTGATTTATTGTCAAGCTGCAGAGCAGCGCAATATCTTTCATGTTTCTTTTACCGGACAAAACTTATATGCCTTAAAATAATTTTTCGACAACAAATTACTGAATATCTGCTACTTATACTAAAAAAACTCTCTCTTATCAAAACTGTGTATGAAACTTTTTTTTCGCGAATTCGGCGCAGGGCAACCTGTTATTATTTTACACGGTCTTTTCGGGCAGAGTGATAACTGGGTAACCGTCGGCCGTCGGATTGCCGATCAATTTCATGTGTATATCCCCGATCAGCGCAATCATGGGCAATCGCCGCACACTTCCGTTCATAGTTTTCCTGCTATGGCCGATGACCTGGCTGCGTTTATAGAAGATCACAATATTGAAAATCCGGTACTGATCGGCCATTCGATGGGAGGAAAAACAGCCATGACCTATGCCCTCGAGAATCCCGGTAGGGTTAAGAAATTGGCCGTTATTGATATCAGCCCGCGTAAATATCCCGAAAGAATTACCCATACTCAGGTAATAAGCCAAATGCTGAGTATCGACCTCGAAAAGGTTACAACCCGCAGCGAAGTGGAGAAAATACTCAGTTCGCGCATTGCCGATACCCGCGTAAGGATGTTTATACTAAAAAATCTGTATTACAAAATTCATGGTAAATTAGCCTGGCGCCTGAACCTGGAGGCAATTAACCAGAGCATGGATTTGCTTTTTGACAGTGTAACAAGCGAAAACATTTATTCCGGTCCCAGTCTTTTTATACGCGGCGGCAAGTCCGATTATGTGCCGGATGCTGATATCCCAATGATTAAGAAGCTGTTTCCGGAAACTGTTGTAAAAACAATTTCCGGGGCAACGCATTGGGTTCATGCTGATGCTCCGGAAGAATTGTGTTCCCTGTTAAGCGAATTTCTCGGCCGGGAATGCACTTATGAGTAGGAATAACTGGAATTGAAAGGCCTGTTTGGCATTTAAGAACGGTCAAACTCCTGAACCAACAAACCTTTCAAATTCACGTTTAATATCGTTCTACATTAATACTGGCAACGCCGGCCTGCAAATCTATTTTAATTTTATTGGTACTTGTAGCAAAATTAGGTGTTTGATAGAGTTGCTTGCCAATTTTGGTAAATCCCTTGAAATCTTTGCTCGACATAAACGTGTTCGAAATAATTTCACACCCGGCGCTTTCGGGAACACGTATGGTTATTGATGCTGCTCCGGCTTCCAGTTTAACATCGGTGAGCGGGAGTATCGACCCTAAAGTAAGTTCGATGTCCGAAGCACCTCCCTGAATTTTCAGGTTTCGGGTTTTAAAACCGGAAAGGTCGAAATTAACTTCGGCAGCGCCCACATTAAGATCCAGGTCCCAAACCGGGTTTACATTGAGTTTCATTTCGACGTCATTCCTGATATTGCCTTTATGGAAATCGCCTTTTTCGAGCGACAGATCAATCCGGGTGAGGCTATCTTCCGCCTTAGCTGTCATCGAGTAATTGGCATTGTTGTTGTCGTGCCTCACCTCAATGAGTTTATCAGTAGTCTCCTTAATCTTAAAGTTGCCAACACCGATATTAAGTTTGAGTTCGGCAAACTTTGTGATGGAATCGAAATTTTCGGACATCACGTTGTTATAGACTATGGCGTTATCCTCATCGTTATTATCACGATCGTTTCTGTCGTTCCACTCGAAGTCCCATTTATGACTGTCCTTCGGTCCATACTGCTGTATGGCAAAAAAAGTCACAATTACGGTAAGTAACGAGAGAACCAGTTTTATCCAGTCCTTTACAGGTATAATTGATATTCCCCAAAGGATAAGGATCACTGGCCAGAGTTGCCACATGGTATGCCAGCTGAAAAACAGCACGCCGGTATTTTTCAGGATAAAAAGGACGCCGATTATCACCAGCAAAAGTCCCCAGAATATTTTACGGTAGCTCATAGTATTCAGTTTTTTTGATTGTTAATACGATTAAATAGATTTCATAATGGAGTGTGGTATTATTCCTGTTCTGTTTTTTCTGTGTTTTCTTCTTTTACTTCTGTCTTATCACTTTTACGTTCGGCGAAACTTGTGGCAATAAGCACTCCGCCCAGAATCACCAGTACAAGAGGCCACAGGTCGCGAAAATTAATGTTGGGGATAAACCTGTTTGCCAGGAAAATGAGTCCCAGTGCTATGAGAACTATGCCGCCGATAAGTCCGTTCCTGTTTTCAGGCTTTACAGGAATATTAAAAGGATTGGAAGGAGCGCCGGTATTATAACCTGCTTTAAATTGCTCACCGGGGTTATCACCAGGTTCCCCTGAACCCATGTTCATATTAAACATAGTAATTGGCTCCAGTGGCAGGGCGATCCATAATATTAAATATACTACAGCTCCGCCGCCGCCTGCAAAGGCAATAACCACAAATAATAACCGTATGATTATCGGATCAATGTCGAAATATTCGGCTATCCCACCTGCTACACCACCAAAAACTTTGTTCTTTGCTGAACGATACAAACGTTTATTCTTTTCCATGACGCTATGCTTTAAAATTTTATTGTTTAAGCATGTGACGCAGGCTTTCCGTTTAGGTTACACGATAAAATGCAAATAATTACTAATTTCGGGAAACTAAGTGTAAGCAGGTGATATAAATGGATATAATAAAAGATCGGTTTCCCCGGGCTGTTAGAATTCTTTAGTATTACAGACAAAAAAGTTTCCCGGAAAAATAGCCGGGTGAACTGCACGGCAGGTCACTTCAATTTTAAGGCGAGGAATTTTAAAATTGCTGTTTGGGAAAATATCAGGGTTTTCGGAAGTTGAACTGCTAACCTATTCATCCTCATCCTCGTCGTCGGTCTCTGAGTCGGTATCAGGTGCAACACGCTTTGCAACAAGCACACTCACTTCGTAGAGACCATACAGAGGAAGTGTAACTATCATCTGGCTGAATATATCCGGTGGCGTAATAATCGCAGCAACAATAAGAATTATCACTAATGCATATTTCCGGTTTTTTTTCAGCAGGTCGGGTGTAACGATCCCTATTTTGGCCAATACATACATTACAACCGGCAATTCAAACACTATTCCTACTCCGAGTATGGTAGAAGTAACTGTGCTGATATACGAAGAAAGTGATATCTGGTTTAACACTTGTGCACTTACCTGGTAGGTTCCCAGGAAGTTGAGTGTCCAGGGCACCATAAAGTAATAGCTGAACAATACACCAACAATAAAAAGAAACGACATGATAAAGACAGCGCGGCGGGCATAGTGGCGCTCTTTTAAATAGAGCGCAGGCATAACAAACTGCCAAAGCTGGAAAATGATAAAAGGTGACCCAAGGATAAGCCCTGCAAACATCGAGACAGTCATATCAGTCATAAACTGTCCTGAGAGATTGAGGTTGATTATCGACAGCGACATCGGAGGCAGGCACAAATTATCGACTTTAATTAATTCACCCAGTTTGCAAAGCCATCGATAAGTAATAAAGGTTGAATCCTTTGGAGCAAGCAATATCTTGTCGAAAATAAACCGGCTGTAAGAGAAGGCAACAACTGACATAACGACCCAGGCCAGGATCATACGGAAAAGTCGTTTCCGGAGCTCAGTGAGATGATCCCAGAAAGTCATTTCTTTTTCGGAATCCTCGCCAGATTTGAGTGCTTTTTTTTTGAGAAGTGCTGCCAATTGAAAAATTATAGATGGCAAATTTAACGTTTTTATTAAAGCCCGATTAATGAATTTACAACAGAGTTTGCATTTCACTTTTACTGAAATAGTTGTAATTGTCTGTTCTGTTTATGAATAGGAACTGAGAACTGTATTTCTGTATTGATCTTTTCCCTGCTCCTGCCCTATCAGTTAATCACTTTTAGTCGGGCCATACATGCAACCTGAGTTCATTATTAAATTAAAATATAACGTTACCTTTTCAGGAATTTTTAATTCAATTTGGCAAACAAATTTCTGTGATAATTTTCCTATATCTTGATTTTCTGCTATTTATGATTAATGGTATATATATTGCAACACAAGATTCGGAATTTTAAAGTCGAAATCATTACTATTCAAACGTGATAGAACTTTACTTTTTCAACTGGGAAGAAATAATATTTCTGATCCGGTTTCCTCTGTGTTTTGATTGATTTTCTCCTCGCTGGTATAAATGAATCAGAAGGACAATTAAGAATCAGGAGGAAATTGTTAAGGAAATACGATTCACCTCTTCTGAACTCCTGGAATAAACTCTACACCAACTCCACCTCACTTCCATTACTTTTTGTAAAGAACTTTTTTAATTCCTAATGCAGACGGGAAATTAATTATCAGGTATATTGGGTAGGTATTTGCCTCGAATTGAACAAAAAAGCTTACCGATAGTTGTTCTTGAAATAAAAAGATGATTTATTGATCTTCAATTTACAAACTTCAGTTTAAATCGCTTTTTAAACCTTTTACTACTATCCTGACATTACTGTAATGATTTAATATTACCGATATTGATAATATTATTTCCATAAATGAAAAGACCTGCAGAATAAGAAATTACCTACATTCCGGATTGTTAACTACTTGCATTATCAACGGGAAACTGGATAAACAGAGCTTAAATGAGACTTTCAAGTTAAGAGCAATTTGCCTTTTGAAATTTAAATAACGATTGAGAACAACCCTGTATTACCTTAGAACAAATGAAAAATTCAGATTTATTAAGCACAAAAAAAACAAATAACCGGCAGATCTTAACAAACAAACTATTCCCGGGTCTTTTAATAATACTACTAACAGTTTTGGGCCTTCAGTCCTTTTCCCAGACTGATATATGGACAAAAAAAACAGATGTACCGGGCGATCCCAGGTATGGAGCAGTCGGCTTTAGCATTGGCAATTTGGGGTATATAGGGACAGGATCTTCCGGAGCCAGGCGAAAGGATTTCTGGCAATATAATCCGGCTACTGACATCTGGACACAAAAAGCGGATTTTGGTGGCTCTGCCAGGTTTTATGCTGTAGGATTTACTATAGGCAGTAAAGGGTATATAGCAACCGGTGATGAAGGTACCTCAGGGAATGGCAATATTAATGGTGGTGCAACCAATGATATCTGGGAATATGATCCCGGTGCAAATACCTGGACAAAAAAAGCGGATTTCCCGGGAACTCCCAGATTTGGTGCAGTTGGATTTAGCATTGGATCAAAAGGATATATTGGCACCGGACATCTAAACCCTGCACTTGGAGATTCTAATTTCAGGAAAAATGACTTCTGGGAATTTGATCCCAATTCAGGTACATCAGGAACCTGGACAGAAAAAAATAAAATCAGCGGGTCAGACACACTGGCTATAAACAGGGCTTATGGCACCGGGTTTAGTATTGGCTCAAAAGGTTATATTGGAACCGGCAATACTTTCCGCGGTAAAGTAAAAGATTTCTGGGAATACGACCCTGCCTCAGATATTTGGACAAGTAAAGCCGATTTTGGAGGGAGTGCCAGATTGGTTTCAGTAGGTTTAAATATCGGATCATTAGGATATATAGGAACCGGGGATGTTGGAGGAGCATTACCAGCCGGTTATGCTATCGATTTCTGGGAATACAATCCGGCATTAAATTTATGGTCACAAAAACTCAGTTTACCGGATTCAATAGAATCCTCTTCTGCTGTTTTCAGCATTAATGGCAAAGGATATATCGGTGGTGGAACAAAACGCAAATATCCCAAAACAGTATACCTTAGCCTTTTCTACGAGTACACCCCCTTAGCTACCTGGTCCGGTGCAACAGATATTGCCTGGGCAACCGGCTCAAACTGGTTATCAGGGGCTGCGCCTGACCCCGTTTCAAATGTCAGCATTCCATCAGCACCTGTTCGCAATCCAACTATCGGCACTGCGGCAGAGTGCAATAACTTAACGATAAATTCAGGCGCTATTTTAACAATTGGTGCAGGTAAGTCTCTCAAAGTGAAAGGAACAATGGCCAATAACGCCGGTAACTCAGGATTGGTTATCGAATCGGATGCTTCCGGCACCGGTTCTCTGATTCATTCCACGGCCAATGTTGATGCATCTGTTAAAAGATTTATTGCCGGAAACTGGACTTCGTCAAGATCTGGCTGGCATTTTATCAGTTCTCCGGTGGCAAACGAGCCCATTTCGGCATTCACATCTTTAGGGAATTATGACTTTTACGGATGGGATGAAGCCTCCAATCTGTGGATGAATTACAAAGATGCTGGTTTTAGTTCCTGGAATGGCGGCACCAATTTCAATACAGGGCAAGGTTATATGATATCTTTTCAGGACGATCACACAGGAGTATTTTCAGGAAAAATCAATGTCGCTAAAGTGAATAAAGAAAATCTGAGCTTATCATCAGGGGCAAATTACAGTTGGCATTTGCTTGGAAACCCGTTTAGCAGTGCTTTAACCTGGGGCGACGCTAACTGGGCATTAACTAATGTAGCGCCAACTGCAAAAATCTGGAATGGTGCCGGCGAGAGCTACATAGATGTTGATGCGAATGGCACAATTCCATCAGCTCAAGGCTTTATGATCGCGGTAAACAATGCCGTCAACAGTTTGACAATTCCCGCTGTCTCCCGCATACAGGGCGATAACTGGTATAAATCATCGGAAGATCCGCATATTACCCTGGTTGCTTCCGAAGGAGACGGTGCTTCGTTCCAGGTTAGTAAAGTGCGCATCAATACATCATCAACACCCGGATTCGATTTCATTTACGACTCCCACTTCCTGCCCGGCTATGCACCACAGTTTTATTCTGTTTGTGATAATGAGAAGCTTTCGACAAACTGTATTCCGGAAATTACGGGTAAAATTGCAATACCATTCGGCTTTATTAAAAACTCATCCGATAGTTTCAACATCGAATTAAAAGAAAACCTGCCGGGACAATCGGTCTTTCTTCAGGATCTGAGAGATGACAGCATTCAAAACCTGAGTGAAATACCATTATACAAATTTACTTCAAACGCCGGGGATGACCCTGCAAGGTTTATGTTGTATCTTCAGGATTTAACTCTTACAAATCTTGAAACCTTCGACATACATCAGAATAACAACGACATCACCCTCTCGACCTTACAAAGTGTTAATTCCGAAATCAGAGTGACCAATATGCTTGGCCAGGTAGTATTACGAACCAAAGTGAACGGAAATTTATTAACCAAGCTTGATTCCGGAAATCTTCCAAATGGCATTTATATTCTGAGCATGGTGCTGAATAACAAAGTTGTAAGTAAGAAAATAGCATTAAGCAGATAATTCGAAAAAGAGATTGCTCAAAGCAATACATGAATTAATCGAAGGAAAATGCGGATCAATCTGTGTTTGAAGATTGATCCGCATTTTTACAATATATTTAGTAAATGGGTTCTGTGTTTTGAACTATCATTCCCCCTCATACAAAAGGTTTATTAAATCGTTCTTTATCAGTAAGATAAAAATTTTTCATATCAATTACACGTTACTATTTTATGAAGGTGATTTGATGCAAGCTAATGAAACCTGTTTTTTTGCATCAATTTCTAATTTGTCTTCAAAGTGTTTAGAATTAAATGTAAATTTGCAGCTAATTACGCAATACGTCTTTTAATACCGGAGAAAAAGAACATTTCTTGAACATAGAACAAAAAGATACCCAGGTTTTAAATAGCAGATCATGAGGCAGTTAATTCTATTCCTCTTTTTGGCTGTTTGTTTTTCTGCATTTGGCCAAAATCCAAATGTGCCATTACGGCCTGAAACCAATAAAAAGGAAGATCAGAACCAGGCAAACAAATCGTTCACCTATAAAATAATTCCATCAATGAATGGCAGTTGGGGTTATGATATTTTTAAAGATAAAAAAAAGTTTATCCATCAACCTGGCAAGCCGGGATTGCCTGGTAACGAAGGATTTAAAAGAAAATCAGATGCTGCAAAGGTAGCCCGGCTGGTAATAAATAAATTAAAAAAAGGAGAAATGCCGCCCAGTGTTACAGCAGAAGAAATGAAAGATTTAAAAGTATTGTAAACACAAAAAAATCAAGCTTATGAAAAAAAACATTACAACTCTATTCCTTGCTACTTGTTTCCTTACCGTTCTCAGTTTTCAATCGAATGCGCAAGTGCCTGATACCTGGACTCAAAAAGCCGATGTCGGCACCACAATCCGATATGGAGCCGTCGGTTTTAGTATAGGTTCAAAAGGATACATCGGGACCGGTTTATCAATCAGTGATGGTGGAAAATTAAAAGACATGTGGGAATATGACCCTTCCCTGGATACATGGACTCAAAAAGCTGATTTTGGTGGCACAGCCAGGGTAGCTGCTACAGGTTTCAGCATTGGCGACAAAGGATATATTGGTTGCGGAGATGCAGGAAGTATTGCGACTGATTTTTGGGAATTTGACCCTATTGCCAATACATGGACAGTGAAATCATCTTTTCCCGGGACACCACGTTACGCTGCCACAGGCTTTGGGATCGGGACAAAAGGATATCTTGGAACAGGCCTGATTACAGGATTAGCACGGATAAATGACTTTTGGGAATTTGATCCGAACATGGGGGCTTCAGGAACCTGGACAGAAAAAAGTAAAATTGGCGGAGCAACTGGTTTAACCAGAGATTATGCTGCCGCTTTCACCATCGGAAATATCGGTTATGTAGGAACCGGGAATACAGATTTGGGAAGAAGTGTTGAATTATGGGCTTATGATCCTTCTACAGATACATGGACCCGGAAACAGGATTTTGGCGGAACAGCCAGATTTGGAGCCATTGGAATGAGTATCGGACAATATGGCTATATTGGACATGGCGATAAAGGAGGAGTCGGAGTGTTTACTAATGACTTCTGGGAATATAACCCGGTTTTGGATTCATGGACTCAAAAAGCCAATATTGGTGGTGCAATCCGAACACTCTCCGTGGGTTTTGGTATCGGTAACAAAGGATATGTCGGAACAGGTGCCAACCAGCTTATACCCGCTAATTATATGGATTTCTGGGAGTACACCCCCTCCTGCAGACCGGCCGCGATAACCTCCCAACCCACCAGTCAGCCAATAACTTATGGTGAAGCTGCAAGTTTTACAGTTGTTGCTACTGATGCCGTATCCTATCAATGGCAGGAAGATGCCGGTTCCGGATTTGTTGATATTACAGATGGCGGGATTTATTCGAATGCAACAACTGACACTCTCGATATTTCATTACCTACCGGTGATATGAGTGGGTTTAAATACCGCTGTGTTATAACTGGTAATTGCCTTCCAAATGCAACTTCTGATGGGAATGCCACCCTTACAGTTGCATTAAAAGCACTCAATGTAACTGCCGAAGATAAGATGAAATGTGAAGATGGCTTAGTCTACAGTGGCGTATATTCCGTTACTCTTAGCGGGTTTATTACCGGTGAAGATCAAAGTGTACTTGGCGGAGCTCTTGTCATAGGAGGTACTGCTGTTACTGCTACCACATTCGGAACTTACTCCATTGATCCTTCTGGATTTACCTCCGTCAACTATTCAATCAGTTATATAAATGGATCCCTGCTTATTAAACCTACCCCCGTTACGCCGATAATTACCCGTAGTGGCGATACATTAATAAGCAGTGCCACCGCAGGCAACCAATGGTATAAAGATGGTTTGGAAATTACCGGTGCAACCGACCCAAAATACCTGGTTACAGCAAATGGTGATTATTATTCCATTGTTACGGATAACGGTTGCAGTTCAGCGCAATCAAATTCAATTTCTGTAATTGATGTTTCCATAAAGGAAGTAAGCAGTGCAATTTTCGACATTTATCCAAACCCAAGCAACGGTAAGTTTAGCATTAAACTCAAAACAGCCGGAAACGAGGTTTACAATGTCGAAATATTCAACAGCTTTGGTGCTTTAGTCTGGAAACAGGATAATACCGGAATAAGCGCAACCAATTCCGCAAAAATTGATCTGGAGGGTCTTACTTCCGGACTGTATACCATAGTTTTAAGAAATAAAACAAATAGTTTTGTAAAGAAGGTATTTATCAAAAAATAACTTTCTAACTTTCAAATTAAGAGCCGGAGTTTTCCGGCTCTTTTTGTTTATTACAACCTGTGAAGTAAGAAGCATGTAGTAATAAAAACAGTAATTTTGCCAGCTTAAACAGAACGCCATATAATGTTTGAAAACCTCCGCGATATCCGGATCGAAGATTTTGATTACCCGTTACCTCCCGCGAAAATTGCACAGTTCCCATTGAAGGTTCGTGATAAATCCAGGCTGCTTTTGCTAAAAGAGGATCATATTTCGGAAGATATATTTGAGAACATGGCCTCCCATCTACCGGCCGACAGTCTGCTTATTTCGAATGAAACACGAGTGGTTCATGCACGCCTTTTATTCAGGAAACCTTCAGGCTCGCAAATCGAAATATTTTGCCTCGAGCCAGTAGCTCCGACAAATGATATCCAGCTTGCTTTTCAGCAACAAAAAAGCTGTACATGGAAATGCCTGGTCGGGAATGCACGACGCTGGAAATCCGGCTCTCTGCAGTTTGAAATCCAAAGTGAGGAGTATAGCTTAAGCCTTAGCGCAACGATGAAGGAGAGAAACGATTCAACTTTTCTGATTGATTTCGAATGGACTCCTGCCCAACTTACTTTTGCAAATGTACTTGAATATTTTGGCAAGATTCCTCTTCCTCCATATATATCCCGCGAAGCATCGGAAAATGACAGTATACGCTACCAGACGGTGTTTGCCCGAAATGATGGTTCAGTGGCTGCCCCGACGGCAGGCCTGCATTTTACATCCGATGTACTAAAAACCCTGGCATCAAAAAATATCAAAACTCGATCCATTACACTTCACGTTGGTGCCGGCACTTTTAAACCGGTAAGTTCCGAAACCATCGGCAACCATCATATGCATTATGAGCAGGTTATTGTTCCGGTAAAACTGCTGAAAGAAATTATCACATTTAAGAATAAGCATATCACCCTGGTAGGCACAACAACCGTGCGGACGCTCGAAAGTGTATACTGGCAGGGTGTGAAATGGCTTCGTAGTAAACCGGATTCCATTACGATGCATATCGAACAATGGGATCCTTATACCACACTTTCTGATGAACCGATTGCTACCGAAGATGCGCTTCAATGCGTGATTCAAACACTTGAAGAAGCGGGCCTGAATGAATTACATGGCGAAACCGCTCTCATGATTGCACCCGGATACAACTATCATATTCCGGATGCGATAATTACCAATTTCCATCAGCCAAAGAGCACACTCCTTTTACTCGTAGCTGCTTTTATCGGGCAACAATGGAAGGATGCATATAGCTATGCATTGTTAAATAATTTTCGTTTTTTGAGTTATGGCGACAGCTGCCTGTTTTTTAAACATCAATTGAAATAATATGGATGTAACCGGAATTATCCTGGCAGGTGGCAAAAGCTCACGGATGGGCACCGACAAAGGTTTGCAGATGCTGTGCGGGAAACCATTGATCAGCTACGCCATTCAATCGCTTTCCGGTGTGTGTTCTTCGATTATTATCAGTTCGTCGTCGGATGCATATAAGTCATTCGGATACCCGGTTGTTGCCGATGAATTTCCCGGGATAGGCCCGATGGGAGGAATTTATTCAGCATTAAAACAGAGTAAGACAGAGAAAAACCTGGTGCTTTCGTGCGATCTGCCTTTTGTGTCAGAAGATTTGTTGTCGTATATCCTTGGTAAAGCCGGCAGTTTCGAAGTGGCCGTACCCTGGCAGGGAAATCAGCATTATGAACCTCTTTGTGGTTTTTACCGTTTGTCGGTTTTGGATCAGTTGAGCAAATTTATTCATAAAGGGAATTATAAATTACCTGACTTATTTGAAGAAATCAGCATCAACCGCCTGATCATAAATACCGGGTTGAGTTTTTACGACGAAAGACTTTTTCTGAACATCAATTCAAAACATGACCTTGCGACAGCAGAAAACCTGATGGAACCCAAGAAATAATTTCCCGTTCATTCTAAATAGTTTACTAATATTGCAAAATAATTCTCCGAGTTTTCATTTCTAACAATCTTATAGATTCAGGAAATGCTGACCGATGGGTTGTCCCGGAAACAGGGCAGCCTCCCGAATATAAACTGAATTGGAAAGGAGAACCATGGTACACTATGAATTACTTTTTGTGATAGGCCTCATGCTTATTGCTTTTTTCTACTCTTCTGTCGGACACGGTGGGGCCAGCGGATACCTGGCGCTTATGGCATTATTTAGCTTTGCCCCCGAGTCAATCCGCTATTATGCATTGATTCTCAACCTGGTGGTTTCAGCAATTGCTTTCATCTCCTATTATAAGGCAGGATTCTTCCGCTGGAAACAGGTGGTTCCTTTTCTGATCACCTCGATGCCTGCGGCTTATATTGGCGCTCAATTCAATATTAACCCAACCATGTATAAAATAATACTGGGGGTAATGCTGATGATTGCAACTGCACGGATGTTATTTGTGCGGAATACCGAGAATGATACTACACATGATCCTCCGTTTGCACTGGCAATGGGAATTGGCCTGGTACTCGGGCTTGTTTCAGGAATGATAGGCATAGGAGGCGGTATTTTGTTGTCGCCGATCCTGATACTTGCACGGTATGCCAGGATAAAGGAAGCTTCGGCAGCATCTGCATTGTTTATTTTTCTAAATTCAGGAAGTGGTCTGGCTGGATTAATGTCAACAAATATCAGTTTTCAACCTCACATTATTTACTGGATCTCGGGAGTTATGGTTGCAGGATTGGTAGGTTCAGCCATTGGCAGCCGGACTATCTCGGAGCTTAATCTGAAACGTGTTTTATCACTTGTTTTGATTGCTGCAAGTATAAAACTGTTTTTCTTTTAAAGTATTTAGGGGTTAAGTCCCGATAGATCGGGATGAGATTTAGGGACCTGTTTCAGAAAGTCTGGATTCTGGATTCAGGAAAAGGGATATTCTAATTTTGCTCTCCTTTTTGAAGTCCAAAACATAGCAATTCCTTTAGAAAACAGGCATTACGCAACGCTTGCTCCTTTCGCGGATAACTTTATCAAAATCAACAAGACTTTGTTTCATAACTCCTGATGTTGATTCGTGACAGGTCAGGCAGGCACCGGCTGTGAGAATTCTCTTTTGTTCCAACAGGTTAAAAGGCCGCATACCTTTCCGCGTTGAAGCCTGATCTTTACGTTCCTGAAGAAATCCTGTCCAGGAATCCTCAGGCAAACCATCATATTTGTTATTCTCATAAAGTGGATCAAAAGTCCATTTGCCTAAAGCAGAATATGATAAATTACCCCGACCGTACCCAATTGCCAGCGGATCGTTATGGCATGATTTGCAACTTCTTCCTTCACGCTGTGTGGTGTGTGCCGACGAAGGAGCATACAGCCTACGAAACACAGTTCCCCCTCCTTTACTAAATGAGCCCTTATCAATCGTTAAAATCATACCCGGAGTAAAAGTGCTTACCTGGCCGTTTTTCTTTGATTTATCTGTTGAATTAATTCCTAATATAGGTAATTCAGCCAAACCTTCGGTGGAATACTCTATCCAGCTTCCTTTCCTGGCAGTGTTTGTCAACATGTCGAAACCTTTTGCCTTTCTGTCGTAACTATTATGACAACCAACACATTGCGGCGCCCAGGCTGTATGGCATGCTTCGCAACTTAACCGCGCATGCGCTTTCCCTTCGGTGCATGCTTTTGCCGGAGGTTTCATAACTGCAATGCCGGAGCCTGATTTTTTAATCATACGCAATCGTGAACCTTGATCATCAACAATGGTATTTACAAGTGGAATGTCACCCTTTTGAGTAAGTACTACCCGGATTCCTTCTGTTTGAAACTTCCTGAGCCACGAAATGAGCTGAGTTTCCTGGTCGGTTTCCACAAGAAGTTTATCTCTTTTTGAACTTAAAGTATGACAGTCGCTGCATTGCACTTTCACAGCTTCTTCCTTATGAGCGTAATGCTTTCCATCACCCATTAATTCGTACGATCCGTGGCAATCAATGCAAAGCATTCCTTTCTGGTGATGAATATCTGCAGGCATTTTTACAAACACACGCTTATCGGGCAAAATCTGGTAATTGTCCTTGCCGTTGACATTCTCAGGCTTCAGTTCAGTTTCATGCCAGCCTTCGTAGTTCATCGAAATCCGGCCTGAACGGCTATGACAACTTTTGCATTTATCATTCGTAACGTTCAGGTCGAGGGCAGGATGAAACATCGGCAATGCAGTATCAGAATTTTGCTTTCGTTTCATCTGAACCAACGTTGTTAAAGCTTTTTTATCATAAGTGAGATGACAAGCCAGGCAGCCCCCACCTCTTTCGAGCCAATCGGCCTGACCAGCTTTTATTTTTTCGTTTCCCAAATGGCAACCAGCGCATAAATTCCTCAGATGCTGCCCTGAAGCATTGTTTCCAATATCATTTATATGTGAAGCCAGGTTAATATCATCCGTTTCACCAAAAACCCATTTATCAACACTGATTATTCCGCTTAAAGTTGACATAAGCGAAACTTTAACACGAGGCACAATTCCTGGATGGCACCCCACATTTCCACATGCTTCGGAAGCATTGGATAAATTCCCGGGAACCGGGAACATAGTGTTGTGGGCCTTGGTTTTATCAAGTGTAAACGGATCACCTCCATGGCAGGAAAAGCATCCGATATATTCGGGTTTGTGCGCATCCGTAAATCCACTCATTCCTTTGTGACAGGATACACAACCTTCGGCATGTCCCTGAATTATGGTAAGTTGCGTAGTATCGGCGGCTGAAAAGCTGATTTCTTCAGAATGGAATAAAGATTGAATTTTATACTCATTATCCCATGGCCACTGCCATTGCCACATCGGACCCCTAAAGAAAAATCCGGTTATAGTCAGCAAGGCATACAGAATAATCATTACAACAAAAAATTGTTTGATGATCCTTGAATACAAAGGCTTAACCCAGGGAATCAGATAAATCAATACAAGCAAAATAATCAGCCCGATTGTAATAAGAAGTGGATTTGTAACCCAGTGCAGAGTTTCCTGCAGACCGACAAAATACCACGGCCCTTTCATTACTGCTTCATTCAAACCATTGATTGGCGCCCTGAACAGAAAGCTAAATAGTGTTATAATACCTATTGTTATGAGCAATGTACGTAGGTTCACTTTTAAACTTCGCGCGTGCTCCATGATGATAACAAAAAGTATCACTGTTGCAGTAGCAGCATGCTGAATGTACAATACCTGGAAACTATCCTCCGGTCCGATAAATGTTTGCTGCAACATGGGGCCGATCCATGGAAGACTGCTGACAAGTGACGACAATATCCGGTGTGCCTGCAAACTGTCGCCATCACCTTTAAGAATAAAGCCTGAAAGCATTACATATAAAGTGAAAATGATTGAAAGCGTAAGCCTGAACCATACACTCTTCTTTTTAATATTGGTTTCAGTTCTTTTCCAGAGATGATCAAAGATATGTATAAGCGTCAGTATCAGAAATAGTTGCGCACTCCAATAATGAATATTCCGCAGTAATGAGGCTGCAGGGTTAGCTGTAATAAACGAAGTAACCGAAAGATAAGGCGACAAAACATTATAAGGCACAACCAACAAGGCTCCCGAAACTGCGCATACAATAATGGAAGCTGTGGCTACCCATCCGTATGTATCGAAAGCAATGAACCTGCGTATGTTTTCGGGAATTTTCAATCGCTAGATTTTTATTGTGATTTCGCCGGTTTTGGCATCAGTGCTGAAAGGAATAAGCGATAAAGGAAGTCCGGCAGGTCCCTGTAACACTTTTCCAGTTGTTGAATCATACCTGGAACCATGACACGGACAAACAAGTTGTCCGTCGATTTCCTGATTTATCCGGCATCCGGCATGCGTGCATTTATTGGAATAGATTTTTAATGAAGCTGAAGATTTTACCACGATAAATTTATCAAACAAAAAAATACCGGTACCTAATTTTACTGCATCGATGCGATTCACCACCGGCTGCTCTGTCAATAGTTTTTGTTTGCCACTCATCAGGTTCCACAACGCAATAAAAGCAGCGGCTATAGCTAGGTTTGCAAGCCTGAGAAATGTTTTACGGTTTATATATCTGTTCTGATCCAATTCTGTTTCTATGAATCATCAAAACTATGAAGATTTCTTATCACTGGCGCTTTCTTTTAATTTCTGTGAGGTTTTTTTTGAATTAACGGCTTAGATCATATTATTTTATGACCTGTGACAGTTTTTATTTTGATGAGTTATAATTTAATATATACTTCTGATAATCAGATAAATAAAAATCCAAACCTAAATTTATAAACATTCTAAAGAAGCCTGTATATACATGATTATGAACATGATATATAAATCAAAACAGGAAATAAATATTTCAATAATATGTATAAGCCTCATAATCAGAACTATACGCAAATAATGATATATTCATCATTTTTTGTATGTATTTAAGTTTAATCTACTTTTGTTATTCAATAAACAATAGAATATCACTTATTTATTGAGATAAGTATTTGATTGTTAAAAGAATAAAATCACATGAAGACAAGGAGAGATTTTATTAAAATTTCAGCGTTGGGCCTGGGAGCCACTGCCGTAACGGCTGGTGCTGCCAAAGCCGTGCTGGGTTCATCTTTGTTTGGTAAAGAAAGTGAAAGCGAAACAGAAACGCTTCGCAGAGTTCCTACTTATTGCGAGGTGTGTTTCTGGAAATGCGCCGGCTGGGCTCATGTTACCGAAGATGGAAATATTAAAAAGGTTACCGGAAACGACGATGATCCGCAATGCAACGGGAGGCTTTGCCCGCGTGGCACGGGTGGCGTTGGTATGTACAACGATCCCGACAGGCTTAAAACCCCGTTGATCAGGGTTATGAAAGATGGGCAGCAGACCTATCGTGAAGCCAGCTGGGACGAAGCTCTTGGCCTGGTTGCATCCAAAATGTCGGATATTAAAGCAAAGTATGGTCCTGAAAGCATGGCTTTGTTTTTCCACGGATCCTCAGGGAGTTATTTTTCGAACCTGATGAAAGCCTACGGAACTGCCAACCTTACAGCACCGTCGTTTGCTCAGTGCCGCGGGCCCCGTGATGTCGGGTTCGAAGCAACTTTTGGCGAATCAGTCAGCAGTCCTGAGTTAACCGATATCCGCGACACCAAATGCCTGGTGCTTATCGGTTCGCATATAGGCGAAAACATGCACAACGGGCAGGTACAGGAAATGAGCCAGGCCATCGATAATGGTGCAGTAATTATAACGGTTGATCCGCGTCTTTCTACAGCCGCTTCCAAATCAAAATACTGGCTGCCAATAAAACCGTCAACCGATATAGCCTTGCTGTTAGCATGGATCCACGTTCTTATTTATGATGATCTGTATAACAAGGAATATATAGCAACGTATGCCGAAGGATTCGATGCGCTAAAAGCTCATGTTAAATCCTTTACCCCCGAATGGGCGTATGGTATTACTACTCTGAAACCTGATCTGATCCGCCGCACTGCCCGCGAAATGGCAAATGCTGCACCATCAGCTATCATCCATCCCGGTCGTCATGTGGCATGGTATGGTGACGATGTACAACGTACCAGGGCAATAGCTATTCTCAATGCACTACTTGGTTCATGGGGAAACAGGGGAGGGATTTTCTTTAAAGAAGGAATTAATTTACCCGGGTTTCCTCATCCTGAGTATCCGAAACCAGCATGGACTTGGAAAGAACTGCTCAACGATAAATACCCGCTTGCTAACGAAGCAGTAACCAACTCGGTTATAGAAGCATCCTATCCTTCAGATGGTAAAGACGCAAGAATTAAGGGCTGGATGGTTTCGGGCACCAACCTGATTGCTTCAGTTCCTTTGAAAGCACAACTTTCAAAAGCTCTGCAGTCATTAGAACTAATAGTTGTAGTGGATACTATGCCTATGGAAATTACGGGATACGCTGATGTAGTGCTACCCGAATGCACATACCTGGAGCGCTACGACGACATACGCGCAACAGCACATCGTGAGCCGACACTCAGCCTGCGCATGCCTGCAGTTGAGCCAAAAAATCAAACCAAACCTGCCTGGTGGATTGCCAAACAAATTGGCGAACGCCTCGGATTGGGTGCTTACTTCAATTATAAAGATTATTCTGAAGTGCTCGACTGGCAATTGAAACAGGTTGGTTCGTCACTCGAAGAGATGCAACGGATTGGCGTAAAAAAGACGGCACGTCAAAGCTCACCCTACATTGAGCCGGGCACAATACATACATTTAAGACTGCTTCAGGAAAAATTCAGCTCTATTCGCACGAACTGGCCGAAGCGGGATTTGACCCTATGCCTTTATTTACAAAACACCCTGAACCCGAAGAAGGCTATTACCGCCTGATTTATGGCAGGGCACCAATGCATACGTTCAGCCGTACAGCCAATAATCCGAACCTGGTAGCACTCATGCCCGAAAATTCGGTTTGGGTCAATCCGCGGGTTGCCAAATTATGGGGATTAAAGAAAAACCAGTATGTATGGCTCAAAAACCAGGACGGAGCTGTTTCGAACTTTCCTGTTAAAGTCAGAATGACCGAACGTATCCGCTGGGATTCGGTTTATATTGTACATGGCTTCGGGCATCATCATAAACCTCTGCATTTAGCTTATGGCCGGGGAGTAAGTGATACCGAACTCATTACCAACGTAATGCTGGATCCGATTATGGGCGGCACCGGGATGCGTGGAAATTTTATAACTTTTATTATGAACGATCCACAAAAGGAGATTGAGTCATGAGATATGCAATGGCTATTGATACCCGCAAATGTGTGGGGTGCAGCGACTGCGTGGTCGCCTGCCAGACCGAAAATAATGTTCCGATTGGGTTTTGCCGCGACTGGGTAACCGAAACCGTTGACGGAACATACCCGAATGTAACCATCGAACTGCGTTCCGAGCGTTGCAATCACTGTGATAATTCACCATGCGTGCGTTGCTGCCCTACCGGGGCAAGTCATTTTGTAGATGGCGGAATAGTGCTGGTAACCCACGACGAATGTATAGGATGTGGCGCCTGTATCGAATCCTGTCCCTACGAAGCAAGGTATTCGCACCCGGATGGGTATGTGGATAAATGCACATTCTGTATACACAGGGTAAGGAAAGGCGAAGACCCCGCCTGCGTAAGCGTTTGCCCGACAAACTGCATGTACTTCGGCGATCTTGATGATCCGAATTCGGAAATTGTGACCGTACTGAAAAACCGCAAATTCAAAGCACTGGCACCTGAAGCCGGCACAAAACCGCAAATTTTCTACTTAGTATAACAGAATTCGAAAAGACAGAAAATTATGAAAGAAGAATTATTTGTAAGCGGTCGCAATATTCCTAATATTGACCCTTACCTCAATATCTGGCACTGGCAGATTCCTATTTATCTATTCCTTGGAGGACTGGCTGCAGGCATTCTCTTCCTGGCAGGGGTGTATACCATCCTTGGCAAAGAAAAAGAAATGCAAGCTACCGTGAAATGGGCACCTTTTATTGTGCCTTTTGCACTGATCTTCGGATTGTTCATGTTGTTCCTCGATTTGAAGCATAAGCTGTACTTCTGGCAGTTGTATACTACGATACGTTTGGAATCGCCGATGGGCTGGGGAGCATGGGTTCTTATGATTATTACCCCGATATCCCTGCTTTGGTCGGCAACCTATATTAGAGAGGTGTTCCCAAAATGGGACTGGAAGTTTGAATTCCTTAACAAATTCGAAACCTGGGCGATAAAAAACCGCAAACTAATTGCCTGGCCCATGGTGATATATGCTGTTATTCTCGGCATATATACCGGCATCCTGCTTTCTGCTTTCAATGCCCGACCCTTATGGAATACAGCCTTGCTCGGACCGCTTTTCCTTGTCTCCGGTATGTCGACCGGGGCGGCAACTATTATGTTGATAAGCAAGAGTCATGCGGAGAAGGTGATCATCGGACGTCTTGACCTTTTATTCATTGTCATTGAGTTGTTTTTCATCACACACATGATTATGGGTTCCCTGGCCGGATCACAGGTACAGATTGAAGCCATTTCGATTTTCCTGGGCGGACAGTTCACGGTTTCGTTCTGGGTATTCGTGATCTTACTCGGACTTGTGTTCCCTGCCATTCTCGAAACCATGGAACTTTTCGGATTTCGCATACCAACAATAATTCCCGTGCTGTTAATCCTGTTTGGAGGACTGATGTTCCGCTTTATAATGGTTGAAGCCGGACAGATATCGCGCTATCTGTATTAACACTAAATTAAAACTGCTTTAAAAAAACAAAAAAGGTAAAAAAGTTGAAACTTAAATACATAAAAGCCATTTTAAACTTTTAACTTTTCAGGCTACATAACATTCATTCATTAAAATAAAAATTAACATAAAGATTTGTTAATCATGGAAAAGATGAAACGAGACGGATCCTTTTACATTAATCCCTACCTGGGAGGTGTATTGCTGGGTCTGGTGCTGTTCAGCACATATTATATCACAGGTCGTGGACTTGGGGCCAGCGGGGCTGTAAAAAGCTCAGTAGTTACCGTTGTCGACGCGGTTGCGCCTGTGCATGCCGAAGCAGGCAAGTATTACAGTAAATTCCTGAGTGCCGACAGCAGCCCGATGAACAACTGGCTGGTATTTGAAGTAATAGGCATGTTGGCCGGCGGATTTATATCAGGCGCAATATACGGACGCTTGAAAATAAAAATTGAACATTCGCCCAAAATAAGCAGCAATACAAGACTCATTGCTGCCCTTGGTGGCGGTTTAATGTTCGGTATCGGCTCACAACTTGCGAGGGGATGTACGAGCGGCGCCGCCCTAAGCGGAATGGCGGTCTTGTCGGCGTCAGGGATAATAACTATGATGGCTATCTTCGGATCGGCTTATTTCTTTTCATGGATTCTGAAAAAACTCTGGATCTAACGAAATCGGAATAAACACTAGCCTTTTTTCAATCATTTTCAAATGTTTTCAAACTAATAAAAATATGGTAGGACCTCTTATCCCCATGGGTGTAATACCCGAAACCTGGAACAATGTAATAGCATTGTTACTGGGAGTGGGCTTCGGATTTGCACTCGAAGCTTCCGGTTTTTCTTCATCACGCAAAATCATGGGCACCTTTTTCGGCTACGATTTTGTTGTTTTACGCGTGTTCTTCACTGCAGCCATTACTGCTATGATAGGTATTCTCTATTTCGATTTCATGGGCTGGATGGACGCGTCCATGCTGTATATCAATCCTTATTATGTGATGTCGGCCATTATTGGTGGTATCATAATGGGATTGGGATTCGCATTGGGAGGGTTCTGCCCGGGAACCAGTTTTAGTGCCGCCGCCATCGGAAAAATTGATGCGATGGTTTTTTCGGTCGGTTTATTTATCGGGATATTTATATTCTCCGAAATATATCCGGTTTTTGAAGGGTTTTACAACAGCGGAAACATGGGTGGAGCCAAAATATACGATTTACTCGGCATGCGTGAATCTGTTTTTGCTTTTCTGCTGATAGTGGCTGCAGTCGGCATGTTTTATGGCGCCGCATTTGTTGAAAAGAAAGTTAAAAAAGTGGAGTATTAAGCCAAAGACTTATGAATAAAAAATATCTTTTATTAGCCGGTATCGTTATTGTTCTGGGTATAGGAATACTCCTTATGCCTGAGCATCATGCGGATAAACAGGTTCAACCTGAACAATTACTTAACTCAATTGATGACCCCTCACGTTTTTTAACTACCGATGATATCACCGACAGGCTGGTAAAAAAGGACCCTGCCCTTCTGCTGATAGATGTGAGACCTGCATCACAGTATAAAGCCTTTGCTATTCCAGGTGCTGTAAACCTTCCGGTAGACTCGCTGTTTTCGGCATCAGCCCAGGATTTTCTGAAACAAAAGGAAATGGACAAAGTCTTTTATTCCAATTCTGACGTTACTTCCGACCAGGCATGGATTTTATGTAAACGTCAGGGTATTCAGCGGATTTACATTATGCAGGGAGGTGTTAATCAATGGTTCAATACGATAGTAAAAGCCGTAAAACCTAATGAAACCGGCTCTGACAAAGCGATGGAACTTTTCCAGTTCCGAAAAGCTGCATGCCAGCACTTCTTTGGCAGTCCTGAAATGGCTGCAGCACCGGTTAACGTTGTAAAGAAAAAACTGACCATTGTTAAACGAGCACCCGCTGTGGAATCGGGTGGTGGTTGTTAATATAGACTGTTAAATACAGAAAACCATGGAAGAAATAAATAAAACAAACCGGCTTACTATACTGGTTATAGCCTTTGTGCTGGTAATAATAATCGGGCTAATCACTTTGCGCCGACCCGAAATAAAATATGAACTTTCGCCAACCGAAAGCCTTGCATTGCTGAATGATACAGCTTTAATCTGCACCCCAGGCCAGGTTGCTGGTATGCTCGCCGACAGTTCAGGAAAAGTAGTATTTGTAGATGTCCGCAACTCCATTGCATTCAATCGCGGGCATGTTAAAAATGCCATCAATATCCCGGTTCGCGAATTGTTTACCCCGAAGAACAGAACAATTTTTAAAGATCTGGAAAAAGCAAGTCAAAAAGCTGTTTTGTATGGTGAATCGCAACTGCAGGCTAATGGCCCCTGGCTGATGCTTCAACAGACTGGCTATAAAAATATACTGGTTTTTACCGGAAGTTATGCACAATTGAATCTAAATCCTTCCGATTCGCTCTATAGGCTTTTGCCACTTTTAAGTGAAACTCCGCTTATTGATACTGCAGCGTTAAATGCACTCACTGCTCCTACCGCAAAGGCTGTTACTGCCCCCGAAAAACCTGCAAAAAAAATAGTTGTTCCAGTTAAAAAAGCAGTTACTTCAGGTGGAGGTTGTTGAAAACCGATACTGAAAATTATTAAGAAAAGGCTACCGGGATGGTGGCCTTTTTGATTTAATGAGAATATTCTGAGAATTAATTGTTTGAATCTGACTCCAGAAATATGGATCCTGAAATCAGCAAAAAGTGTTTCAAAATCAATTGTTTATTACTTTACCTGATTAAACTTACGATCCCTCTTTGAGTCACAATTTCGGAAGACTCAACTCTATTTTGCCTGTAACTGATCATGTAAACATAACTTCCGCCAGGGCATGGTGATCCATACGTTGTGCCATCCCACCCAACAGTTGGGTCGGTAGTCTCGAATAAAGTTTGCCCCCACCTGTCAAAAATCGATAGGTGGTAAGGCTCGAGTGTGGCCCGCAGTGTTACAGGTCTGAAAACATCATTGTATCCGTTTTTATCAGGCGAAAAAGCATTTGGCAGCCATAAGCCCGGCAGAAAATAATATTGCCTGCTGGCGGTGTCGGTACAGCCATCTGCATTGGTTGCCACGAGCGTAATCGTGTATTCCCCCTCTTTGGTATAGGTGATTCCTGGCTCAGTAAGAGTAGATGTAAAACCGTTACCAAAATCCCAGAAATATTCCATAGCGCCAACTGTTAGATTCACAAGATGAAGTTTTTCCTTTATTTTGCCTGTATTCTCAATGTATTCGAAGTAACTGTCCGGTTTAGGTTTCACAACAATGATCGAACTAGCAGTATCGGTACATCCATAAGCATCCATAACTACCAGGCTAACCATGTGATCGTCCAGATCATCAAATACAATCTTAGCGAAACTTCCTTCATAGGTTTGTACTCCATCCCTCACAGTATTTACTATCCATGTGTACCGCGAGAGTACTGTATCGGCAGGTAAACTCTGATCTGTGAATACTATTCCGGCTCCCTGGCATGGAGTTTCGTTGATAAATGATGCCTGCGGAAGATTATGAATGGAAACCAGCCGGTTTATTGTGTCGGTACATCCGAATTTATTGGTTACAACAAGGCTTACCGGATATTGCCCGTTCTGGTGAAATACCGCTTCGGGCTGGTGAGAGTTAAGGTTAGATGCCGTTACCGGTGCAGCACCAAAATCCCATTCCAACGCAGCAAGGTCAATACCAGTGGAATTATCTGATAACTCGATGTTTTGCGAAATACAGTTTCGATACCAGGAAAAAGCTGCTTCAGGAAGAGGAATAATCATGATCTGAACGCTGGTATCCGTTTCGCACCCAAGATCTGTTATAACTTTGAGAGAGGCCGTGTATGTCCCTGTTTCAGGATAGATGTATGTATATACCGAGTCATTACCATTCTGAAAATTACCGTTGCCCCAATCCCAATCCCGCGAAATTATTGAGCCCGATTCAAGTGAAGAAAAATCATTGAAGGAGAGTGGAAGCCCGGGACAACTGGTACTTTCTCCTGTTATTAAAATATTGGCACTGGCAGAAGGATGAACTTCGATTGGTAGCATGGAAGATCTTATGCCACATTCCAATGTGGTGGCCAGTAAATATATAGTATCGCTTCCAGTTGTATGCCAGTGGATGGAAACGGGATTAGCATTTGGAGAACCAATGATTTCGCCGTTTCGAATGCTCCATAGCATACTCGAATACGAACCGGAAAGTTGATACCGATAAGTTGAATTGGTACATACCACTGTATCACCGGATAACACAGGAGGTAAATAATCAGAAATATAAAAGTTATGAAATACTTTTTCGCCATCTCCACACTCACTGTTCCGTCCATACACTGAAAGCACGTAATCCCCCTGTATTAATGACGCAGGAAAATACCTTGAATACGTAGTATCGGGTGAATTGTGTATGGAATCCTCCTCAATTGCAGGACCTGACAAGTGCCAGAAATAGTTATCGGCAAAAGGAAGAGTGAGCGTACTAAAATCTACTGCCTGTCCTGAACAAACATTGGCAGGACCAGCAATATTGCCTGATGAAGGCCTGAGATTAAGAGCGACAGGAATTGTTAAAACCTCATCCGATGATAGATACCACCACGAATTGATTGTATTTGTATCACCCAACGACTGGCTTGCAATCCAGGGATGACATCCGGAGTTAGGCTCGATCCCGGAATAAACGCATCCATTACTGACATTGCTCGAAGGAAAATTTGCCGGTGGGAGGCCGGTGTCGTCCCAAAAAAGTTTAAGTTTTGTATACCCCGAAACCGGAACAGGCCGCTGGAGGTCCACTTTAAACCCTTTGGGATTATCCTCCACATCGTAAAGCGGAACATTGGAGAGGCCGTTCAGGAAACGTATTCTGCTTGTCACCACAGCGCCATTGGGTACTGCATTTCCATAATTATCCGTTCCGTTCCATGCAGGCAGGAGAATGTTATGCCCTGCAGTTACATTGTAGCCGAGTTGGACATCTTCGGGACCAATGGAATTAGGATTAAGAGGTGGCAGATCAAGCAAAACATCAATACTCCCGGCCTTGCTGACATCTGCTTCAAAAGTAACAACGGTATCACAAACCGCAGGAACTATCTGAAAATTATTCATTTTACCAATCTGTCCCGTGGGGAAAACCAACGGGTCGGGATCGTTAAGGAAAATTTTATACTGGGGCTGAACAGATGTATTTCCCCTCACAGATCGACGTCGGCTTTCCCATGATCCGTTTGTTTCACAACCCCACTCATTGCTGTAAATACCCCAGACTCCTCCAGCCATTCCATTGCAATCGAAACGGGCTACTATGCTGTCGTTTGTATAGATATAAAACAATGAGTAGGAAGCACGTACAGCAGCCGTTACACTGCCCGAAGCCAGTTGCCATGCCTTGCTCCACAACCTCCCGGGAACAGGGTTGTTTCCATTAGCAACTGTAATATCAATGTATTTGAAAACATGTATCTTACTTAAACTAAACTCAGGCACCGTAAACTCAATAACATAATCCCCGTTCATTACCGGGGTGATTTCCAATGGAATATAACCTGCAGGATTTGTGTTGTTAATATTGGGTCCCTGTTCCACCTGGTTCCTGGTATTAATGAAACCGGCACTCGCTGATATAAGAGGAAGAGACTGCAGGGAATAGCCGGCAACAATATTACCGGCAGGATCCTTAACCTGGTAACTGACATCCTTATAAATAATAGAGTCCACAAAATAGTCGACGACATTCCCAAATCCAAGATAGATTTTTTCGGAACTGAAATTGTTTATCCGTACATTAAGCCTGTATTCTTCGCTACAACCTATTAAGGCAAAGGGAATCCGGTTTTCCGCCGTGTTTTCTATTAACGCAATCCTGCAGTATGAGTTCGATGGAGCTCCTATTGGTTCAAGTTGTTTGGTTCCTTCGGCAAAGCTTATTCCATAAATGCAAACCAAGGCAATGGTACAAATAAATACAACCGAGTGCGATCGAAATTGCACCAAACCAACATAATATCTATATTTCAGCAATCGGTTCATCATAAGGAGAAACCATTATTTCACATCAATTGTTCAGCAGGAACTCACTATACCTGAAGTAAACATGTTAATCGCTTAATCGATGACCTCCTTTACAAATATCGCAAAATTTTTCTGTGATTTTAAAACAAACCGAAAGTTCTTGCTAAACTTTTCCCGGTTGATTGTATTATCCTCAATATCAGGTAGAATTTAAAGTCATGAACATGAAGAAATACTTTATTCCATTTCTGAAAAGCTATCTACCTGCCTTACCTCTCCGGCCATCATATCTCCCAGGTGGTTGTTACCAATCCTTACCCTGACCAACCGCAATGTCGGAAAGCCGGTAGCAGCAGTCATTTTGCGAACCTGCCGGTTTTTACCTTCGGTAAGGGTTATCGAAACCCAACTTGTCGGGCCGTGACGGTCGTCCCTGATTTTTCGGGTACGTGGTGGAAATCCGGGATCACTTTCCAAACGGAACACATGGCAGGGTTTGGTCAAATATTTAACCTCCCGGATGCCAATTTCAACTCCCTTACTCAAATGTCCAATGGCCTCATCGGTAATCAGTCCATCAACCTGCGCATAATATTCTTTCTCGGTTTTACTGCTGCGGATATGTTCGCTAACATGTCCATCAGTGGAAAGAAGCAACAGACCTTCGCTATGTTCGTCGAGACGGCCTATAGCCATGGTGCCTTCAGGGAAATTAAAAAGTGATCCTACAAGTTTTTTCTTTGGAAGTTCACACACAAACTGGCACAAGTATCCGTAAGGTTTATGATGGATAAAATGGAAATGTACGGGCATATGATCAATCATAAAAAAGAAAGCAATATATGTTATTAGTTACCAGTGATATAATTAAAAAAAGCGTTCATTAGTACCTGAAGCATCAGGGTAATGAACGCTTAATAATTACAAAATGCTTGTAATATTCAGTTAACCAATTTTTTATAGCTTACCTGCTAATTCTTTACCTGGTTTGAACTTTGCTACTCTTTTAGCTTTTATCTGCAAAGCTTCACCTGTTTTGGGGTTGCGTCCGGTTCTGGCTTCCCTGGTTGCTACTGAAAATGAGCCGAAACCTAAAATTTCAACGCGTTTTCCTTCCTGGAGAGTAGTTGCAATTGCTTCGTGATAGCTGTCAATTGCTTTTTTTGCATCTACTTTTGTTAAGCCTGTGCTATGGGCTACGTGATCAATTAATTCTGATTTGTTCATAATAAGTGTTTTTAATGGTTTGTTAATGATTAGAAAAATTTATTAATACTGCAATTTAACACGTTTAAGTATACTAACAGTTTTCGCAGTCAGTTGTTTAATGAAAATGTATCCATTTACGTATTAATTCTGCTTTGGGATTTAAAAAACCCAAATCCGGTGCTAAGATAGAAAACAATACGACGAATACTATGATTTAAAGCCATATTTTAGGGAATTTTATATGTCCGCTGCTTATCCGGCTCAATTTGTCATAAATTCTGTCCATATTGCGGCAGAACACCAATATTATTAGAACGTACACGCTTTTGCTGAAAGGTTGACTGTTTAAGATGCTGCAATAATCTGTTTGGCAGATTCTTTTTCAGATTAGCCTAATTTTCATTTCATTAAGTCTGCCTACCAATGAACTTTAAAAACACCTCATCTCTTAATCCAGAATTCGCGAATTTATAGCAACTTTATTTTTTCGAACATCGGAAGTACGAGTGGCAATGGAAGAAAAATATTACTTACCGACGCGCAGCGGTAAGCAGAAAAATAGGGTATTCCTTGGTATTCCCATCATCATCTGTTTTCGAAATTACAAAGCATTGCTCGTGATTTACTCCGTCAAAACCTAATTTTTGCAGTTTTTCACCCAGATCGTCAAGGTCAAATCCCAGGTGTCCGGTAAAGCTATCGCCGTGAAACGTTCCATCTTCCGCATACAAATCGGCAATGGCAAGGTACCCGCCGGGATTTAACAGGGTATGAAATTTAGCCAGTATGGCATCAATATCATTAACATGATGCATGACCATCTGGGAATAAATAATGTCGAATCTGCCAGGAAAATCTTCGTGCTCGAGATCAAAAAACAGCGGGTTCATATTCTTAACATTCTGATCAGCTATTTTTTCTTTTGTTACTTCAGTCATTTCGAGTGAGTTATCCATCAGGACAATTTCGGCGAACTTATCCCTGAGCGCAAAGCTAAGCAATGCTGTTCCCGAGCCATACTCGAGTGCTTTCATTCCAGGAATTACCGGAACCATTTTTAGAAGCACTATGGCAACGGCTTCCGATCTGTCGATATAACGTTGATTTTTGTCCCAATCACGGGCTTTGGCATCAAATTCGCTCATAGCAGAGAATTATTTTCTTTAATACTGAATTACAATCGTATAATAAACACTTAAAAAACCTTTATAGTGTTGATGCATGTAAAATAAATAATACTACTCCGGCAAATCCACGCGAAAAACATCAAACCCGTTTTCTTTAGCCATCTGCATAGCAGCCTGATTCTGCATGATGGCTCCGCCCCAGTAATTATGGTCGTAAATATGAGGTGTCTTAAACCAGCTGTCAATATTCATAACAATTGCAATATTCCGGGTTTTGCCCTTTTCGATTGTGAAAGCGGAGCCGGGCAGGGAAACGGTAAAATAGTTCTGTACAAAGGCATAAATGGAATCAACGCTGATGACGTTACTTTTGTAAAGCTGACCGATTCCCATATGAAATGCAAAGCTTTTTATTACGTTAGCATTATCCTTCCAACTTCCGTTAATCATCATATAATGGTAACCTCCGCCCAATATATCGGGCCACATCATATTTACTTCGGGAGGATTCACAAAGCGGAAAGATTGGTTCTTCTCTTTGGTGATCCCGAAAACATAAGTGAGCGAATCGTATCTGCCTGCCGGAATTTCATCAAATACTTCCCAGGTAAGGGTTTCGGGAATATCAATGTCCACATAATGAATGTCGGTCCAGTCTCCGATCGGTTTTATTGTTCCATCGGATTTATACAGTTTTACATCCGAGATAAAATACATAACCTGGTTTATTTCATATGGATTTCCGGCTGCATTGATGTATTTCATCAAATCTTTCTGCAGAGGTAATCCATCCACTTTGTGACTAAAACTGAATGAAATTTTACCCGTACTTTTTTCAACCGGATTAACATCCTTGCACGATATGTTAAGCAGCAAAAAGATACTGAGCATAACGGCAAGTAAGCGTGCATATTTCCTGATCATCAGATTTCGAGATAAAGGTTAACAAAAAACACCCTGCCCGGTTCATAGAGCTTTTCGGAAGAGCCTGTAATCCTCCTGTTCAGATGCTCGTAATACGAAACATCAAAGATATTATTAATACCGGCATTTATATTGATATTTCGTGTGACTTTATATGCAACAGAAAAATTCAGGATGGAGAAGCCCGGCGTTACGGCTTCATAAAAGGCCTGTGATACGTGTTGCTGGGCTGCAACAAATCTGTAGGATAGTTTTGGAATAATCTTGCCTGTCATCACCCGGTAATTCAAAGTGATTGTTGTTTCGAAAGGCGGAATTTCGGGGAGAGCATCGTTGCTAATCAGGGTTTCGCCTGTAACCTGTCCTGCAGAGATAATATATTTGGTGACCTCAGGAATCCGTCCAAAGGTTAGCGCTGCTACCATGCTTACCCGGAGTTTATTTGTTAATGGCGATGTATATCCCAATTCGAAACCTGTAAAAACTACTTTATCCGCATTTACGAATTGTTTTACTCCCGGAGCGCCCAGTGTTGCAGGCATTATAACCGATGGCGCAAGCATAACGGCCGAAATATAATCCTGAACATAGGAATAAAATCCATTTACATAGATACTGCCAATTGTTTTATCGGAATATTTGATTGTGAGATCTGCTTCGTTATTGGTTTCGGGCCTGAGTTGCGGATTTCCGAGGTAATCGTAACTATCGTAGCCGACACTTAGTAATTTAATGTAGCGCTCCAGCATATCCGGGCTACGGGTGCCTCGGGCAAAGGCTATGGAAACTGAATATTTTTCGGAAAAATAACGGGTTAAACCCAGGTTGCCACTCAGGTTAACGAATTGAGAGGAAGTTTTGTTAAAATATTCGATTCCATTTTTGATCAACTTCAGCGTATCTTCCGAATCCGCATTGTTTACATCCATACGCACGGCTGCATCCACTGCAAACGAACCGAAAACCGTGTTGTAACCGGCAAACAAACCTGCGTTCCGAATAACTGCAGTCTTCCATAGATTGAATTTTTTGGTTGAGGTGCCTCCCATCATCTGCATGGTCATCGTACGTGTGCCATCCTTGTAAATATTCTCAAAATCAAGGCCGGTAGTCACATTGTGCTTATGAAACTTCATTCCCATAATCGCTTTTCCACCGGTATTAATAGCCTGCACATCGGCTACCATCTGCTTGTTTGCCCAGGTTTCGCGGTTACTGTTGTCCATCAGGTGGTTAACATCAGTCCTGTATACTTTAATACTAAGGGATTTAATTTTCTCCGAAATGTTTTTGGCAGAATAATCAAGGGCCATCATCTTTGTATCGTCGCTTTTTTCGTCCATGGTAAGAGCCGGAAACATTACATCCCGTCCGTGCACTTCGTTGTACGAAAGCAGAATTTTTTGCTTTGGAGATAAATCAACACCAACTTTGGCTCCAACATTGGCTTTACGGAATGAGGATTTATATACAGTACTCTCTACATTATTTCCACCGCTCCGGTAATCGCCGTATTCCCGGTATCCGCCGGAAACGCGAAAGTAAATCCTGCGGTTTCCCCCATAGAGCGAAAAGTGTTCTTTTGCTCCTTTCCAGTTCGTTTCGTAACCAAACATCGCGGTGCCGTGGATTTGAAATTCAGGGTACGGATGTGGGTCTTCGGTCTGTAAATTTATAACACCACCCAGTGCCGGACCATACGTAAGCAGGAATGGTCCTTTCACTACGCTGATACTTGACAGTTCTTCTACTTCAACATGTGATGAAACAGGATCCATGCGATTCGGACAACCATTTTCAATTTTCATGCCTCCGTCCAACACCACATTGAGCTGGCTGAATTTAAAGCCCCGGACAACAGGATCAATTGAACCTCCGCCTTTACGGATACCTGAAACATTCGGAATGCTACGCAAATAATCGCCGACATCGCGTGATGAAGTTGACTGCATCTGTTCTTTCGAAACCTGTGCAGAAATAAAAGGTGTCCGAATAATGAGGCTGTCCCTGATCTCAACAGTTCCCAGGTTGATTGTATCAGTAACTTCCTGAGCTTTAATTCCGGACATGAATATACAAAACAGAGCAGACAGGGTGATGGAAATTGCTTTCATGATGCTATAGATTGACTGACAAAATTAGCAAATACATTTACATATATTGCATATAAAAGAATTATAGTCCCAGGAATGCAAAACCTGACAATCCCGAAAATATTCCTTCTGATGGTATAACTTACCGGGAATTATCGGGATAGTGAAAATGTATTCCTGAAGCACATTATTAATTTCAAACTGCAAATCAGCCGGCGATATTTTAGTGGCTGCACTGGCGACCGCTTCCTTCCGAATGGTGCGCCTTGTGGGTGTGACAGCTTTCGCCGCTGTCGGCCACAGAACCAGCAATATAAAGATTTACAACTTCGGAGGCATCGCCCGAACAGCCTCTTATCACTTCGATCCCGGCGTTGTTCAGCACATTAATAGCGCCACCGCCAATCCCCCCGGCAAGCATAACGGTTACACCATCGGCAGCCAGGACACCGGCAATATTCGATTTGCATCCGCATCCCTGCAAAGAAGGAATTATTTTCGTATCTGCGATTTTCCCTTCCGGCGAAACATTGAAAACACTATAAAATTCGCAATGGCCAAAATGACCATCAATCTGGTTATTACTTGAAACCGGAACTGCTATTTTCATTTTTCGTACTCTTTTTTTATGTATAATTGATTGATTGTATTTTAATCTTCTTCCTTTGCCCGTCCCTTCGTTTGAATGACGGCGTTTGCCTTCCCCCCTGCCAAGTTCGCCAATCTTGGTTAGCTCAATTTTAGTTTTATGGCATAGTCCAAGTTTCCTTCCGGTTTTCGGGCCTTTATTTTTGGGACCGGTATGATCCAGATGCGGCATTATTTTTAAGTTTTAAATTCAAATTTGCAAGAAATGGCTATGAAACCCACTTCAATTCTGTTGATTGTAATCATTCTGTTTTTATTTCATAGATGCTGACAAGTTCCTTATTCCCAAATGAACTACATCCTTTGCATTTTATATGATTATCGAGTCCTTCGATTAACTTGAAACATTTTTTGCATTTATACCATTGTTTTTCAAATTCAACATTGCCACCTTCAATTTCGATAGCCATGCACTCCACAAAAGCTTTCGCGATTTTTTTCAACGCCCTGTTGTATATCCTGGTGAATGTAGGACGAGAAACACCCATTTTTTCAGCCGCAATTTCCTGGGACAATTCCTGGTAATTAACCATGTTTATGCTTTCGTATTCGTCGAACTGAAGCTTAACAACTTCCAGATCGCTCAACGGCATACCAAATGGCTTAAAACCAGCCATTTGAGGTGGATTTAGGATTTTTCGGTTTCTAACGGGTCTCGGCATGCTTTGAGTTGTCAGGTTGTTTGAAATCGGTCACAAGCAGGTAAATAAAGAATACTGCCGATAAAAGTAATATACCTTTCCCGATTAAACAGTAAGACCCGCAATAAAAACTGTCGCCAAAGCCAAAAAGGCATGAGGCACAACCCAGCAAAACCATTAATACATAGTCAACGAAAATGATTAACGGAAGCACAAGAAATACTTTTACAAAGATCCTGGTTTTCATAGCCTGTATTTTTCTACAAAGATAATGAACGTAGGTTCATAATGCAAATTTATTTTTCTTGCAGAAAACAATTTAATATGTTTCCGGGTACAATGTGATGAGAGTTCCGGTTAGTGATTAAAAACAGACCATTTTTTGACGAAATTCCAAACTGAATAGTATCAGATTTTAATTGATGCAATAAAATTGGCAATGCCTGTAAACACCATTTGTACACCAATGGTTGCAACGATCAGTCCTGTGATCCGGATCAGTGCATTCATAAAATTATACTTTGTCAGCAAATTGCCGATCGGGCGCGAGAATAACATAAACGCAAGGTTCACGAGCAAGGCCGAAAAAATACCAAGCGTTGTAATTCCCAAACCATAATGTGCCGGAAAAGTAACAGCAGCAGTAATGGTTGCCGGTCCTGCGATCATAGGCATTGCAATAGGTACGGCTGAAAGGTCTGCCAGTTTTACATTCTGATCAATCTGCAAAAAAACGCCTTTCTGCAGGCCGCTTATTCCATTATAAAATAACACCACGCCACAGGTAGCCTGGAAAGCATAGAGCTGAATATGAAACACATAGTTAAAGATGAGTTGACCTAGAAACAAAAATAAAATCAGAATAATAAAAGCCGTGATTGAGGCTTTAAGTGATAAGTATTTTAAATCTTTATCTGTAAACTGGTTTTGGAGCGAAGTAATCACAAATATTTTCTGCACCGGGTTAACCAGGGCCAGGATAGCCACAAAAGCACTTAGCACTAGTTTTATGTCCATTATTCAGACTTTTTAATCCAGGAAAGGAATATTTCAGTTTGACTGGAAGTTAAGACTTAAGCATACAAAATGAATCGAAACAACAAGAAGCAGGATTTGGAAAGAGTAATTTTATCGCTCAGAGCAACATACGGAATCGCTTTTTACAAGACAGTTCAATTGTTTGTTTGTTTTGATTCAGATTAATCAACAACCGGAATTTGCTTCGAAAAAATTAATCGCAATGCAACCAGTATAAGGAAAACGCCGAATAGTTTTTTCATCAGGTTTTCCGGGAGGGTCAATGCTATTTTCGACCCAAAGTAACCACCTATCATAAAGGTTGCAGCAATAATCAGGGCGTACCAGATATTTGCCTGACCGGCCTTGTAGTAATTGTATGCAGCAAAAAGCCCGATAGGCGGCAGCATTACTGCCAGGCTGGTTCCTTGTGCCATATGCTGATCAAGGCCTAAAAAATATACAAGTGCAGGGATCATAATAATGGCGCCGCCAACGCCAAAAACTCCGCCGAAAACTCCGGCTGTCAGGCCGATCAGGACCAGAATCAAGACAGTTGTAACGCTCATATTTCTCATTTTGGGGTTAATTTATTCGTAGTATACCAATCATCAATCAATAATAAGCAAAAAGCCGGTAAAAAAGCAGTTTAATTTCTGAACCTTTAGTCGGAACCGATAAAACAAAATTAGATAAAACTTTAACAGTCTCTTCCGGTCATAAAGAATAACTTAAAACAGAGAATCAGCATAAGTGTAAGGAGATTCGAAGAAAGGGATACTAACCTGTGAAATAAGGTTTATTTGTGTTGTGAGTAAAACAGTTTTCCGGTAAGCAGGAAACCACCAAAAACAAAAACAGCAAAAACCAGGCTGCTGGCAGCCAGTTGCATTCCGCCCGAAAGTATATGCCCGCTTGTGCACCCCCCCGCCATGCGTGCTCCGAATATCAGGATAAATCCCCCGATGAAGGACCAGATTAACCGTTCAACCTTTGAATCACCTTTGTATTTATGCCAGTTACTATGAATGATTGTAAACTTAAATTCCTTTCTAAGCAGGGAAATTACAACTGCCGAAATAAAGGCTCCGGATAAAAACACCATTTCCCAGTTACCTGGAACCTGGATTTTTGCAAAGTAATCATTCCCGGTTGTGCCGGTCAATAAATCGGCCACATAAGGATAGCTGGTAGATGCGCCAATAATCCGGTCAGTGAGTGCGGTTAAAAACACGATTCCGTTTAAAACGGCAAGTGCAATACCTGCATACAGCCATTTATAATCTTTGGCTTTTTCAAGTTTATTCAGCCGGAAAGAGAGCCTGATATATGCTGCTGCAATTATAACAATCAAAAAAGAAAAGCTAAAAGAATACTTTCCAATGGTAGAAAATAGTGAGATATTCCCTAAATCCGGACCTAAAATTCCTTTTATTGTTGGTGCCAATAAAGTATAAACTATCCCGCTGAGCAAACCACCGATAATCCCAAAAAATGCATCGATTGATCCTTCGCCTAATGAAACCGCCAGCGTTCCGGGACAGTAACCCAGAATCGCCATACCTATACCAAAAACCACACCCCCGATTGCAATTCCGCCTAATATAAAGGGTTTTATATGGTATGTAGCTAGTCCTAGCCCAACTTCTGCACTTATTAAAATAATTCCTGTTCCAATGGCGACCAGGATAGCTTTTGCCATTGTAAAATCTTTCAGCATGGCCATTCCGCTGATTGTATCAAAACGGTTCAGCTTTGCATATTGCAAAATGGCTCCGAATACAAATCCTAAAATTAAGATAGTGATCATCGTTTTTAATGTTTATAGTAATTTTTAGGTGCGGATTTAAATAGTTCTTTCAGACACTCAATTTTAAAACAAAACCAGGGTAGTTGTTTTCTATAATCAAGATATTGCTGACCAAATTTACGGAATGCTTCGGATTCTTCGACGAAATAGATCATGCATAGCATAAAAACTATTTTGGGTTTAAGCCTCCAGCTGGCGCTCCTCCCGACGCGTGACGGCACAATCCAACGGTTTACATTTTGATTTAGACAAAGCAGGTAGCTAATATTTTTTGTATCCTGAACTGCCATGCCTGACAGAGACAAAATATTCAATGGAGATTTTGCTTGTTTTTTGTCAGAGAATGCGCCAGCCCAGCGCAGTAATATCCTCCAGCCGGAACGCTTTTTGTTCGATTTGTAGATGTTGTTTTATTTATATTCCCTTATCGAACTTCCAACATTGTCAATCCAATACCTCTACCGGAAAAGCAGTAATTGCGGTCTTTTCATCTGGCGGGCTATTCCACGCTATGGCTCTGTTGCTTTCAAACAAAAAACGGTACGAACTAATTGCCTGTTTATTCCTTGAAAAAGTGACAGGATATAGTTCAAAAATAAAAATTTAAACCTTGAGCGGTACTTCTTTGTTATATATATGCTCAATCTTTCATAAAACCATAAATAAATGATCACTGAAACCATGAAACTGTCCGATATTATCGGGCAAAATATTCTTCTGATCCCTGTACTCAACCGGTTTGGAATCAGGCCGGGGGTCGGCGAAAAAACGATAGTCACCATCTGCAATCAAAATGGCATCGAACTAAAAACATTCCTTGCCATACTTAATACCTATAACAGTCCCGAATATTTTCCGGCACCCGAAGATGTCGATATTAATATCCTGGTTAATTTCCTGAAAAGCACCCATTCCAATTATCTGAATTACACACTTCCCCGGATCGAAAAACTGTTGTCCGAACTATCAGGTGATAGTCCTGATAATAAACATCTGGCAATGATAGAAGTATATTATTTTGAATACAAGAAGCAATTGACCAAACACATTGAATATGAAGAAACTGATTTGTTTCCTTTAATCGGGAAAATAGTGCTGCGGCAGATCAACATTCAGGAAAAGGCTGATTATTATTCTGACAAAATCAAACACGAACACATTAATGTTGAGGATAAACTCAGCGACCTGAAAACCATACTAATAAAGTTCCTGCCTCAGGATGTGAATGAAAATTCAGTGAATGAGCTCTTATTCGAAATATCGCGCTTTGAGCAGGAATTACTTGATCATGCCAGGTTCGAGGACAATATCCTGATTCCAAAACTTCTGAAACTGATAAAAACTATGTCAGAAGCCAATGGGTAATCGAAAAATAATTATCCTTCACCGCTCGGCAATCGTTCAGAAAGGATTGGCTGAACTGCTTTTGCATTGTTGCAATATGCCAGTTTCCCAGGCAATAACTGATTATTCTGCTGTTAAAATCGCATTCCACTTAAAAAAAACTATTTTCTTTATTGATTCTGAATTATTTAAGGATAACACTATTAAGCTTGCGGATTTCTTAAATCATGGAAATTCCGTGTTCCTTATCGTCGGCAATTCCGATGAAAATCAGCCGGAAATTCCTGCTGATGGCGTCATTTATATCAATGATAGCCTGGAAGCAATACAAAAAAAATTGAATGCCGTATTTCCACCACAACCAAAAAACACTGTCGAACCAGGCGAGCTTACCCAAAGAGAGACAGAAGTCCTGAAACTTGTAGCAAAGGGAAACAGCAATAAGGAAATTGCCGACCATTTATCTATTAGTTTACATACCGTTATCTCTCACAGGAAGAACATCTGCCGCAAGCTCGAAATCAAAACTATATCCGGTCTCACGCTGTATGCACTAATTAACAACCTGATCAGCTGATATTTCCGCTCTATTTGGAATTAGTATAAATATCCCTACTAATGGGGATTGTATAATTATTAAAGTGCCGGTAGTTTTGCCATCACAAACGATAAACCTACTAAACACTTAATATGAAACAAAATACCACTTCATTCAGAATCATCTTTTTCACTGCTTTATTCCTGGTTTTATCCTTTTTTTCATTCGCCCAGGACAGGCTTTTCACTTACACGTATCAAAGCACGGTGTTGAACAAAGGCCAGCGCGAGCTGGAAATCTGGAATACGCTGCGAACAGGCAGGGCCGACTATTATGCCCGGCTTGATAACCGCTCGGAATTTGAAATAGGCCTCGGGAAAAACCTTCAGACAGCTTTTTACCTGAATCTCACAAGCAAAACACAAACCGTGGAGGCCAATTCAGTCAAATCACTGGAAACAGAAAATGAGATCAGTTTTTCGAACGAATGGAAATATAAACTGCTCGATCCGGTTGCTAATCCCGTAGGAATGGCTTTATATGCCGAATATGGGATCGGCAGCAGTGAATATGAACTGGAAGGAAAACTGATCATTGATAAAAAAATCAAAAATTTCACCATTGCAGCAAATGCGGTGTACGAACTTGAACTTAAGCCCGGTATCGAAAACGACCACACCGGATGGGAAAAAGAAACCAAAAATGAATATTATCTGGCTGTCGCCTATGCTTTAAGTCCTAAGTTTCAAATAACCATGGAAAATGCCTTTAAAAATGTTTTTACAGGTGGTACGCTGCAACACAGTGCAATCTATTCCGGTCTTGGTGTTTCGTGCATGCAGGACAAATACTGGATAAATTTTACCGTGCTGCCCCAGGTTGCATCGCTGAAAGGCGAAACCGAAAGTGCGTTGAATCTGAACGAATTTGAAAAAATCCAGGTAAGATTACTCTTCTCCTATGCTTTCTGAAAAAATTATACGCGGAATTATTGCAGTTGTGGTAATTGTTTCAGTAACTGCAGCGTGTACATCAGCACTGTATATTCCTGATGCTATAAACACGCCCTACACTGCCAGCATGCTTGATTTACAGGCAGGAAGAAAGCTTTATATCGGCAAATGCGGATCATGCCATTCCTTATATTTACCCGAAAAATACAATCCGGAAAAATGGACCATTCTGGTTGACAGCATGACAAAAAAAGCGGATGTTAATCCGGAGGAGAAAAAACTAATAATTGGCTATCTGACGAAAGGATTGAAGTAGAACATACTGCAAAATTGTATAGCCTCTATTATATGAGCTTTTTGAATTACTTTCCGAATAAAAAAAAGGTACGATTGACGAGGTACGAGGTACGATTGCAATGCAAATTCGTAAATCGTACTTCGTCAATCGTAAATTAATAATAACTTATCTTTCACCCACTCAGATTCTTCTCAGCCTTACCGTAAAGTGCCTGAGAATAGGAGCTTCCTCTTCAATAGCAAAGCCGGTTTTAATCTGAAGACGACGTTCGTACACATTCCCCATCGCAACAGCCACATAATTCATATGATCGTTGGTATAAGTGCGACGAGGAATGGCCAGCCTCAGCAATTCAAGTTCCGGGTATCGGTTTTCGCGGGTAACCGGGTCGCGGTCAGCCATAATGGCTCCAATTTCAACACCTCTTACTCCTGCTTCAATATACAATTCAACAGCCAGTGTTTGTGCCCTGAAATGTTCTTTTGGCAGATGCGAAAGCACTTTACCAGCATCTACAAAAATGGCATGTCCACCATAAGGCATCTGTACCGGAACTCCAAAACCGGTCATTTTCTTACCCAGCATTGCAACCTGGTTAATCCTTGATTTCAGGTAATCGAATTCGGTTCCTTCGTATAATCCCTGTGCAATGGCATTCAGGTCGCGGCCGGCAAGCCCGCCATAGGTTAAAAACCCTTCGAACATAATATTGAAAATGGATGCCTGCCTGAAAAGTTCCGGATCCCTAAGGGCAATAAACCCGCCAATATTGACAATTGCGTCTTTCTTGCTGCTCATGGTCATACCATCGGCAAAAGAAAACATTTCGGCGACAATTTCGCGGATACTCCGATCCTGCTGGCCTTCTTCCCTGGTTTTAATAAAATATGCGTTCTCGGCAAAGCGCGCTGAATCGAAAATTACCGGGATATTGTATTTTATGGCCAATTGCTTTACATCTTTAATGTTAGCCAGTGAAACGGGCTGTCCGCCAGATGAATTGCAGGTAATAGTAACAATAATCAAAGGAACCTGCTCACGGGGATATTTTTTCAATACATCTTCGAGTTTCCCGAGGTCGAGGTTACCTTTGAAAGGGTGATCGATAGTGGTATCGAAAGCTTCATCAATAGTACAATCGATGGCTTCAGCTTTCCGGAATTCGATGTGGCCTTTGGTGGTATCGAAATGTGAATTCCCAGGAACTACATCACCGGATTTAACCATTGCACTAAAAAGTACATTTTCAGCTGCTCGTCCCTGGTGCGTAGGAAGGAAATACTCAAATCCAAGTAAATCCTTGATGGCTGATTTCATTTTATAATAGGATGATGCTCCGGCGTAGCTTTCGTCGCCCAGCATCATTTCGCTCCACTGCTTGTCGCTCATCGCGCCGGTTCCCGAATCGGTAAGCAGGTCGATAAACACCTGATCGCTGCGCAGGTTGAAGAGATTGTACCCGGCATCTTTGATCCATTGCTCACGCTGTTCGCGCGTGCTGAGGCGGATGGTTTCCACCATTTTTATTTTGTAAGGTTCTGCGAATGGTAATTCCATTATTGTTTTGCGTTAGATAAAATAAAATATTGAATATCAGTTAAATAACAGGACTCACGAACTCGTCGCGTTTCTTTATATTTTTAAATCTCAATTTGTTAAATCCAAGCATGATATAAGGATGTATATTACCTTTGATGTCAGATGCCAAATATACATTAATTTGTTACAAAAAATAAAAAAGCGATATTTGTATAAATTTCTATCTTTTCAGTTCCTTTCCGAATTTTCGAAAATGATAAAGCTGGGCTTTTTCAGCATCTCGTGTGTATTGCTGTTGTTGACTTCCGTTTCATGTGTTTCGGGACAGCAGACCAAAGGCAATGAATTTGAACCATCAAAAGTTTATGCTTCTGTTGCGTGTACGGCGGATACAAATATTAATTATGCCCTGTTTTTACCACCTCAGTACGCAAAAGGCAAGCCTTGTCCGCTGCTTATGCTTTTCGATCCCCACGGCAGTGGGTTGTTGCCTGTTAATCTTTTTAATACCGAAGCGGCGAAAAATGGCTTTATTATAGCCGGTTCCAATAATTCGAAAAACGGAATGGACTTTGAGCAAACTACGTCCATTTATCGCAAAATGCTTACTGATATTTCAGCCAGGTTCGATATTGAGAAAAAAGCAATATACCTGTGTGGATTCTCAGGAGGCTCCCGTGTGGCCGGAGCTGCGGCTATCACCGAGGGAGGCATTGCCGGCGTGGTTGGATGCGGGGCAGGATTACCAGCCATCAACCGAAATCCTGCAGGCCCATTCAGCTACCTGGCTGTGGTTGGGAACCAGGATTTTAATTACACTGAAATCAGGCAACTCGACGAAATGCTTGAGGCAGCTCATTATCAGCATCACCTGCTGGTTTTCGACGGCATTCACCAGTGGCCGCCTAAGGAACTTCTGCCTGATATTTTTACCTGGCTCAGGTTTGATGCCATGCGACAACAAGCTATACCTGCAGACCGTAATGAAATTAACCTGTTTATTGAGAAAAATGATAAAATAGCCGGGGCACTGGCCACTGAAGGACAATTTTCAGCACAGCAGGCAATATATTTTAAAATGCTGCATTACCTCCAGGGACTCACAGATGTTGAGCCTCTAAAGGCTGAGATAAAAAGATTATCAGCTGAAAAAGAGGTTATTGCTTACCAGAAACAACAGCAGAAACTCCTTGATCTGGAACAGGAATTGCAACAAAAATATTCGCCTGAATTAAATTTGAAAAATGTGGATTGGTGGAAAACCGAAGCCTCTCATTTACACTCCTTAACCAAACAATCGCGAAAGCCTGAGGTGAGCCAGGTATATCAACGTGTACTTGCGTTTCTGAGTATGAATTGTTATATGTATGCAAACGATGCCTTGAAACGCGGTAACCTGGTTTCCGCTGATAAATATATTGAGATATACAGGCTCGTTGATCCAACCAATACAGAACATCGCTACTTGGCCGCTAAAGTTGCCGCTATAAATCATAATGCTGATGAGGTATTCAGCAATCTGAAGCAAGCTTTTGATCTTGGGTTTAAGGATATTAACCGGCTAAAATCGGATGCGGATTTAAACCCCTATCAGCAGGATCAAAGATTTAAAGGCCTTGTTTCGGGAAGCCACTAATCAAAAAGCTTTATTGGGTATTTCAATATAGGCGTAATAAATTAACTTTTTGGGAAACCCGGATAACAGATATTCCAGGTTTATGTTGTGGTCGGATGCAGAACCATACAGATTAGATGTACGTGAAATTCATTCGTCTGATCTGTAACTTTTTCCTCTCAAATTCGTCATATAATCAGAAAGTCAGGATTTTTTACAAAATTATAGGTATAAAAGAATAAAAGCACCGTTTACCCAACTATACATTCACCTGCCGGAGAGTTTTTTCCCGGCAGGTTTTTTTATGGCGTTTGTTCAGATAAATATTTAAAGAATTCAGTATATGAATGCTGTATTCTGTATTTTTGCAGCACTTATTCTCTTCTACTCAAGCCTAACTTACAATTTAATTCTTTCAATGGCCAGCCGCATTTATGCCGATCGTAAAATAGTTATCATCACTACCTTCCTGGTTATCGGTTTTATATATCTTGTCAGGTTGTTTTATATTCAGGTTATTGACAGGAGTTACACCTTGTCGGCTAACAATAATGTGCTCCGCTATGTTACCCAGTTCCCTGCCCGCGGACTGATATACGACAGGAACGGGAAATTGCTTTTATACAATGAAGCGGTTTATGACCTTATGGTGATACCGAGGCAGGTAAAAGATATTGATACGGCTGAAATATGCCGCCTCCTCGATATCACCAAAGAAGGCTTTGATGAGCGGATGAAAAAAGCTCGTGATTATTCACCCATTCTGTCATCACCATTCGAAAAACAGGTATCCAAAGAGACTTACGGGTATATTGAGGAGAAGCTTTACCGTTTCAGGGGTTTCTTCGTGCAGCCTCGTACCCTCCGGAAATATCCCATGTCGATTGGCGCTCACCTGTTAGGTTACATTGGTGAGGTTACTCCGGCCCAGGTCGAAAAAAACCCGTACTACAAACAAGGGGATTATATCGGAATCAGTGGAATTGAGAGGACTTACGAAAAAGATTTACGCGGCATAAAAGGATTGAAAATCCGTATGGTTGATGTATTTAACCGGGATGTAGGCAGCTTCGAGAATGGCCGCTACGACACGGCTTCGGTTATGGGGGCAGATCTGTATACAGGGATTGACGCCGATTTGCAGCAATATGGCGAAAAGCTCATGGCCCATAAACGCGGGAGTATTGTTGCCATTGATCCTAAAACCGGTGAGCTGCTTTGCTTTCTATCGAGTCCGGGTTATGACCCCAATCTTCTGGTTGGTCGCGTTAGAGGGAAAAACTTTTCCGAACTCAACAAGGACCCGATTAAACCATTGCTAAACCGTGCTGTTATGGGTCAGTATCCGCCGGGTTCTACATTTAAAATGGCTAACGACATGATTGGCCTGCAAATGGGTGTGATTACCAAATACACGCGGTTTACATGCCAGGGTCCCGGGTCATCGCCTATACGATGCACTCACAACCACGTTTCGCCGCTCGATGTATACATGGCAATACAGCAGTCGTGTAATCCCTTTCACTGGCAGGTGTTCCGCAACATTATGAACGACCCGCATTACGCAACCGTAAAAGAACGCTATGATGTATGGCGAAACCACTTGTTAAGCATGGGGTTCGGACGAATGCTCAATACCGACCTTTCATTTGAACTGAAAGGGAACCTCCCTCCTTCTTCTGTTTTCGACAAAATATACGGCCTTGGCAGCTGGAATGCCATGACGATCCGCTCCTTAGCCATCGGACAAGGTGAAATTCTGGCTACACCGCTACAGCTGGTAAATTATGCCTGCCTGGTTGCCAACAGGGGATTCTTTTATCCGCCGCACGTTGTGAGGACCGTTGGTATGGAAAAAACTAAATTTTCGTCCGAAAAAAATATCCCGACCATTGATGTTCAATATATCGATGTAGTCCGCGAAGGGATGATGGAAGTGTTTGAGGGTTCACACGGAACCGCAAGGGCTTACAAACTGGACAGTATCACTATGGCCGGCAAAACCGGAACTGCTGATAATCCCCATGGCAAACCACACTCAAATTTTATTGCTTTTGCACCTGTAGAGAATCCTCAGATAGCAATTTGTGTGATCGTTGAAAATGCGGGTTTTGGTTCAACGTATGCTGCTCCTATTGCTACTTTGATGATTGAAAAATACATTACCCGCAAGGTGAAACGAAAAGAACTGGAAGACAGGATGATTAATGCTAATTTACTCAACAATTGAAAGAACAAAAAGGAATTTTTAAACATATTGACCGCACTCTGGTGTTATTGTACCTCACGCTGGTGCTGATGGGCTGGGTAAGTATTTATGCTGCAGTATATAACGATGAGCATGCCAGCATATTTGATTTTTCGCAGTCGTATGGCAAGCAGTTGCTATGGATAGGCACCTCTTTGGTACTCGGATTGATGATCATACTTACCGACGCGAAATTTTTCAATGCCTTTGCTTATCCGATCTATATAGGAACCATATTGCTCTTGATTTTTGTATTATTCGCCGGTACAGAAATCGCCGGTTCCAAATCATGGTTTCAGATTGGGGAATTCAGGCTTCAACCCGCCGAATTTGCCAAATTTGCTACTACCCTGGCTTTGGCTCATTACCTGAGCGCATTGGATTTTGACAACCGGAAACGAAAATCACAGATCATCCCTTTGTTTATTCTTGCTATTCCAGCTCTTCTTATTCTTATGCAGAATGATACCGGCTCTGCCATCGTATACGCTTCATTGGCATTGGTATTATACAGGCAGGGAATGCCGGGCAGCATACTTCTGCTGGGAGTAGCGGTAGTTATATTAACAATTATGGCTTTGCTGTTCAACCAGTATATAGTTATTGCCGTTATAGGTGTATTGCTGGTGGGTTTTATTTTTTTTATCCGCCGGACCCTGAAAAACATACTATCGGTTCTGGCTATCTTTATTGTTGCGTCGCTTTTTGTTCTGAGTGTTGATTATGCTTTTCAGAAAATTCTTGAGCCACACCAGAAATCACGTATTAACGTGTTACTTGGCAAACATATTGACCTGAAAGGTGCCGGCTATAACGTTAACCAGTCTAAGATTGCGATAGGTTCGGGGGGATTCTGGGGAAAAGGTTTTCTGAACGGGACACAGACTAAATTTAACTTTGTTCCTGAGCAGAGTACCGATTTTATATTTTGTACGGTTGGTGAAGAATGGGGATTTGTCGGTTCAACCATAGTTGTGCTGTTATTTATGGCGCTTATAGTGCGGATTATCCTTATGGCCGAGCGACAACGCTCGGAATTCAGTCGTATATACGGATATGGCGTTGCCTCTATCCTGTTTTTTCATTTCTTTGTTAATGTCGGGATGACTATCGGACTGATGCCGGTAATCGGCATACCTTTACCTTTCTTCAGCTACGGAGGCTCGTCACTATGGGCTTTCACCATTTTGCTGTTTATTTTTATCAAACAGGACTCTAACAGGATGCAATTGGTATAAGAGTGGGGGTTAAGCCTCGCGGATATGCTATTTTCTTATTTCATAGGGCAACTCAGAAAATTTCTTAAAAATAATTTTTCGATAAATTCTTCAATTTGCCTTCCGGCTTAAAACTCAGACCTCTGTTTGCAAGTAGTTGCCAAAACAAGGAAATAACGGGGTTGTGATCGCAAAACCCGAATACATTTTTTTTGATTGCACAATCTATCAGTGTTACAACTTAGAATCATTCTAAATTATGATTTTCCATAGTACCTTTTTACATTTTTTGGATTAAGTAACAAAAACCACATATTAAAAGAAGGTATAGCTACTTAAGGCGGAAGCCTTACTAATAATGGTTATAGTTGCCGAAATTATTGTCCTCAACATACAATTATGTATGTTGTGCCTT
>JBBQSY010000014.1:0-49398 GCA_038213495.1 Bacteroidales bacterium
AGTAAGTACCGGTAAAACGGTGTGGCTGCTGGATGCTAACAGCATTGATGGCACCATTTTTGCTTCATACAATCCTGTATTTGTTTTTCCTGCAGCAGATGGTAAACCTGCAAGGGTAATTGCCTTAACTTTATCAAATGCTTGTTGTTTTGAAGCCTATAAATAGTAATGTAGTTGTTAACTACCCAAGCGATGGTTTCCTTCCTATATACTCCCCTGCTACACGAATCCTTTCGCGTGGTGATATGGATAATAGTGAAGAAAATGGCTTGCCTGATAATATTATAGCTGTGGATTTGTTTTGACCACGCGAAAGGATTACATTAGGTGAGATAGTTCGTGTCGGTAGCGGTGATTACTCAGTTTTTTGTGATAAATTATTGCGTATTTTTGCTAATGCAAAATCATTTAAAATATGAACTACAAAATATCCTTTCAGGAACGAGTCAAATTGGGGATGGAGCAATTATTCAATCAATCGCCTGTTACCTTAGCAATGGCACGCCGTCAAGCTCAGCATCTGAAAATGAAAAGCACTACAAAAAACAAGAAACAAAGAGATTAGAAGATTATATTTCAGAAAAGGATTATTGGGTAAGGGATATTGATTTCACGCAATATGTAAGTGAGGGTGCAGTACAAAAAGTTTAGTTAAAAAATACCAATCATGTTCTGAAACTCAATGATGCTATTTATTATAATTCGTGGAGAGATTATTTATACAACTTATTACTCCATAATTATTTCTTCCCCGATACAGCTTACAGCCTGATGGGTTTTACAAAGGATAACAATATGCTGTTTGCGGTTGTCCAACAGCCTTATGTTTCAATTACTGAAGAAACCGACCTTGAACAGGTAAAAGTATTTTTAACACAAAATGGTTTCGGAAACACAAGAAATAATGATTATTTCAATCCTGAATTAGGTATTATCCTGGAAGACTTGCATGATGAAAATGTACTTACCCGAAATGATGTATTATATTTTATAGATACAGTGTTCTATATAACGAGTAATTTTTGGGTTTAAAATGGATACACTACCCGCGTTGTTCGCATTATTCCATTAATAATCAAATTTGATTTTATCCTGACTTTCCAAATTCAGGATACCCCTAATAAATTCTTTCACACCAACTTGTATTTATCCCAATAAACTGCCAGTATCCTTGGAATTCTTCTCTTTTTTAATTTCATCAATCACTTATTGTCCGGGTTAAAATATATTTCGTCCCTGACGGGACTATGATCAATTTCGTATCTTATTTTCTACCAATATGTTGTCCCTAACGGGACTGTCCCGTTAGGGACGATATATTGGTAGAATTAAATGTAAGCCCATCATGAGAAGTCCCGTATGGGACGCAATAAAATCAAGGGATTCAGCTCATTGTAATCTTTTTTATCGGACAACAGTGTTTATCAATAAGAATTAGACCGCAGATGTCGTCCTGTTTATAGAAGTTCCATTCCGATAAACGGAAGTAATTTTCCGATTGACGGAAGATCTTTTCCAGAACTCGAAAATAGTTTTCCTGCACACAGAAGCAGTTTTTTGGAGTATAGAAGATATTTCCCGGAGCACGGAAGATGTTTTCCGGAGCACGGAAGCAGTTTTCCGGGGTCGGAATGGAACTTTCATACCATGAAATGAATCTTCAAAATGGCGGAATTAATAAATTTAACTGCGATTAGATTAAATCGAAGGGCGAACTCATCCAAAGTTTTAAACTTTGGATGAGTTTAACGCCCCAATAGACAAAACATGAATTCAACCTTTGATTCGCATTTCTATCTTAAGAATAATAGCTGTTTTTTTGAGGAGTTAAATTTGAACGCCATAAAAATTTGAACAATTGCTTATCAGTTCAGTTATATAATCTCTGAAAAAAATCATACCTTTGCACCCCTGCTTGAAGCAGGCAAGCCTTAAAAAATGGATTATACAATGGAACAACTATTAACCGATACCAACCTTAGCTTTAAGGTTAAAGATATCAAACTGGCCGAATGGGGCCGCAAGGAAATTGAAGTCGCCGAGAAAGAAATGCCCGGCCTCATGAGCATCCGCCGCAAATATTCGGCCGAAAAACCGCTGAAAGGCGCCCGTATCACCGGTTCGCTGCATATGACCATTCAAACAGCTGTATTAATTGAAACACTGGTTGAACTGGGCGCTGATGTACGCTGGGCCAGTTGCAATATATTCTCCACTCAGGATCATGCTGCCGCTGCTATTGCCGCCGCCGGTATCCCGGTATTTGCGTGGAAAGGCGAATCTCTCGACGAATACTGGTGGTGTACTTACATGGCACTAACTTTCGATGGAGGAAAAGGCCCGCACCTGATTGTTGATGATGGTGGTGATGCAACACTTCTTATTCACAAAGGATTTGCAGTCGAAAAAGATGCAAGCCTGCTGGAAATTGCCACTTCGAGTATTGAGGAAGAAAGCATCATTAAAGTTCTGCGCGAATGCTACGTGGAAACCCCTAAAAAATGGCATGGCGTTGTTGCTGACTGGAAAGGCGTTTCGGAAGAAACCACTACCGGCGTTCACCGTTTGTACCAGATGATGGAAAAAGGCGAATTGCTTATTCCTGCTATTAACGTTAACGATTCGGTTACCAAATCGAAATTCGATAACCTTTACGGATGCCGCGAATCATTGGCTGACGGAATAAAACGTGCTACTGACGTAATGCTTGCAGGCAAAGTTGTTGTGGTATGCGGTTACGGCGATGTTGGAAAAGGAAGCGCCAAATCCATGCGCGCATACGGTGCCAGGGTTATTGTAACCGAAATTGATCCGATCTGCGCGCTTCAGGCTGCCATGGAAGGGTTTGAAATTACCACCGTCGAAGATGCTTTGCCCGAAGGGAATATCTACGTTACCACAACCGGAAACCGGGATGTGATCACGGTGGAGCATATGATGAAAATGAAGGACCAGGCTATTGTTTGTAACATCGGCCATTTTGACAATGAAATCCAGGTCGATAAACTGAATAACTTTGCCGGAATTCAAAAAATAGAAATCAAACCACAGGTTGATAAATATCTCTTCCCCGACGGACATGCTATATTTATGCTGGCCGAAGGCCGCCTGGTGAACCTGGGATGCGCAACAGGTCACCCTTCGTTTGTAATGAGTAACTCGTTCTCGAACCAGACGCTTGCACAGCTCGATTTGTGGAAAAACAACTACGAGGTTGGTGTTTACCGCCTGCCGAAATACCTCGACGAAGAAGTTGCCCGTTTGCACCTGGATCAATTAGGCGTTAAACTAACACAGCTTACTACGGAGCAGTCAGCCTATGTTTCGATTCCGGTTGAAGGGCCTTATAAATCCGATCACTACCGTTATTAAGAGGCGGAAAGCATATAAAACTGAAAAGGGCCATCAGTTGAATGATGGCCCTTTTTATTTTAGATAGAGACTAAAAACCGAAGGAAACCTAGTTAAAGATCATCAATTTATCCCCGTCGTACGAATACCTGTATTGCATAAGTGTAAAAGGTGACGGGCCTCCGTAGGGTGTGCCGTCGTAGAGAATGAATTTTGACATGCAAATAGAATCCGTACAAGTAATTCCTGAAGCATCAACTGTTACCCTGGCACCGGTTTTTTCGGGATCGTATGGACAGCAACGCTCATAAACAGCAAATTCATCAGGCAGCAAGCGATAAATTACAATTCCCCGGTATCCGGCTTTTACATATAGATGTCCGCTTACGGGAATGTAATCAAGGGTATTCGGGTACAGTGTCAGGTTTACATAAACGTACGGAATCAATGGCCTTTTCTCTTTCCCGCATCCCGGTGCAATCATTAAAAGCAGAATTATCGCTGTAAGTACCCGCATAAAGTAATTAATGTAAAATATTTTCGTTGTAAAAGTAATACTTATACTTAGTGTGGGATAAAAGTACGCATTAAAAAAAGACCCAAGTCCCAAATCCCAAATCTCAAGAACCAAGGCCTACTCTTAAACCCCGCTTGGAATTGGAGATTGGAATTTGGAATTTGAGATTTAATGAATGTGGAAATTTATCCCGTTTTAAGTATAACAGTTTCAAAACGTAAATGCCTGTTTAAAATTGCATTTGTTCCTTTTAAATGCGGAGGCATTACATCAAATAATATTATTCCGTTGCTAGTCTTCGTTTCAAAGCTTATGAACAAACCTAACTATCTCAGCCGCTTACTATTAGTATCAGTACTGCTGATGCTTGCCTTTTTCACGATGACAGCTTCTGGTTGCCGGGTATTGAAGAGGGACAAAGCTTCCATGGCTGAGAAAAAGAAGGAAGCCGCCGATAAAAAAGGTGTTGCTGAATATGACAAAGCCCTCAAGCAGCATTACAAACATCAGAGCAAAGAAGCAAAAAAGATGATGAAACGTACCCGGAAACAGTCGGCTAAATACAATAAGCCTTTAAAACGCAGAGTTTTTTCAAGTACCAAGTGCAAATAAATTGAGATTGTTTCAGCTTACCAATTCACTTGATTTCGTATGATGATCTTCATTCCGGAAGTTTTTCCGAAATACTGAAAATTATTAAATATTCTGATTTAAATATGTCGGACCAGTCATTTGGAGTTTATCATTCAGATAAATACGAATGTGTTTTCTGCCATATTAATTTGTACCTTTACCTAACAAAAATTCAGGTATTTATTCAATGGAAAATTACATCTATATATTAATTGGTATTGGCTGGGTAGCTTATTCGTTATACTCAGCCAGGCAAAAGGCCATTCGGAAGCAGCAGTCGAGGGGTTTGCCGCAGGGAGGGCCGTCGCACTCATCGCCGCTCCCGATACCGGGAAACCAGGAAGGCGGTAAATCGCTGCTTGACGATATAATCCGCGAACTTACCGGTGGTGAACCCAGGCCCGTTGCGCAGCCTGTGAATCAGCCTGTTAGTCAGCATGTTAGTCAGCCTGTAGTACCCGTTAAAACAAAACGGCCAAAGGCAATGACTGAACTGAACCAGCCATATGGAAGTCTTTCGGAATACAAGTTCACATCATCCTCGACGACTGAATTTCCTTCGAATGATTCAGGAAATGTGATAAAAAAACATCCAATTTATCAACAAATCAAGGAAGGTAATACCGCTTCGGGAAAATTTGATTTACGCCAGGCCGTTATTTTTAGTGAATTACTAAACCCAAAATATTTTTAACACCTGAATTTATTCTTTCTGTGCAATTTGTCAGGAAAAGCCAAAAATCTTATTAACTTTACCATCGTTTTAAGCCAGACCATCTTTAAATTGCATTCTGAATAAAAAGCCCGACTGCAGAAATATCTGCCACTTACGAAAAAAATTTACGGAAAGGACCCTTTTTAGCAAAGGGTCTTTTCTTCTTATTCAATAAAAACAAACTGCTCCCGATATGACACAGGTAACATACTACACAAAAGAAGGATTTGAAAAACTGAAACTTGAACTGGAGAACCTGGTTCATATAGAGCGACCGCTGATTTCGCAGCAGATTGCCGAAGCCCGCGACAAAGGCGACCTTTCGGAGAATGCCGAATACGATGCAGCCAAAAATGCACAGGGGATGCTGGAAATGAGAATTTCGAAGCTCCAGGATATGATTCGCAATGCACGGCCTATCGACGAGTCGAAGATGGATGCCTCGAGGGTTCAGATTTTATCCACCGTTAAAATAAAGAACCTGAAGAACAATGCGGAGATGGTGTATACTTTAGTTCCTGAAAATGAAGCCGATCTGAAAGCCGGCAAAATTTCAGTAACATCACCTATTGCCAAGGGACTTCTGGGGAAAGCCAAAGGAAATAAAGTTGATATCACTATACCGGCCGGATCGCTGACAGTTCAAATCGTTGAAATAACTATTAAATAATTGAGTCATGGCAGGGATATTTGCACGTATCGCATCCGGGGAAATTCCATCGTATAAAATTGCCGAAGACGAAAGGTTTTTCGCTTTCCTGGATATTAACCCGCTGGCCAAGGGCCATACGCTGGTGATCCCTAAAAAGGAAACAGATTATATCTTTGATATTGACGACGAAACCTACAGGGACCTTTGGCAATTTTCGAAGAAAGTTGCCACAGCCATTAAGCAGGTTGTGCCTTGCATTAAAGTTGGTGTTGCAGTAATAGGACTGGAAGTGCCTCATGCACATATTCACCTTGTTCCGTTGAACTCGATGGATGATATCAATTTCAGTCGCCCTAAACTCTCGTTCCCTGCTGACGAAATGAAACAACTGGCCGAAGAAATTGCAGGGAAAGTTATATCGTAGCAGTCTATAAATAAATTAATATAACCGCTTTACTGAAAGGCGGTTTTTTTATTTCCAGAGAAAACATACACGAGAAATAAAGTTCCTCCTTATTATAATTTCTTTATATTCGTGTCCTGAATCTATTGCCTTCAAAACCAGGTATTCAAACAGGATTTTTTCAACAAACTTATAAAGCCGCATGATAAAGACAATACAATGGTTTGCTTACTTGTGGCTTGCTATGCTAAAGCCCCGGTTCAGGTTGATGTGGCTCAATCACCGGAAGAAAATTGCTGAGAGGGATGAATGTGCAAATGCCATTGCCCGCAACTGGGCACGATCGGCGTTAACCGCAAATGGATCGGTGATACAGGTGAACGGAGCCAAAAACGTACCTGTTTCGGGGGGTGTATTATTTGTATGCAACCACCAAAGCAATTTCGATATACCTATCATGATCGGTTTTGTTCCCCGTGATAAAGGCTTTATCGCAAAAATAGAATTGTTGAAGATTCCGATTTTCCGTATGTGGATAAAAGCCCTTGGAAGCGTATTTATCGACAGGCATGATGCAAGACAATCTTTAGCAGCTATAAACCAAGCTGTTGAAAGATTAAAAGAAGGCCATTCACTCGTGATTTTTCCTGAAGGTACCCGAAGCAGCGACGGGAAACTGGGGCATTTCAAGCCGGGCAGCCTTAAACTTGCTTTAAAAGCTAAGGTGCCTGTTGTTCCTGTTACTATTAATGGTTCGATGAATATAATGCCAAAGGGTACATCTATTATAAAGTCAGCCGCCGTTGAAGTGATTATTTCGCAGCCTCTTTTCCCGGAAGAACTGGTTGAAGTAAGTGCAATCCATGTTGCCGAAAAGGTCAGAAACCTGATCTTGGCCAATCTTACCGGAAATCCCGATATAAAACCTGAATAAGCATCACGGTATTTCTTTTTCAGTAGCCGATTTTTGCAATCTTAATATCCATACCCGATTCAAAAGGAATCATGGCATTAATGAGGCGTGCTTTTTCAAAACTCCTGATATCGGTAGCTTTTATCTCTTTTTCGATAATCAGATTATTTTCTAACATAAAGCTGCGCATGGTTCCCTTTAGCAAAGGGGTCGAAGGGGTGAACCATTGCTCACCATCGAAAAATACAATATTTGAATAGCTGGTATCCGTAATAAAACCGTTTTTGATGATCAGTATTTCATCATAACGTTCACGCTGCGTCAGCAGTGCATTGAGCCGACCCCGGTTCGAATATTTGAATTTATAAGAAATTGTATTGTCTTCTATCAGGCGGAGTGATTTTATGGTGCGTGGCAGATACGGTTTAAATTCAACATTTTTTATCTCCCTGCTGTAAATTACCTTGCATTTATACACACCCTGCCGGCAATCAGCAGGAATATTTATTACTTCTGCCAGATCAATGCTGTCGGGAGATTTATACAGCGTTTTCCGGCTGTAGTTCAACCTGGCATTATGGTACTCCAGGTTCCGGAGAATGCCATCCTGCAGTCTTATAGATTCAAATAAAAGGGACATACACTTTGTCTTTTAATTCGTTGTATTCGTTTTGAGGGTTGCTGTTGGCAGTAATTCCGCCACCGCTGCAGAAAACCAGTTTCCCGTTTTCGTTTTTAATAAAACGGATCATTACTCCCGAGTCGAGTTTTGAACCGTCGAAATAGCCAAAAACTCCTGTATAAAACCCCCTGGAATAAATTTCGGCTTCGCGGATTATATCCATTGTTTTTTTCTTGGGAGCGCCCGATATGGATCCTGCAGGTAAAAGCTTCTGCATTATAGTACCCAGACCGGAGAGGTAATTCTTTGGCAAGGTACCCGAAATTTCAGAACTTATCTGTAGAAGAGTTTTTTCATGAGTAAAAATTTCCTCTGTATACCTGAAACGTTTCACTTCCACATTTGTTGCCACCATACTCAGGTCGTTGCGGATCAGGTCAACTATTGTATTGTGTTCCGCTGTTTCTTTAGGATCGCTGAGAATCGTTTTTTCAGCTTCGGGAAGTGAGGCATCAATGGTGCCTTTCATTGGGAATGAGCGGATGGTTCCTTCACTGATCTGAACAAATATTTCGGGTGAGAATACTACAAACTGATCACCGAACAGCAGCCGGTACCGGGCCTTGCTCCGGGCAAATATTTCGGGAAGCGTTACATTCAGATCAACAGGAGTGGGGAAAGTGAGGTTGGTGAGGTATGAATTTCCTTCGACAAGGTTGCGGTGTACTATTTCGAACGAATGCTCAAAAATGCTGCGCCCGGGAGGATGTTTAACCATTACTACAGGAACTTCCGGGAAATGAAAAGGACTGGAATTACTGATTCCGTTTATGCTGAAAAAAATACCTAAACCGGCAGCCTCTTCAGGTTCCAAAAAAAAACCGTTCGTTACCTCAAAATCGATCCCGAAAATAAAGGGTTTCAACCTGCTTCCGTAAGCATTCATCAGTTCAAAGACCTTTTCGGCGGGGATAACCATTATTTGCAGCGGCTTATTTTAAATGGATTAGTGTGGTAAAGTGAAAAGTGGTAAGTGAAAAGCGAAAAGTGCTTGGTGCTTGATGCTTAGTGCATGGTGCTTAGTGCATGGTTTAAAATCTACACCTTTTGCATCACCCGATCCCCCAGTCTCTCAGTCTCTCAGTCTCTCAGTCTCCCAGTCCCTCCGTCTCTCAGTCCCTCCGTCTTTAAGTCTCTCAGTCCCTCAGTCCCTCCGTCTCTCATTCATCACAATCTCTCGTCCCCTCAGTATGCTCTCTCGTTCCTTCCTTCAATAAAATTGATAAATGATTTGTTAACAACCTTGTTCCCGCCCGGAGTAGGATAATTACCGGTAAAGTACCAGTCGCCGGTATGGTTTGGAATGGCCTGGTGCAAATCATCAATAGTTTGATATACTACAGCTACTTCGGCTTTGCAGTCGGGAGGCGTAACGAGTTGGGCTATTTTTGCGGATATCTGTTGAGGAGTGAACAGGTCATAAATCTCCTTCACATAATTTACCATTTGTTCTTTTGGGAGATTTTCCTGTGATTTGCACTTATGGTAAACTTCATTGAGAATGCCTTTCTGATGTGTTTCTTTCAGTAACTCAATGTTAGCGTTAAAAGCAATAAAATCAGTGATTTTGGCCATATCAATACCATAACAGTCAGGATATCGGATCTGGGGCGCCGATGAAGCCACAACTATTTTCTTTGGCCCAAGCCTGTCGAGTATCCGGATAATACTTTGCTTCAGTGTTGTACCCCGCACAATGGAGTCATCAAGAACCACCAGGTTATCTATTCCCCGGCGCACGGTACCATATGTTACATCGTACACATGAGCAACAAGGTCGTTGCGTTGCGAATCCTGTGTGATGAAAGTTCTGAGTTTGATATCTTTAACTGCAACTTTCTCTATCCTGGGTTTCAGCTTAAAAATTTCCTGTAACTGTTCGCGTGTGATATCCGGCCCGGATTGTAAAATCTTATCGGCTTTTATCCTGTCGCAAATATTATTTAATTCTTCGGTCAGGCCGTAAAAAGCGGATGACGCTGTATTCGGAATATAGCTGAAAACGGTGTTCTGTAAGTCGTGGCCAACCTCTGACAGTATGTTTTTTGTGAGTACAATTCCCAATTGTTTGCGCTCGTTATAAATTTCCTTATCCGTGCCACGGCTGAAATAGATTCTTTCGAATGAGCATGATCGCCTGGGTGCCGGTTGTTTTATTTGTACTTCTTCCACGGTTCCGTCGCGGCGAACGATTAGGGCATGGCCTGGTTTTACTTCATGTACATCTTCAAACTGAACGTTCAATGTGGTTTGTATTACGGGCCGTTCGGAAGCAGCAACAACAATTTCATCGTCCCGGTACCAGTATGCCGGTCGTATTCCGTTTGGATCGCGCAAAATAAATGCATCGCCGTGCCCGATCATTCCTGCAATGGCATATCCGCCATCCCAATACTCCGAGGATTGAGTCAGCAAGCCTTTTATATCCAGATTTTTGGCGATTAGTTCGGTACTCTGCTGTTTATTAAACCCTTCTTTTTTTAACGAATGATATAGCGCTTCGTTTGCTTCGTCAAGAAAATGGCCGATTTTTTCGAGTATGGTAACTGTGTCAGACGTTTCTACCGGGTACTGGCCTAGTTTTACAAGCCTCTTAAAAAGTTCATCAACATTAGTCATATTGAAGTTTCCGGCTAAAACAAGGTTACGGGTCATCCAGTTATTATAGCGCACTACGGGATGCAGGTTCTCAATATTATTTTTACCGAACGTTCCATATCGCAGGTGACCCATAAACACCTCGCCGAAAAAAGGAACATTATTCTTGAGCCATACCGAATCATTAATTCGTTCCGGTTCATTCTGAATAATATCCTGGAAGGGCTTGTAAATCTGTTTAAATATGTCATCGATCGGTCCCGAAGTATTTGACCTCACCCTGTCGATATACCTGTTTCCGGGAGCTACATTAAGTTTGATGCTTGCAACACCAGCGCCGTCCTGGCCCCGGTTATGCTGTTTCTCCATCAGCAGGTGCAGCTTATTTATGCCATAGAGTGTAGTGCCATACCTGGTGTAATAGTATTCGAGAGGCTTAAGCAGCCGTATGAAGGCAATACCACATTCATGCTTTATTTGTTCACTCATGGGATAAATACTTGTGTTTGGGGTTTGAAGCAGTTGAAGAGAACAACATTAAAGAGGTAAAGTAAAACCACAGGAGAAATTCTTTAGGTATCTTCCTGTAGTTGTTTATATGCCATTCCATATAATTCGAAGAGATTCCGCTTAATTTTTAATCAGTTTTTTACTGCCGGTAAAACCTTTGTTGGTATAAAACAGAAGAATATAGGTCCCCTTGGATAATGAATTTATATCCAGGTTCACTATATGCCCTTTATTAAATTCACGTTCAAGTATCTTACTGCCTGTAAGGCTTACCAGGATTATCTTTTTAATCTTATCGGGAACGCCAACCGACACATAGTTTTGAGCAGGGTTAGGAAATACCTTCACCTGGTCCATCGCTCCGTTATCAGGAACACCATATGTTGCACCCAGGTTGTTGTAAAAACAGCTGTAGGTATATTTATCGTGTTCAATGGTCCAGGTCCTGTTTGGTTGTCCGTAAGGAAATTCAACGGCTGAATCGTTCCAGCTGCTGTTAATGCGGAATTTGAACTGGAGCTGATCGTTATCCAGAAATCCTGGAATAGTGATCGAATACCTGGAGGAATCAGATCCTGGCAGAAGCGATAAAATATTTTTTTTGCCATCAAAATTGTTAAAATTTCCGGCCAGGTCCACAGTATCATTCCTCGGGTTAAAAAGGCTGTCGGTAATGTAACGGCTCATGTTAACAATAAATGTAAGGCTGACAAAGTGTGTCGAATCTTCGGTAACGAGTATATCGTCAATCGCAATCTTATCGCCTCCCGACTTCGTATTGAGCCTGAAACCGATGTATATGGATTGATTTGCATATCCTGCTGCTGCCAGGTCAAGGGTGTTTGAAACGAAAGCTGCAGCGTTACCGGAAGTATATGAACCCGATGATCCGTTAAACAGGCAACCAGCCACGGACTGTTCGGTAGTTGAAACATAAACCTGGTAGGTATCAGTTTTCCCGGCTGTTAACGAAAGGCTTTTCCAGGAAAGTTTTGAGGCTTTCCCAATTCGTATGGCTGGTGTTACAAACCAGTCCTCGGCGGCAGCTGCAGGTTCGTAGTTCGAAGTAGCAATTGCTGCATGATTACCTGCAGGGCCGGCAATAGCTACAAACCAGGGTACACTTTTAAGTGTGTCCCAATCGGTCCCGGCAGGATCGGCTTTATCGAGGTTTGCAAGTACATAATTCTGAAACAAGCTGGAAGTATTTTCAAAAGTTTGCGAATACATGACGGTCTGGGCTTTGGAAGCCACGTGCAATGTCAGAATGAATAAAATTGTAAAAGTAAGTTTTCGCGTCATAATGCTACTATTGAAAAGGGTGTTTAGTACTAATTATCATAATATTGTACTGATTGACAGATCATTACAATTTATTGTATAAATGATATCCGGATTGAATGCTGCAAATTTACAAATTCCGGACTAATAAAGTTAGTTTGAACAAATATAGCTGTCAGGAGTTATTTATAATTACGAATTTTTAACGTTATTTTGTACTTAATAAAAGCTGTATTTTAACCATTTCAAGCAATGCGTTCACTTATGTTTCTAATTTTTTTCAGTATTGTTATACTGATTTATAGTGTTGTCAACTATTATATTTACAGGCATGGCATGATGGCTTTGCCACAGGGCCTTGTATTACGAAAGTGGTATCCGTGGATATTCCTGTTCCTGGCTGCCTCCTACATCCTGGGACGTGTACTCGAACGTGTGTGGATTTCTCCGGTGAGCAGTTTTTTTACTTTTGTTGGCTCTTTCTGGCTGGCTTTTATGGTCTATTTTCTGCTGGCTGTGATCGTAATCGATTTATTCCGGCTGATACTCTATATTTTGCCCTTACAACCACTATTACTTGCAGCTAATTATGAGGAATTTAAGAAATACCTTTTTATTGCCGTTGTCGGGATTGTTGCAATAGTTGTGATAGCTGGTCATATCAACGCGCTCAATCCAAGGATCACCCGGCTCGATCTGAAAATAGTGAAGAAGGCCGGTTCTATGAAAACGCTTCATATTGCAGCCGCTTCCGATATACATATGGGGACATTGGTCGGTCCGCGACGCACTGCCAAACTGGTAAGGATGCTGAATGAAACCAAGGCCGATATTATACTGCTTGCAGGCGATATCGTGGATGAAGACCTGGCACCGGTAATCCGTTACGACCTTGGCCGGTCGTTGTTACAACTCAAAGCTCCGCTCGGGGTTTATGCCATTACCGGGAATCACGAATATATTGGCGGTGCGGAAGCAGCGGTAAAATACCTGGAAGAACATGGTATAAAAATGCTTCGCGATACGGCTGTTCTCATAAATGGGAGTTTTTACCTTGCCGGTCGCAACGACCGCGATTCGAAACGGTTCAGTTCGAAAGAACGCAAAAGCCTGGATAAAATAATGGAAGGCATCGATCTTACCATGCCGGTTATCATGATGGATCATCAGCCTTTTAACCTGTCGCAGGTTGTGGATGCCGGAGTTGATTTGCAAATATCGGGGCATACGCACCATGGGCAGTTATGGCCGTTCAACTACATTACCAAGGCTATGTATGAGGTAAGCTGGGGATATAAGCAGAAAGGTAATTCGCAGTTTTATGTTTCGAGCGGTTACGGTGGCTGGGGCCCGCCGGTACGAACCGGGAACAGGCCTGAGATAGTGGATATTTATATTACTTTCGAATAATCGTAGTGCCCGGTGCATAGTGCATAGTGCATAGTGCTCAGTGCCTGGTGATAGAAGCGTAGTCAACTGTATTGATATAACCATTAGATTCCCATGAATTGCTTAACTTCTAAGCACAGGGCACTATTCACCAGGCACTACCTAAAGCAATCACTGAGATGACCCTCGAATCAGTACGCATTCAATCACCAGTCGGAATTCTTGAAATTTCAGGAAGTGTTATTGGTATACGTTCAATTTTATTTATGGATGAAAGCATTTATACAACAGAAGTTCCTTCATGTCTGCAGGATTGTGTAAACCAGCTTAATGAATATTTTGCCGGAACCCGGAAGCAATTCAACCTGGTTCTTGATCCGGTTGGAACAGATTTTCAGTTAAGGGTTTGGAAACAACTTCAAACCATTCCTTTTGGTAAAACTATCTCTTACCTCGACCTGGCCAGGCTTACCGGCAGCGAAACCAATACCCGCGCCGTCGGCAATGCCAATGGTAAAAACAAAATCAATATTATGGTGCCTTGCCACCGCGTAATTGGCAGTAACGGCAAACTTACCGGTTATGGCGGCGGTTTATGGCGTAAAGAAATACTGCTGAAACTCGAAATGGGGAATTCGATGCCGGGGTTGTTTGCAAGTCTGGAAGCGGATTAATACACTAGAACCAACAGACCTGAACAGGAATAGCATCATTTGAATTAGAATACAGCATGCAAATAAATACTACTTCCTTTTATTGCGCCTGAAATCCCAGGGTGCTTCCGGCTTAGGCTGGCGCCACAGGCCGGCTTTGTTATTCCTCGCTTCTTCTTCAAGTTTTGCCAGTTCGGGATCATTATTATATCCTTTATAGTGCCAGGCCATGCCTAATCGGAGCAGTTCCCTATTCAGACAAATATCGCCGACATAAACATAGGCCAGGGTTCGGCCATATGTATCAAGGCCGATTTTTTCGATCCGGACATCCTTTTTGAAGCAAAAGACTACTGTTGCCATTTTTGCACTATCTCCATATTCCTGGTCCACCTCAGGGCAATCAATTCCTTCGAGCCTTACCCGGAGTTGTTCCTTATTGCTAAGGGTTACAATAAGTGAATCACCACTGTAAACTCCTATAACCAGAGCGTTAAACGATTCATTTATAGTGAGCAAAGAAAACAGAATAAGTAAGAGTAAGGTTTTCATTTTTTTAATATTTATTTCCTGCTGTTTATATTAAACAATCTTCACACAGAAAAGTTAAAAAAATCAGTTGTCTGCTTTTCGGAACAGTACCCTTGGTATCCTACTTTTTTATGGGTATTTCCGGTTCGTAGATTTCTTTGTGAAAAGAGCAATATTTTGAGCCTTGTACAACTGGTCTGCTGCATCTCTTCCCGGAACTTGTAATAGCCTGGCATTGCCAATCCTGGGAAGCTTTTTGTTCTGCCTTTGGCGATGCTATGGGTGATGCTGCGGGTGATGCTGCGGGCTTAGCTACAGGCGTTGCAACGGTTTTGGATACTGGTTTTGCAATAGTTACCGGAGCAGCCAGTTTTGATTCTTTTGATTTGTTCAAAAGTCCCATCTCAAGCTCCAGCCACGAGATTTCATTTTCAAGTCGCTTGTTTTGTTTCGTCAGCGAATCGACCTTCGACGACAACGAATCCACTTTTGCTGACAACTTGCTGAGTTCCTCGTTGTGTCCCAAATTAAATTGCGAACAGGAATTTAGAACAAAAAAGAGCAGTACCGGAATGACATATAAATATTTCATCTTTACCTGGATTTTAAGAATAAAGGTACTTGATTGTAATCAAAAGTATAAAATTATTCTTTAAGATACCTAACCCTAAAGAAATAGAATTTTAAACAATCAATTTATTATGGAAAGATATAACGAAATACAGGGGGAATTGTTTGCAAATGGCATTATAAACATACTATATCAACCCTGCTGCTTCGCGAACTTTCACACCGGAGATAATCCTTTCGTGTAGAAGTGGGGATATCAGATCAGATGTTTAAGTTTATATTTAGGCGATCTATTCTCTTCGAATAACACTGCTCCGCAACCTGGTAAAAGCAAAAAACCTGCCGCACGCATCAAAAAATAAGACGCGTACAAACAGGAAAGTAAGATTAGTATTTTTCCGGAAATTCAGACAGCCGCTTAATTTGCGCCTATATTTCCATGACAGATAATATTAACCGGATTAACTGCAACCTGGTAAATGTTAATATATCCGACGTAGACCAACCAGTTGGCATATGTAATATTGATGTCGTTGTCGAGCTTACGGATATTGGTAAAGCTTTTGCCTATGGTTCCTTCTACGCTATTCAGTATTTTAACAACAGGTCCGCCACCAAGCGTAGTGGTTGAGCCCAGGTTTATGGTTGCCGGATAAACTTCCCCATTAATAGTGCCTGTAAGTGAAAGAGTAACCAGGGTGTTTCCATTAACCCTTTTTTCGAACATGGCAGAGCCTGAAACTCCAAAAGCAGCTATTGTATCAAGTGTATATGTTTTATTCACACTGGTCAGCACATTGCCTCCAATATCGCCCTGCGCCAGTATCACACCCGGCTCGCTGATGCTTTTCAGCACTTTTACGCTGCCGTCATATGCATTCAGTTGGTTGTACGACATGCTTGTTACCTCGGTTGAGCTTTTGCCGCTTGCGTCAACCGAATTAAGTGCAATAACAGTTGCTCCGTTTTCAACTTCCGAATACATTTGCAAACCTGCCGGATGTGTTCCCGAAGGAGCATTTGTTAAAACAATTTCGATTGTTGTGCTGGTCGCAGAATTTTCGATAAATGTTACCTTGCCTGTGACCCCGAGTACATCTTTGGTTTTCAGGTTGTATGATGTGCTGCTCTTTACTGTGGATTCATCTTTTTTACATCCGCTCGCGGTAAAAAGCATAACTGTAACCGGGAACATTATTAAAAGAAGAATTGCAATTTTTGATCTGGTCATTTTATAAGGTATTATTTTTCCGCAACTGGCGGAACAGGCGTGAAAACTTATCACAATGCAAAGGTCACTACTTCTGTCCCGGAATTTGTTACAACTTTATGGGGAAGATTTACATAATTCACACATCAGGCACATCCCGGGAGACGCTTGGCGAGCTATATCAGGCATATCCGATACCTGCAGGTTTTTATCGTCCGGTTGCATAAAAAGGTTGAAAATGAAACTGCCAAACAAAGGTTTCTGACTACGGAATTTGGATAGGTAAAGGTTTGGGTTATAGTCGTTGAAAAAATATTTGATTCGAATAAAACTTTATTGCTTAATTTCTGATATTTTTAATGGTGAACCATCATAAAAGACAAATATAAAATGGAATCTAATGAAATCATAAGGAAACAAATTTTTAAGGTCATTGAGACCCAAAGGAGAGCAAATGAACCAAAGGAAACCAACCTGGCTTTTAAAAGACTGGTTAAATTGGGGTACACAGAATATGAAGCCAAACAATTGATCGGACAGTGTGTTGCTGTTGAAATATATGATGCTATTAAATATGGAAAACCATATGACAATGACAGATATGTCCGTAATTTAAATAAGCTTCCCAAAGAGCCATTTGATTAAAAAAAACATGAATATGGAATTTACAAAAGACCAGTATGTGACTTTATTAAAGCTTATGTACTGCGGTGAATGGGTTTTAAACAGTTACAAGACCCGTGAGGATAAAATCTATCAGGATACAGATAAATTTGAGCAATATGTATTCTCGTTTGCGAAAGAATTTAAACTTGAAAAGTGGGTTGAATAAGACCATGAGCTTAAAAAGTATTTTCCTACTGCTTCAATGGAAGATGCTTTTCATAAGTATATTGACAAGCATAACGAACAGCAAAAGAAATTATAGTCACCAAGTCTCATTTGGAATCAATGTCGTTTAGTTAAAAGATTTTATTTCATTGAACTTTTCGTTACCTATACGACATTGTATTTGGAATTATCATTTTTTGATCTTATCCAAAACACTCTTTTCCACAATTCTTCCCACCGGGTACAAATTCATCCGGCTATCCCCGTAAGGCGATTTTTGATAGAACCAATTAAGCATTTCGTCCGGGTTAGCTGCAAAGGCTTTATCCGATGCTTTTTTCTGTTCAAATTCCGCTTTAAGTTCCGGATTTTTCCGTATCATTTCGCGTGCCATGGTTTCCATAACATACGATTCCGAATATTCCTTTTGCTCCATATACGCATCGAAAAATCCCCAGGCGGCATACGAATCGGGCGATGCCGGCTCCAGCAGGTGAGCTATAATCCGGGCCGTTCGCTGGTTCATCTCCACAAGCATGGTTCCGGCAGGAAAGGTTCGATGTTCAACGGTATCGGTAAGTTTGTACGTTAATTTGTGATGTCCTTCGAATGGTTTCTGCTGCCAGCGGATATTGCTGTACCGGCTCATTTTCACGTTGCAGGTAATTTCATTAGTTAAAGGATTCATTTTTATTCCATGCAGTTTCATCCGCTCGATTATCAGGCTAAATTGTGGTGGGATTAGATACGCTTCGGGCAGGCTTACAAATTTATCGGCTTTGCAATCCGGGAATAAGGTGAGCTGCCAGTTGGTTGGTTTTTGGTTATCGTATTTAAACCACAACCCGCCGGTCAGATTACTGGTATCAATCGTATATTCAAAACCAAGAAATTCAGCTTTTATGCTATCGGCAAACGATTCGGTAAAATTTACCGGGAATGGCTCTTTCCTGAACTCCTCACCCGAAGAGTATGCATCCGCTTTGGCTACCAGTGTTTGTAGCGTTTTATATTCCCTGTTCAACAGTTCAAGTGTGTGCACTAACATCGTGTAAGTACTGGTAACTCTCGACTTGTAAGGTTTAAGCATATGCGTTTCTATCAGTAATCCGGGCCGGTTTTGTGTTGCTGCGTATCCCTGCGATAGCATAGGCGGCGATACTCCCATAGTAAGGCCGCTTCGCGGATCGTGCCAGTTACGGAACTGAACATAGGGGAAAACAGGGAATCCCGATTTTTTCATCTCACCTACCAGGTATTTTTCACAAACATTTTCAGTCCATGATGTCAGATCCTTTTCCATGTTCCCCAGTGTTTCCAGGGCATACGTCATAGTGTACTGAAAATCGGCGCCATCTGTTACATGGCAATCCACAAAGAAATCGGGAAGCCATTTCGTATAGAGTTTCAGCCATGCCTGCATTTCGGGAGCATCGGCTTTCATAAAGTCGCGGTTCAGATTCAGGTTCTGGGCTGTGGTTCGCCAGCCCATTTCGGCAGGTCCGTTCTGATTAATCCGGTTGTATGGGCCGAATCGCTCATGCCCGTCGGTGTTAAATATGGGGATAAAAAGGATTGTAACGTGGTCGAGCAGGTTAAGTCGCTTTTTATAAATGGCTATATCGCGGAGCAGCATCAGTCCGGCATCTTTCCCGTCGCTTTCGCCGGCATGTATACAGGCCTGTATAAGCAACACGGCATTCCCGCTTTTTCTGATTGCTTCGGGAGTAAAATTGCCGTTTTTATCTGCTATCAGCAATGGAAGATCCCGACCTTCGGGGCTTTTCCCGAATGTGGTATAATGCAGCAGGGGTGAGGCCTTATCCAGTTTTTTACAAAAATCAATCGTTTCGGCGTAGCGTGGAGTACTTATGTATTGCGACTTTTCGTAATAAGTCTGAAAAGCTGAATCCTGGGCATAAAGCACATGCGAAAATAGAAGAAGGACAAGGAAAGAGAAAAGGAATTTCATAAAAAACGGGTTAAGGCCGCAAAAGTAAACATATATCTTTTTTCGCTTCCAAATCCGTGAAATGAATTTTAGAAATATATATTTTGCAGATATGATAAACACTTTGACCTGTAAATTGTTAACTTATCTTAAAAACGGAAAGACTCTTTATGTTTTAATAGCTTTGCAAAAAAAATCACTTTTTTCAGTTTTTAAATTAAACTTTTTCAAAAGTGCCAAGTCATACTCTTCTAATTAATTATAATAATGTTTCAATCAAATACTGCCAAGGCTTTCCTGGTAACTTTTTCTTTACTGATCTCATGTGGATTAATGGCTCAACAACCGGCTGGTCCGGGTTCACAAAATAAACCCGGCGCTAACGGCGCATCACAGCGATTCGGCGTCATAAGCGGGGCCCTCCTTGATGAACTTACAAATGAACCTATTGAATACGGAAGCACAGCCCTCTACAGGGTAAAAGATTCCGCGCTCTTAACAGGGGCAATTACTGATGCAAAGGGGAACTTTATTTTCAGGGACCTTGCACCGGGACGTTATTACCTGAAAGCCAGTTTTATCGGGTACGAAATCAAGTACATCCCGGATATCATCATTTCAAAGCAGAGTGCTGATGTTCAATTGGGCGACATTATAATTAAACCTCAGCAGGCTATCCTTGCAGGAGTGGAAGTTGTGGCTAAAAAAGCGCTTATCAGCAACAACCTTGATAAAAAAGTTATCACCGTAGATAAAACGATGGCACTTTCGGGCGGAACCGCTACAGATATAATGGAAAATGTACCCAGTGTATCCGTTGATGCGGAAGGCAATGTGAGCCTGCGGGGCAATTCGAATATTACATTGCTTATCGACGGGAAGCCTGCCAGCCAGGCAGGTATCAGCAGTAGCGACATACTGAACCAGTTGCCTGCAAGTTCCATCGAATCGGTCGAAATAATAACAAATCCATCCGTTCGTTATGATCCTGACGGAACATCAGGGATCATTAATATTGTTCTGAAGAAAAAAGCACTTCAGGGATTTAACGGGCTTGTTTCGGTAACGGCAGGAACCAATGATAAGTACAACGGATCATTAAACCTGAATTACCGGGCTAATAAACTCAACGTATTCGCCGGGGTCGATGCACGATACAACCTCTATAACTCTACATCTTCGAGTGACCGCACAAGCACTTTCAGCGATGTGGTAAATATTCTTCGCCAAACGGAGCAGGGGAACCGGTACCGCAATTCGTTAAATATATCCGGTGGGATCGATTATACATTCGACACACGCAATAACATCACTTTATCAGCGCAAAGTCGCATCATGTCGTTCGGATCAGAAGGAGCCACTGTGTATAAAAACTTTTTAGGAACCGATTCCCTGCTACGTTATTTTAACCGTAACTCTAATTCCGAACGCAGAATTAATTCCATGAACTACTCTCTATCCTACAAACATACTTTCACGCAGAAAGGCAGGGAATTTACCCAGGATTTCGTTTACAACGATAATACCATGAATAATGATCAGCAGATTAATCAACAGGATTATGACGTACAGACTATGCTGGAGAGCGGGCTGCTTCAACAACAGCGCAATTATGCAGTAAATAAGAATTATTTTTTTACTGCCCAGGGTAATTATATACATCCTTTTATAAACGGGGCGCGTGTCGAAACCGGCTATAAATACTCCTTGCGCGATATGGGCATGGATTACGATTACACCAACTTTAATAACGAAACCAGTAAATGGGAAAACCTGGCTTTGCTGAAAAATCATTATGACTTTAAAGAGCAGCAGATTGCAGTTTACGGTATTTACAGCAATTCCTGGAAAAAACTCAAATACCAGGGCGGTATCAGGTACGAGCAGGTTTATTCCGATTCGAAAGTTGAACAAACGGATACTACCTACAATAAATCATACTATAGTTTCTATCCGTCGTTACATACACAATACGACCTGGGCAAGGGCCGCGAGCTGCAATTCAGCTACAGCCGGCGTGTCGACCGCCCTTCGCCGCGCGAAATGAATCCGTATGTTGATTACTCTGATTCACTCAATATCAGGCAGGGTAACCCGGATTTAAATCCTGAATATACCAATTCGCTTGAACTGGGAATGATGAAATACTGGGAAAAGTATTCACTCACATCAACCGCTTTTTTCAGAAATACAGCCGGTCTGGTCGAAGATATTACGCGGATTGAATCTACCGGAATTACCTATTCAATGCCTCAGAATATTAACAACAGCAAATCGTACGGATTTGAATTTGTTGCGTCGGCCAACCCTTATAAATGGCTGAGAATCAACAGTAATCTGTCGTTTTATCAATACTGGGTCAGCGCGTTGCCATTACAAAACATCCCCGAAACCAGCCAGTTTTCATGGAGTGGAAGGTTGAATGCAACATTTACTTATTCAAAGAACGGATCTTTCCAGATGATCGGGAATTATTCGTCACCGACAAGTTCGCCGCAATCAACACGCTCAGCTAATTATTCTGTAGATGCTTCGCTGAGGCAGGATTTTTTTAAGAGCAAGATGTCAGTTTCGCTCAGGTTGACGGATATTTTTAACACCCGCAATTACAATTACACAACCACAGGGCTCAATTTCACATCAGTAAATAAACGATCATTCGAATCGAGGGTTCTGTATGCCGGGATACAGTTTAAATTAAACAACTACAACAAAAAATCGGATAAGAGCCTGATGAATGGCGGAGATATGAATGAAGAGGCATTTTAGGTGCCTGGTGCATAGTGCATAGATCGGCACCTTTTAGCAATGGCAAAAACGGGAACTAACTTGAAATATTTTGAAATACATAGAAATACGTAGAAATAAATTGAAATACATTGAAATAGAAGGGGAGTAGTGAGAAGTGATTAACTGTCGGATATAAAAGACGAACTTCAGGCACAAATCATGTTCGTAGGTTTCTCCCCTCCGGGGAGATGCCTAAAGGGCAGAGGGGTCCTGAAATAAGTGAATAGTGAATAGTGAAAAGTCTATCTCCTTTTAGCAATGGCACAAACGGGAACTAACTTGAAATATTTTGAAATACATAGAAATACGTAGAAATAAATTGAAATACATTGAAATAGAAGGGGGATAGTGAGAAGTGATTTTTATCGGATATAAAAGGCGAACTTCAGGCACAAATGATGTTCGTAGAGTTCTCCCCTCCGGGGAGATGCCCAAAGGGCAGAGGGGTTAAAATAACTAATAAAAAACAATCATTCAGCACGGACCAAAAGCTAAAAGTCTCTTGATATATCTACCTGGTAATCAATTAATAGCATTCTTGTTAGATTGAAGTTATTTGTGCTTTGAGCAAATGACGGATAAATTGAAATGATATCAATTTTCCGGCTAATTCCGGATACGGAATATGGCTTGTCTGAAGCAGTTTAAACCTTGTAGCAGTATGCCTGCAAAAGCAGGCGGAAGTCCTAAACTATCAATCTAAACTTTCCTGTCACCAAAACAGATGCCCATCTTCCGTGATTTCTTAATAATAGGGTGATCGGGAGGCAGAAGTTTAAGTTTCCCACCAACCTGATCCAGCGGAATTGAGGTAATAGTTTCACCTTCTTTACATACCATTAAGCCGAATTTCCCTTCGGCAATCAGTTCAACGGCATGCGCCCCGTAACGGGTTGCCAGTATACGGTCCATGGCTGTGGGTGAGCCGCCACGCTGCACATATCCAAGAATGGTTTCGCGCGTTTCGAGCCCTGTTTTCTCACGGATGGATTCTGATATAAATGTAGCCGCCCTGGTTCCTCTTGGCTTTTCGATTCCTTCGGCCACTACTACGATGGAATATGGCTTTTTGTTTTTTGCCCTTTTTTCGAGATAGCGGGCAACAATATCCATATCGTATGGAATTTCAGGGATAAGGATAACATCACCACCGCCTGCAACTCCTGAATAAAGCGAAATCCAGCCTGCATGATGCCCCATAAGTTCAATAACCATGATCCGCTTATGCGAATTGGCAGTAGAGTGAAGCCTGTCGATGGCTTCGGTAGCAATACTCACGGCAGTATCGAAACCAAAGGTGATATCCGTACCGTAAACATCATTGTCAATTGTTTTGGGCAAACCGATAATATTCAGTCCTTCGGCCGAAAGCCTGGCAGCAGTTTTCTGGGTGCCGTTTCCGCCTATAACCACCAATGCATCAAGCCCGATTTCCTTATAATTTTTCTTAATGATCTTAGCCATATTCGTGCCTGTAACGGGATCATTTTTAAAAGGTTTATCACGCGAAGTGCCAAGGATGGTGCCTCCCAATGTAAGCATTCCCGAAAGTTGGTTTTCTTCCAGTTCAAAATATTCCTTATCAATCAGTCCCCGAAAGCCTGAAGAAATGCCTATTACCTTCATTCCGTATTCGGTAATGGCCGTCTTACCCACGCCGCGTATGGCAGCATTAATTCCGGGGCAATCGCCGCCGGCTGTGAGAATTCCTATCTTCATTCCACGGGTTTGGGGTGCCATAATTCGTTTTTTTAAATCAGCGCAAAGGTAAGATATTCGCGAACAGGTATTCCATTATATAAATGCAACACGGGCAGGCTACGTTTTTGTAATCTTAAGTTGCTTCTTTCTTGCCTCGAACTGTTATAGTATTTCTACTGGATAAAATATTAATCGGATCAGTTTAAACAAATTAACACCTTATCAGGTTTATAGTATATTGAATTTTAGCAAAGATTTATCAAATGGAGTAACCGTGAATAATTTATCATACTATCATGATTGTAAAACATAAATTTCAACCAATCAGTTTAATCAATATAATGAAAGATGAATACAGCCACAGATTCCGCAGATTACACAGATAAGTTTAAATGCCTGAGATCTGTTTTTGTTATTAAAACTACTGAAATCAGTTTTAAATCTGTGAAAATCTGAGCAAATCCGTGAAATCAGTGGCAAAATAGATTAATTTAGGACTGAATAGTTACAAATTCGAATCAAGGGTTGAAATCATGTTTTGTCTATTGGGGCGTAAAACCCTTCCAGAGTTTAAAACTCTGGAAGGGTTCGCCTGGCAACTAACAAATTACAATCTCAACCCTTGATTCGGTTACAAACAATTAATTATTGAAATATACGAGAATATGAAAACCACGCTTTTAATAATCAGTATTTTAATATCCCGGTTAATCTTCGCCCAGTCCTATCAAAAAATCCATAGCGAAGCAATTGTGGTTGATACTCATAATGATATCCTTTCAGCCATTATTTATAAAGGGGTTTCGATTGAACACGATTTAAAAGGAATCACTCACAGTGACCTGTCGAGGTGGAAACAAGGTGGTTTGGATGTACAATTGTTTTCGGTATTTTGCGATGGCGAACAAAAAGATCCTTTTTCTTTTGCGCTTCGTGAAATGGATACGTTGGATGCGATTACAAAACGAAACCCGGATAAGATTGTTGAAGTGCCCAATACCAAAGAGATGTTTAAAGTTGTAAGCCAGCATAAAATAGCAGCCATGTTTGGAGTTGAAGGCGGACACATGATCGAAAACGATTTAGGCAAGTTGGATTCCCTTTTTAAACGTGGAGCCAGGTATATGACCCTCACCTGGAATAATTCAACACCATGGGCAACAAGTGCATACGACGAAACATTTACAAAGGATCTGCCTCACAAGGGCCTCACCGATTTTGGCAAACAGGTGGTGCAACGAATGAACTGGATGGGGATGATAGTAGATGTAAGCCATGTAGGAGAACAAACGTTTTGGGATGTAATAAATACAACTAAAAAACCTATAATTGCATCACACAGCTCGGTGTATAATTTATGCCCGAACCAACGAAATTTAAAAGATGATCAGATTAAAGCCATCGCTAAAAATGGAGGCGTTATTCAAATCAATTTTTACTCGGGGTTTTTGGACAGTACGTATGAGAAAAAGAAAGATATTTTTCTTGGAAGGCATAAACCCGAACATGACTCGCTGATTAAAAGCGGATTGGACGATTGGGATACAGATGAACATTTGTTTAGCAAATACTCCGTTGAGGAAAATGCATTAAGGGCACCTTTCTCCTGTTTGATCGAACATATTGAATACATTATCAAACTGGTTGGAGTTGATTATGTTGGATTGGGTTCGGACTTTGATGGAATAGTTTCACCACCACAGCAACTAGATGATGTTACAACATATCCACTGATTACCAAAGCTTTATTCGAAAAAGGATATAGTATTCCGGATATTGACAAAATTTTGGGAGGGAATTTTATCCGGGTTTTAAAAGCCAACGAAAGGAAAAACTAACCAGTTTAAAAAATCAAATGTACACTATGAGAAAAATCATTCTACTCTGCATTCAAATGGTAAGCATTGGCTTTCTGTTTGCACAAAATACAGGTCACGATCTGTCAGAATACAATCCTCATGATTTTTATCTCCCTGCTTTCAACCCGACTACGGGTAACCAGTTTCGATCAGCAAACGGTGCTCCAGGGCCTATGTACTGGCAGAACAGCGCCGATTACCTTATACATGCAACATTAAGCGAAAAGGACACTACCATAACTGGGGATGTCACCATTACATATACCAATAACAGTCCCGATAAGCTGGACTATTTATGGCTTCAGCTGGATCAAAACCTGTTTAATTCTGAATCCAGGGGATCGGCCGCTACAACTGTTTCAAGTGATCGGTTCGGTACAAAAGGCTTTGAAGGCGGATACAAAATTGCTGATGTGTCGGTAACTTATGGAGGTAAAACCTACAAAGTAATGCCGGTGATAACTGATACACGGATGCAGATCCGCTTAAGCAGTACTATGCAGCCCAAAGGGGATAAGATAAGCGTGAAAATAAACTTCAGCTTTGCTATACCGGCCTTTGGCTCCGACCGCACAGGACGAATGCACACCAAAAACGGTGAGATCTACGAAATTGCCCAATGGTATCCGCGTATGTGTGTGTATGATGATGTGGAAGGCTGGAACACCTTGCCTTATATGGGTCTTGGCGAGTTTTATTGTGAATATGGTGATTATGATTATTACATAACAGCACCTTCAGAAATGATTGTTTACGGGTCCGGCGACCTGCAAAACAGTACCGAAGTTTTAACAAAAGAAGAAATAAAAAGGCTCGCAATGGCTGCCGCAAGTGATAAAACGGTTACCATAATACATGCTGATGAAATAGGAAAACCGGAAATGCGACCTGCCATCAAAGGCAATCTCACCTGGCATTTCACGATGAAAAATACACGGGATGTGGCTTGGGCCGCTTCGAAAGCCCTGGTATGGGATGCAGCAAAAATTAATCTTCCATCGGGCCGCAAAGCTTTAGCCATGTCGGCTTACCCGCCCCAAAGTATGGGCGATAACGCCTGGACCAGGGCTACTGAATATCTGAAAGCAAGTATCGAAATCTATTCAAAAGATTACTTTGAATACCCATGGAACAATGCCGTAAGTATAGGAGGAGTGGTTACAGGCATGGAATACCCCGGAATGATTTTTAATGAATACAGAGAAAAAAAAGGTCCCTTATGGTTTTTGATTTCGCACGAAATAGGCCACAACTGGTACCCGATGATCGTAGGTTCAAACGAACGTAAATATATGTGGCAGGATGAAGGCTTTAATACATTTATAAATTATCAGGCCACTGCCATTTTTAATCATGGCGAATATGCTGCCGACGACTCTCTTTTTAACAAGGATTCCTGGTCTATGCTCAATGTTAACAAGATGCCCTATCAGCAGGACCCGTTAATGCTTGTGCCTGAAGCAATGGATGTGAATAAATTTTTCATTTATTATGGAAAAACGTCCTACGGTCTGAACCTGCTTCGCACTGTGGTGATTGGGAAAGACAGGTTTGATTATGCTTTCAGGAAATATACAGAGGCCTGGGCATTTAAACACCCCACGCCTTATGACTTCTTTCATTTCATAAACAACGCTGTTGGTGAAGATTTAAACTGGTTCTGGAAAGAATGGTTCTTTACCAACTGGACGCTGGACCAGGCTATCACCGGGATTCAATATGTGAAAAATGACCCGGCTAAGGGAGCATTGATCACGATCGAAAATAAAGGGAAAATGATAATGCCGGCGATTGTAAAGGTTTTTCAGGCCAATGGAAAAGAAAGCGTTGTGAATTTACCGGTCGAAATCTGGCAGCGAGGAGGCACCTGGACATTCAGATACGCATCAACAACTAAAATACTTAAAGCTGAACTTGATCCGGATCATATTTTGCCTGATGTTCAGCTGAATAACAATGTGTGGGTACAAAAGTAAGTATTCATTCATCAGGCTTTTCATGCGGATTTTAACCTGAACCGGGTTCTGATATTTTTCAGCGGTTTAGGCCGTTGAATTGACTCGCGTAAGAATCTTATTTCATTTTCAACACTTCCCCTTCTGATTTTGCGATAACCACAGCGCCGCATGTATCTCCATACACATTTACAACTGTGCGAAACATATCCAGTATACGATCCACAGCCAGTATCAGCCCGATGCCTTCGAGCGGCAACCCTACAGCATTCATCACAATAGCCATCATCACCAATCCGGCCATCGGAATACCAGCCGAACCTATGGCAGCAAGCAAAGCCGTAAAAACCACTACCATCTGCTGCGAGAAGCTGAGATCGATGCCATATGCCTGGGCAATGAACATCACGGCAACACATTCGTAAAGCGCAGTTCCGTTCATATTGATGGTTGCTCCCAGCGGCAGAGTAAAGCTGGCTATTTTATTCGAAACGCCGCTTTTATGTTCAACCGCCTCAAGCGATAACGGTAAGGTGGCATTTGAAGATGATGTCGAAAATGCCGTCAGTATCGGAACCGACATATTTCGTATATGTTGCAGCGGGTTCACTTTCCCGAATACTTTTAAGGTAACTGAGAGTGTAATAAACATATGAAAAAGCAATGCAATAACTACGGTAAGCATATACAAACCAAGCCGTTGAGCCAATATCCATAAATCAGGCACCTGGCTGATCTGGTTTGCAACGATCCCGAATATTCCCAGCGGAGCAAATTTGATAATAAACATGGTGATTTCCATTACAACTTCGAGGCTGGAACTGAAAAAGCTGGTCAGGAACAAACGGGGTTTCTCTTTAACTTTTATGATGAAGAATCCGAACAGTATAGCAAAGAAGATGATCGAAAGCATCTGACCTTCGCTGAAAGCCTGGAAAATATTGGTAGGGATTATTTTCAGCAATGTTTCGCCGATGGACTGGTGCGTGCTGCTGAGCCCTTCAACTTTCTGAATTAAACCAATATCAGCACCTACGCCGGGTTTTGTAAAATTAACAAGTACCAGCCCGGTAACAATTGCTGCCAGGCTTGTCATCATGTAGAATCCCATGGTTTTCAGCCCGAGACGCCCCAGGTTATCCGCAGTACCCATATTGGCAACTCCGCTGATGATCGAGCATAATATTACCGGCACAATCACCATATTCAGGGCACGTAAAAATAAAATGCCCAGCCAGCTTACGTAGCTTACATACTCTGGTAGCCATGCTCCGTAGACAACGCCTAAAATAAGTCCGATCAATATTTGCCAATGGAGAGCTATGCGTTTTAACATATATCAGTAATTTAGTTGTGAAAAAAAAATTTGGAGTGCCAAATGTAGTAAATTAGGTGTTCTTTTTGCTTATGGATTTCTTAAGCAATAAAAACATTGGTAAAAAAGTATTCAGAATAATTTTCGTGCCTAAACTGTAAACGTGTGATCCGGGATATGAAACGTAAAGGCGATTTTTGAAATGAATGGATAAATAAATTGCAATCCGGGGCTAAACAATATAATTTTACAATATAAACTAACTGATAAAACCCGCTGTTATGAAAAAAGCGATAATTGTATCTGCCTTATTGTTGGCAACATTTGTAATGTTTGGACAGGATATTACCGGTGAATGGAATGGACTTCTCGAAGTGCGGGGAACGCAATTGCGGATTGTATTCCATATCAGCAAATCCGAAAGCGGGTATACCTCTACCATGGACAGCCCCGACCAGGGTGCTAAAGATATACCTGTCGCAACAACAACTTTTAAAAACCCGCTTTTAAACATTGAAATGCCAAACCTGGGCATACAATTCGAGGGATCTTTCAGCGGAGTGGATACCATTGCAGGAAACTTCAAACAATCGGGGTTTACATTTCCATTGAATTTGACCAGAAAAGCTCCTGAAAAAGAGAAACTTACCCGGCCACAGGAGCCGGTTAAACCCTACCCGTACTATTCGGAGGATGTGGTATTTGAAAATAAAAAAGATGCAATACAGTTGGCAGGAACATTAACATTGCCCTCAGTCAAAGGTATTTTCCCGGCTGTGATACTTATCAGCGGAAGCGGACCGCAAAACAGGGATGAGGAATTACTAGGTCACAAACCATTCCTGGTTCTGTCCGACTACCTGACAAGAAACGGGATTGCAGTTCTGCGATTCGACGACCGCGGCACATTTGCATCCAAAGGAAATTTTAAAACCGCCACTTCACTCGATTTTGCTTCCGATGTTGAAGCCGCTGTAGTATATCTGCAATCAAGGAAAGAAATAAACACAATGAAAATAGGTTTAATCGGTCACAGCGAAGGCGGAATTATTGCACCCATGGTTGCTGCAAACTCAAAAGACATAGCTTTTGTAGTACTGCTGGCGGGAACCGGAATACCTGGCGGACAGTTGCTGTTATTGCAGCAGGAATTAATCGGAAGAGTATCAGGTATGAGCGAAACCGAACTTGAGTCAGCAAAAAAAACGAATCAGGGCGCTTTTGATTTAATTTCCAAATCCACCAACGTCGAAACACTTAAAAAGGATCTGACGAGCTACCTTAAACAGGCATTAAAAGAGGATACTGCCGTACAGAAGCCGAAAGAAATGACCGAAGACGACTTTATTGAGAAACAGGTTGATCAAATAACCAGTCCCTGGATGCTTTATTTTATTAAACACGATCCGGCAATTACCCTGCAAAAAGTGAAATGCCCCGTATTGGCAGTTAATGGGGAAAAAGATTTACAGGTACCTCCTGAAGTAAATTTAAAAGCTATCAAGACCGCTTTGGAAAAAGGGGGAAACACTAAAGTTACTGCCAGGGAATTGCCTGGTTTAAATCACCTGTTCCAGGAATGCACCACCGGATCACCCGATGAGTATGCAAAAATTGAACAGACAATGTCGCCCATAGCACTGGAAGTGGTCACAAAATGGATTTTGGAACAAGTTAAATAATTCAATATCAATTAAATAAGGTTTTTTAGAGATAATGTAGAGATTTTTTCAAATCTTTTCATTTGCGCCTGGTGGCAGGTGCCAGGTGCCCCTTTGCAGTAAAAGGGATTTGGCTGATAATTTTATGTGGTTTGATTTGATTCTGCTGATAGTGCGGATGTTATACCTGAAAAATATAAGACATCAATTCTTTTTATTGTACTTTTGCCGATTAATTTAAAGCTAAACAGAGACATTGAAAGTAGGGTGTAGTTTTGAAGCAATTTTATTATTTCTGAACTTCTGAATTGTTTCCGGGGAAGCTTTTGAAATTGATTAACATTGCCGTTTCTGTAACAGGGGTAATTTATTCTAACAGTGATTTTATGAACAATGCAACCTTTTGGCACTGTCTTATCCCTTTTAACAGGACAAATACATCAGGTCAATGCCGGCCATTTGCAATCAAGGTACCGGCACACATATTTATTCATCATTATGCCCGATACTAACTTTCCATTAATCGAAGAGGTGCGAAAATTGCTCTCCGGTTACAAATCAAGTGAATTTGCATTTCAGAACCTCGCCAGGGATCTTGGCATACCAATTGAAAACCTTGTCAGTGCTTTTGGTAACGAAAAAGGATTGGTCGAAGAAATATTGAAGTATGAACAGCTTAGTCTTGAGAATATTTTTTCAGGATCCGATTTTTCAACTCTAAATGCAATTGATGGCTTGTTGAGAGTTAGCAAAGAGATCAGTCATAAATTTGTTAATATTCTGCCAAGCATTACTTTTGATCTGAGATCGGATTTTCCCGAAATAAGGCAAATATTTGTGGATAAGCGTGTAAACTTTGTAAGTGCTAAAATCAGGACAAACTTCGAACATGGAATGCAACAGGGAATGTATCGCCCCGACCTTAGTGCCGAACTCATTTCGCGTATTTACATCAGCAGGCTCATCGATCTGCACAATCCCGATTTTTTCCCAAATGAAAGCATTTCATTTGCTGTCCTTTTCGACGTTATGTTTGATAATTTTATCAGGGGCATCAGCACCGATGAAGGCAAACTGTATTATGAAAAGAAAATTAAATGCATGAAGTTTTAGTCCGACTTCTTTTCTTTGGCTATAATTCGGGCGATTCCTGAATTTAGTTGTATTGTCAGATTTGTAAATATATTTCATATCTTTAACTGATTAAAATCAGTTAATTATGGCAAAGGTTGTAATACTGGGTGCCGGCATTGCCGGGCACACCGCCGCACAAATAGTAAAGCGGAAACTTGGGCGAAATCATGATGTAACCGTGGTAAGTCCAAATACAAAATACCAATGGATTCCTTCAAACATTTGGGTCGGCATCGGACAGATGACCGCCGGGCAAGTCACATTTGAATTGGCACCAGTGTATGAAAAGATGGGAATTAACTATAAACAGGCTAAAGCCACATCCTTGTTTCCCGATGGGGATACAGCTCATTCGAAACCATTTGTGGTTATTGAATATACTTCGGCGGATAAAATCGGACAAACTGAAAAGGTTGAATACGATTACCTTGTAAATGCCACGGGTCCAAAACTTAATTTCGCTGCAACCGAAGGGCTGGGTCCTGAAGCGCACAGTTTATCCGTATGTTCCTATACTCATGCTGAACACGCCTGGAAAAATCTGCAAATCTCGCTCGACAAAATGGCGAAAGGCGAAAAACAACGTTTCCTTATCGGAACGGGTCATCCAATGGCTACCTGCCAGGGTGCAGCCTTCGAATATGCCCTGAATGTGGCCTTTGAAATCAACAAACGCAAACTGAACGATAAGGCTGAAATTACATGGCTCACCAACGAGTACGAAGTGGGCGATTTCGGCATGGGAGGCGCGTTTATAAAAAAAGGAGGTTATGTAACTTCAACCCGTATATTTACCGAATCCATACTTTCGGAATATGGCATAAAATGGATCAAGCGTGCGGGAATAACCAAAGTAGAGCAAGGCAAGGCTCATTACCAAACTCTTGACGGTGAGATCCATGAACAGGAATTTGATTTCGCAATGCTGATTCCTGCTTTTTCCGGTGTGGGAATTAAAGCGTTTGCAAAAAACGGAACTGACATTACTCCTGAATTATTTGCGCCAAACGGTTTTATGAAAGTAGATGCCGACTATCAGCCTAAAGAATTCGAAGACTGGTCGGTAGCAGATTGGCCATCAGTTTATCAGAATCCAAAGTTTGATAATATTTTTGCCGCCGGAATTGCTTTTGCGCCCCCTCATGCCATTTCGAAACCTATGACCAATAAAAATGGCCTTGCGATATTTCCTACTCCGCCACGTACCGGTATGCCTTCGGGAATTATGGGTAAAGTTGTTGCATTGAATATTGCTGAGCAGATATTAACCGGCAGCAAAGAATTGAAACATAAAGCCTCCATGGGTAAAATGGGCGCTGCCTGTATCATTTCATCCGGGTATGGCCTTCGTGATGGAATGGCTGCAACCATGACTGTTTTTCCAATAATTCCTGATTACGAAAAGTATCCTGTTTGGGGTCGCGACAGCAGTTATACCATGGGCGAACCTGGGCTGGCCGGCCATTGGATTAAACTTGTACTTCATTTCATGTTTATGTACAAAGCAAAAGCAAAACCATTCTGGTGGTTGATTCCGGAGTAGCCCGAATAGTGAAAAATAAAATATCGGAGGGATGCTCCTATCACAAAACCTAACCCCCCATCCCGATAGCTATAGGGACCTAAAACCTGAAAAGAAATGATAAAGAAAAATATAGTAAAAGGATATAAAGATGAAGCTTATCCACCGGTTCCTACCAGGAGTACTCGTTTTTGGCGTAAATTTTTCCCCTGGCAGGTTGTACGTTTCTTCATTCTGAATCTTAAAATTATGCGGATAATTATCGGGGGACATTCATAACAACCAATCAGGTATATTTAGAAAGCATCTAAATACCAGAGCCGCCTGTAATTTAAAAAATAATGTACTTTTGTACATATGTTACAGGAATTCAAAGCATACATTCAGTCAGCGGATATCTTCGGTCAGTCCGATCGTATTCTGCTGGCAGTAAGCGGAGGAGTCGACTCTGTAGCCATGGTCCGGCTGTTTAAGGATGCCGGTTATAATTTCGGAATAGCACATGTTAATTTTGGTCTCAGGGGCGAGGAATCGGATGAAGATGAAACCTTTGTAAAAAACCTTGCGGAGCAATATGGTGTACCGGTATTTGTAAAACATTTTGGTACAAAAAAATATGCCGCCGATAATAAGATTTCCATACAAATGGCGGCCCGCGACTTAAGGTATGCCTGGTTCGAACAAATGGTTGCAGAACAGGGGTATGATTTTGTTGCTACGGCCCACCATCTGGATGACCAGGCCGAAACCTTTTTTATTAATCTTTTACGCGGAACCGGGATTGGTGGTATGCACGGCATTTTGCCCAAACAGGGTAAAATCATCAGGCCATTGATGTTCACAACACGTGAAAAGATAATGTCCTTTGCACTGGACCTTAACCTGCCCTGGCGAGAAGACAGATCAAACAAAAGCCGTAAATACCTCCGAAACAAACTCCGTCTCGATGTGCTGGCCGAGTTGTACAAAATCAACCCGCTGTTCAGCTATAAATTAAATGAATCCATTGCTCATTTACGTGACGTTGAAACCATTTATAACAGCCATATTGCCGGAATTACAGCCGATCTGGTGCAGGAAACTCCCAAAGGGGTTCTGATTTCAATCGACTGGATATACGAATACGAACCTCATAATACGTATCTCTTCGAGTTACTGAAACCCTATGGATTTACCTATCCGGTAGTAAAAGAAATTGTCAGGTCGCTGGATACATTTTCGGGAAAGACATTTTATTCGCCAACGCACCGCCTGCTCCGCGACCGCGAAAATTTTATAATTCAGCCATTAACAGATGTAAATTCAGCCACTTTCGAGGGTGAGATTTTTTCTGTTGAACGGAAATGCATTGAACTGAAACATCCGGTTTGCCTTTGTTTTTATGAAACGGATAAAATCAGCGATCTTCCGATGGGAAAAGCTTCCATTGCCTGTCTGGACCTGGATAAACTCACATTCCCTCTTAAACTGCGTAAATGGGAAAAGGGAGATTGGTTTATTCCGCTGGGATTAAAAGGCAGGAAAAAATTGAGTGATTTTTTTATTAATCAGAAAGTATCCCTTGCTGATAAGGAACAAACATGGCTCCTGCTTTCCGGTGAAGATATTGTATGCGTGATTGGCAAAAGAATTGATAACCGCTTCCGTATAACCCCTAAAACCCGGAAAGCTTTCGTAATTACTTCTTTTGACGATAGCGGGGAAACTGAAACTTCTTCATGTGGCTGCAGCCTGCTGTTTGGTTAGGCCATCTTTTAATATCTCATAAAGTTTCAGAGTTTCAGCGTTACAGAGTTTCAGTCCCGATCCCTATCGGGATACTAAGTTGAGTCTGCTCCGAAAAGTCTTTTACCCCTAAATCCCCTAAAGGGGACTTAGCCCAATTTATTGGTTTTCAACGCATTCCCCTTTAGGGGTCAGGGGTAAAAAAGTTGAAAATCAATAAATTGTGACTTTTCGGAGTGGGCTCAAAGTTTAAGAGTTTAAGAGTTAAAGTCTTATTGTATCTGCCTGAGGATAACTCTTCAAACCTTTCAAACAATTCAAACCTTTCAAACGTTATGTTTAGGAGGAAAATCGCATATATTTTCGCAATTGTTCTATATCAATTGTTTTCTTAATCAATTCTAATACAAAGGCGTAGTGCCATTCTTATTTATTTATACTTTTGTCCCCTGCCTATACTGGCTGTACTTTTAATTCGCCAAACGATAAAATACTATGAAAAGAATTGCTTTTCGCGCTGGTAAAGCGTTACTTTTTATTTTTATACTAAACCTGCTAACAGGTTTGTCCGCTGTTGCTCAATTACTGGAGCCTGTAAAATGGAAGTTTGAAGCCAAACGGATCAACGATTCCATAGCCGAATTGCAATTTACAGCAAACATCGGTAAAGGTTGGCATCTTTATTCTCAGAACCTTCCTAAGGACGGTCCTATGCCTACCGAGTTCAATTTTAAGGATTTGTCAGGTTTTAAGTTGATTGGTAGAGTTATAGAACCCAAAGCACTTGAAGAATATGACGACTTGTTCAAAATGCAGGTCAAGTATTTCGACAAACAAGTTGTTTTTATACAAAAGGTTAATGTCCTAAGTAAAAAGCCAATAAAAGTAAACGGGAATATTTCGTATCAAACATGTAACGATAATAGTTGCATTCCAGGTGAGTCTGAATTTTCATTTGACCTGGCTGGATCAAAGTCATTTAAGCCTGAAATTGCTGCAGTTACCGCCGATACCGCCCGGGTGAAGACCACAGACACTGCTGTTGTTGCTAAAGCTGATACAGCCATAACTCCTGCAGTGGTTGATCTCTCAAAGCCGGTCGACGACGGTAAAACGCCTTTATGGCTGTTCTTCTTAATCGCTTTCGGAGCCGGTTTGGTTGCCATTCTAACTCCTTGTGTCTTCCCCATGATTCCGATGACAGTATCCTATTTTATGAAATCCGGCACCAACGGCAAAGTACAGGCATCCATATACGGGCTCGCTATTATTGCGATTTATACTCTTTTCGGAACGGTAATTGCCGTGCTTTTTGGCGCAGAGTTCAGCAACTGGATAAGTACCCACTGGATTCCAAATGTGTTGTTCTTTCTCATTTTCGTGATATTCGCGGCATCCTTTTTCGGGTACTTCGAAATTACCATGCCCAACTGGCTGGTAAATAAATCCGTTTTGGCCGAAGACAAAGGCGGAACCATAGGCACGCTTTTTATGGCGCTTACCCTGGTGCTGGTTTCTTTCAGTTGTACCGGTCCTATTGTAGGCACTATTCTGGTTCAATCGGTAGGAGGGCAGATACTGATGCCGATCATTGGCATGCTGGGTTTCTCACTGGCCTTTGCTATTCCCTTTACATTATTTGCCTTATTTCCGCAGTGGTTAAATAAAATGCCAAAATCAGGCGGATGGCTCAATTCGGTTAAGGTTGTATTAGGTTTTATCGAACTCGCTTTCGCTCTGAAATTTCTCAATGTTCCTGATCAGACTTACCACTGGGGCATTCTCGACCGTGAAATATACCTTGGTTTCTGGATTGTAATTTTTACCATGATGGGATTCTACCTGTTGGGGAAAATAAAGTTTCCGCACGACAGCGATTACCCGGTTGTTAAATCTTTTCCAAGACTGATGCTGATTGTGGCTACCTTCACTTTCGTAGTTTACCTTATTCCAGGGTTATGGGGCGCACCGCTCAAAGGAATATCAGGCTGGCTTCCCCCGATGGAAACGCAGGATTTTGATGTTACAGCCATTGTACGCGAAAATGCCGGAAGCGGAGTCGCAGTTAAAGGCAATATTGCAGATGCACCAAAATACAGTAACACCGTTCTTAAGATTCCGCATGGATTAAAGGGCTATTTTGATTATGATGAAGCGCTGAAAGCCTCAAAGGCATTGAACAAGCCTATATTTGTTGATTTTACAGGGCACGGCTGCACCAATTGCCGCGAAATGGAAAACCGTGTATGGAGCGATCCGGAAGTGCTGAAACGCTTACGCGAGAATTTCGTAATTGCTGCTCTGTATGTGGATGATAAAGTGATTGAATTGCCTAAGGGAGAATGGTATACGAATAAAGATGGCAGGGAGGTAAAACTGCTGGGGAAGAAAAATTCCGAAATACAGATAGAAAAATTCGGGGCAAATGCGCAGCCGTTTTATGTGATTCTCGATAGTGAGGGTAATTCACTTGTTCAACCGCACGCGTACGATCTTGATATTGCTTCTTACATTAAATTCCTTGATGAAGGGGTGGCTGCTTTCAATAAAAAGAAGGAAATAAAATAAAATCATCCATAATATTTGATTAAAACCGGTAGTATTCATTTACTACCTGTTTTTTTATCTAATAGATTATCAGTTAATTGCATCCATCAAATCAGAATCCTTAAAAAATAAAAATAAAATAGTTTAATTATTTGTCGACTGTGGCACACGCTTTGCAACTCACTTTATAACAGAGCCTCTAAAACCTCTGTAAATAAAGGGTTAAATAAATAACACTACTAATCTCTTGTGCCATGAAAAAGATAACATTATTCCTGCTCCTTTCGATGGTTATAGTATTCAGTGCCGAAGCACACAAAAACAAAAAGTCATACTCAACCATCTCGATTCAGACCTTCTACGATCAACTTTCGCCTTATGGTGACTGGATCTACTCCTATGATTACGGATACGTATGGCGTCCTTATTTCGACAATCCTGAATCATTCAGACCTTATTCCTCTAATGGTAACTGGGTTTATACCAATTATGGATGGACCTGGAACTCAGGCTATAACTGGGGATGGGCCGCCTTTCACTATGGCCGCTGGGATTTTGACAATTATTTAGGCTGGCTGTGGATACCCGGAACCGAATGGGCACCTGCCTGGGTAAGCTGGGGTTCGTACAACGACTACTGGGGCTGGGCTCCGCTGGGGCCAAACATTTACGCACAGTCCAACCCGGGCTGGTATGCTCCCGATCCATAGTGGACCTTTGTTCCCTGCAACCGATTTTACTCCAATAACTGGAATAACTATATATACGACAGGCCGGTAAGGGTAACCAACATTACCTACATCAACAATATCTATATCGGAAACAATGCTAAAGGCGGAAACCATAATTCATGGTACCAGGGGCCTAAAGCCTCTGATGTTGAAAGATATAGCAGAACCAGGGTTAGGACACTGGAAGTGGTTGACAACCAAAGAGCTGAAAAAACAAGTGTTAACAACAACAGGCTGAATGTTTACCGCCCGGCTGTCGATAACAGGCAACGCGAATATCGTCCTACTGAATCCCGCAACATTGAGCAAGCCAGGACCGGCAGGAAAATTGAACAGACCACTGCACGTGCTAACGATCCCGGTGTAAACCGCACCCGCGAAACCAGGACTGAAACCCGCACCTATACTCAAAAACCGCTGCAACGCAACCCCAATGTTTCAAATGAGAAAAGGGTTGAACCCAACTCATCGGACCGGGTTCCGGCAACCAGATCAACTGAAGTTCAAAAACAAACGAAATCAACTCCACGCACCAACACACGAACGGAATCTCAAAACAGATCAGTAAACAAGGAAACAAAAGTTGAGCCTCGCATGGGAACACAAGTATATCCTGAACGGAATTCATCCCGTACTGCTCCTGAAACTAGGACAAAAACTTCTACCCGGGTAAGTAACTCAAACACGAGAAACTCGTCAGGAGGCAGTCCGGCCAGGGTGGAAACAACTGCAACTCCTCAACCTCGCAACAGTTCTCCTGATCTGCAAAAGGTTTACAGCAGCCCATCACGCGAGTCTGGAAGAAACACAGCTCCCGCAACTCAACCCTCCCGTGAACAAAAAACGCAAACTGCGGCTCCGGCCTCCGACTCACGTAATCAAACACCTGTTAAAAATGAGGAGTCACGGGAAGAAGTAAAACAAACGGAAAGAAGAAGCCCTGCTGCTGGTACAGAAAGAAACTCTACGGCAAATCCAAAACGCAGGTAAACAAAGGCAAATGGTGATAAAACGGTTGCAGAAGATATTCTGCAGCCGTTTTTTTATTTAGTCGGAGTGCGACTTTGAGTCGCACTCCGACTAAATACATATATTTGTATCAGAATAAAAAACCAGGAAACTGGATTTGGTTCCAATAAAGTTTTTTCAGCTTTCAAAAATTGATTTTATGAACTGGGCTTATATTCATGTGATTATCAATCATTTTCCGATAGTCGGAGTAATAATCGGCACTGTAATTTTACTTACCGGAATGATCTTTAAAAATGATGGTATAAAGATCGGCGGGTTGGGAACCATTGTTTTTGCTGCACTTATGGCTGTTGTTACCGACCTTACAGGTGATCCGGCCAAAGAAGCGGTAAAAGGAATGCCTGATATTGTTCAGAGCCTGGTGAACAAGCATGAGGACATTGCTTCGGTTGCGCTGTTTATAATAATCCCGGCCGGTTTATTGGCAGCCTTAACGCTTTACAGCATTTGGAAAAAGGAAAGATCTGTTAATTTCCTGTTGATATTAACATTGGTTCTGTCTCTGATCAGTTGTGGAGCCATGATTTATGTGGGACGCACCGGAGGGCAGATCATGCATACCGAGTTCAGAAACGATGCTACAAAGCAATATATTATCGAGCATCAGAATGACAAAGCTGAAGAAGATTAGTTTGATGATTTTTAACATTTGTCCTGATCAAATTTGTTGTAAATAATTAGCTTGGTCAATGCTATGAGGGATTAATACAGGCCACAGATTACGCTGATTACACAGCTAAGTATGAGCCTTAGGTCTGTTTTGTTTTGTTATAAAAACTGCTGAAAGCAGTTCTGATTCGATAATTTGTCAAATCCGTGGCAAAATTGATTTATTATGGACTGAATAGTTACAGTTTGATAATTTCAAAAAAAACACCCGCCGGATAAGGACCGAACGGGTGTTTTTAAATAATTCAGCTTGAACTATGCCTTGTTATTCAATTCTTCCTCAAAGTATTTATAAAACCAGGTAATCGTTTCAATCCCTTTATAAAAACATTCCAGGTGGTAATTTTCGTTTGACGAATGTGCGGCATCCGTATCCAATCCGAATCCCATAAGGATTGATTTAATGCCCAGCACCTGCTCAAAGGTTGAAATAATCGGAATACTTCCGCCACTTCGTGTGGGTACAGGCTTAATTCCATAAACGGTTTCGTACGCTTTGCTTGCAGCACGATACGCTGCTGTGTTTGTTGGTGCTACATACGGATATCCGCCATGGTTTTCAGTAACTTTTACCTTTACATAATCAGGAGCTATTGATTCAAAATGACGGGAAAAGAGCTGAGCGATTTTATTTGGATCCTGGTGAGGAACAAGACGCATGCTGATTTTTGCAAAAGCTTTGGCCGGTAATACGGTTTTTGAACCTTCGCCGGTATAGCCACTCCACATGCCGTTTACATCCAATGTCGGGCGTATGCCGGTACATTCGTTAACTGTGTATCCTTTCTCGCAAAGCGTGGTTTTGATATCAAGCTTCTGTTTAAAATCTTCAAGGTTGAAAGGAGCACGGGCCATATCAGCGCGTTCTTCGGCCGACAATTCCAATACATCATCGTAAAAACCCGGAATGGTGATATGGTTGTTTTCGTCGTGAAGCGAAGCAATCATTTTAGCCAGGATATTTGCCGGGTTGGCCACAGCGCCGCCATACAGTCCTGAATGCAGGTCCTTGTCAGGCCCGGCAACTTCTACTTCCATATATGCAAGACCCCGTAATCCTACGGTAACACTAGGAATATCAATGGCAATCATGCTGGTATCCGAAACCAGGATAATATCCGCTTTCAACAGGTCTTTTTGACCGGGAAGCCATTTTGCTAAAGCAGGCGACCCCATTTCTTCCTCTCCTTCGATCATCCATTTTACGTTGAACTGAAGCTGATTTGTGAGTACAAGGTATTCAAAAGCCTTAACCTGCATGAAAAGCTGCCCTTTATCGTCCACAGCGCCGCGGGCAAAAATCTTCCCGTCGCGGACTTCCGGTTCAAAAGGTGGCGAATCCCATAGCTCAAGCGGATCAACCGGCATTACATCGTAATGTCCGTAAACCAGGATAGTGGGTTTGGCCGGATCAATGATTTTTTCTCCATAAACCACTGGGTGACCGGTGGTTTGCATAATTTCCGCCTTATCTGCACCAGCCTTTAATAACGAATCAACGATATATTGAGCCGTTGTAACCATGTCTTCTTTATGCGCTCCTATCGAACTGATTGAAGGAATGCGGATTAAACCAAATAATTCGTCGAGAAACCGTTCTTTATTGGTTTCGATGTAAGATTTCAGATTTTCCATATTGTTTATTATTAGTTGTTATTTATTTTAGTTAACCGAACCCTTGGCATTTCAGCAAATGGCTTTTTCCAATTTTGAATATTCAGGTTTTCGGACGCGGTGTAATTAATCCTGTTTTTCAACCTCTCTTTCAAAATACTCAATCTCAAAAGTCTCTCCGTCGAATTTCCCGTATGAGTAATGTTTCACCCAGTCGCCAAGGATAATGCAACTGGCTTTTTCGGAAACTTTCAGATTGGTAGGCACATGCCGGTGCCCGAATACAAAATAATCGATATCAGGCTTTTGGGATGCCATTTGCCTTGAATAAACGAGCAGCTTTTCCTGGTCATTTTCAAAGAAATTTTCATCCTTATCCTGCTTTATCATATTCGAGATACGGCTTCCGCGCGAAAAATAAAGTCCCATTTTTGTGCCCAGGTCGGGGTGGAGCCAACGGAAAAGGAACTGGTTGAATTTAGAAAGAAATATTTTTTTCATGAATTTATAACTCTTGTCGCCCGGACCAAGACCGTCGCCATGAGCGAGAAAGAAGTTCTTTCCTTTTAAAACTATTTCCTGCGAATCGTCGTGGATAATCACACCGGCTTCTTCGTTCAGATAACTGAAAGCCCAGAAATCGTGGTTGCCTTTAAAAAAATGAACAGGTATTCCTTTATCGGTAATTTCGGCAAGTTTGCTCAACAGCCGTGTATATCCTTTCGGAACAACGGTTTTATACTCAAACCAGAAATCGAACAGATCGCCCATCAGGTAAATGGCTTCCGCATCTTCCTGAACCATATCCAGCCAGCGTATCAGCTTTTTCTCGCGCATCAGGCTGCTATGCCGGTCGGGAATACCCAGGTGAAAATCGCTTGCGAAATAGATATTTGTGTTTGATTGAGCCATTCTTTTTCGTGATTATTGTGAGTTTGTTTTTTAAATTGTTTGAATGTTTGAAAAGTCTGAATGTCTGAAAAGTTTTCGCTGCATATCAGGTTCTGTAACTTTGAAACTCTGAAATATTGAAACCATGAAACTCTTCAAACCATTTAAATATTTTTCTTAATTAAAGATTCCAGTTCCCCGAATTCCGGGTCGCGTGCAATTATTTTACCGTCTTTCGCTATCAGTACCATCTTTGGAATTTCCCTTACCGCGTATGTTTTGCAATATTCCGACTCAAGTCCGCGGGTATCAATTACCTGGTTCCAATACGCTTTATCGAGCATGTAAGCTCTTTTCCAAAGTTCAGCGTCGGAATCAATGGAAACGGCAAATATTTCGAGTCCGCGGCTGTGATACCTGCTGTAAATGGGTGTTAGCTTCATATTAGTTTGACGGCTAAGCGCGTTCCAACTGCTCCAGAAATAGACCAGCGTAAGTTTGCCCCGAAATGCAGAGAGCCTGACTTCTTTCCCGCCTGCGTTGGGAAGTGCAATCTCAGGGACCTGCATTCCCGGCATCAGTTTGCTGTCCTGCGCTTTTATATCCGCTCTTTCGGTCTTCAACCCCAGCATTCGCTGATGAAAGGATTTTACAAGGCTGTTATCCGGATACGATAGAAATAGTGCGCTGTCGAGTCTCAGATAGAGTTCAGGATGCGTTTTTTCTGATAAAACCGGATTAGGGCCGAAATTTTCGGAAATAACCAGCAACGAGGCAAGTGAATTGATATAACTGTTTACAAACAGAATAACCTCTTCCTTCTGAACATTGAAAACCCCTAAATACGCTGAATCAAGTTGCTGTTTTATCTGGTTAAAGTCAGGATTGGTTCGGCTTTCGGCAAAAATGCGGGATAAAGAATCTACTTTCACGAGGTTGGCCATTGTGAATTTATTGTATTCCGCATATAATTCCGATTCTTTTGATCCTTGCACTGTGTATGTATTTCGCAAGGAATTGCCATCGCCTGTAAGTGTAATTGCTTCACCCGGCGACACCAGCAATATTATTTCATTCTCCGGGTTTATACGTACCGTATAGTATCCATCTGCTTTTACCGGTATTGTTATACTAAAATGCCCGGAAACATCTGTTTTTACTGAATCTATAACCAGTTTGCTGTCAGGAAGAACCTGATAAATATACACTTGTGATTCAGGCAGATGAGTAAACTTTCCGTTTATTGTAACTTTATCTCCCGTTACATAGTTGCAGCCATGGAGCACTGAAAAACAAAGTATTACAATAAAGATATAGCTTTTGGAATGCATATTCGCTGTCATCATAAGTGTACAAATGTCGTAAAAATATCATTGCTGTCAAATCCCAGGGTAGTTTGGACAACAGGAAGATTTTTTTGATTATTTTTAACAAACTACTCTCACTTAATTTGTTTAATTTTATCTTTATTTAAGGATCATTTTATGAAACTGCGCTTGCTTTTTATATTCACTATACTGATGTTGGCATTAAGCCAGGCTTTGGATGCCCAAAAAGTTATTTTACTTCAGAAACCAGGAACCACCAAACGTTTTATGTTTAAAACCGGCGACAATATTACTGTGATGATGGGCAATCCGGAGTTTATTGCCGGGGGTGTAATTACCTATATTGATGATACACTTTGCATAGTGAATAAGAATTATACCATTCCATTTGCCAGCGTTAAAGAAGTAAAAATAACCCGGCATTTTTTAAACAGTGCCTGGCGTAAGATGTTCCTGGTTCCCGTCGTTTATTCAGGTATAAGCCTAATTAACAGAGGAATCCACAAGGAAAAGCCGTTGATTGACAATACAATCCTTATTGCGGGCGGGTCTTTTATCGCCCTGGGATCAGCGGCCTATTTGCTGCGTTACCGGCACTGTAAGATGGATAATGGCTGGAAATTAAAAGTGCTCGATTTCGATGTTTATAAAGACAATTACAGGCCAAAGGAATAGATGCATCCACAAATTTTTCACAAATGAACACGAATGATTTTTTAGTATCAGTGTTTAATTTGTACAATGCGGAAAAATTTAAAAGGAACAATTTGTGCAAATTTGTGCCCCATTTGTGAAAATTCCTGGATCCATTTTTACCTCGAAAATGCCTACTTTTGCGCCATGGCTTACCTCGAAATACTCCAAAAAGCAATACATGGCTCACATCTTTCACTGGAAGAGGGTGTTACCCTGTATACGGAAGCTTCCACAGCCGAACTGATGTTTGCTGCAAACCAGGTGCGCAACAGGCTCCATCCGGATAAGTTGGTAACATGGCTTATCGACCGCAATGTAAATTACACCAATGTTTGTGTTTCCGGTTGCCAGTTCTGTAATTTTTATCGTGGAGCCAATCATAAGGAAGCCTATATTACAACTATTGAGCAGTACAAAGAAAAAATTGACGAACTTTTTGCCCGCGGTGGCGAGCAATTGCTTTTCCAGGGCGGCATGCATCCGAAACTCGGCCTTGATTTTTACACAAGTTTATTCCGGCAGCTCAAAAATCTTTACCCAAAACTTAAACTGCACGCCTTAGGTCCGCCCGAAGTAGTGCATATTTCAGAAATGGAAGGTATAAGTTACCGTGAAACGCTGGAGCAACTTATTGCTGCCGGGCTCGACAGTCTTCCCGGTGCCGGTGCCGAAATTCTTTCCGATCGTGTACGTGGTACGATTTCGAAAAACAAATGCACTGTTGGTCAATGGCTCGATGTAATGCGCGAAGCCCACAAACTTGGCCTCACCACTTCGGCCACCATGATGTTTGGTCATATCGAAACTGTTGAAGAACGAATTCAGCATATGGTTTATATCCGTGAAGTCCAGGATGAAAAGCCAGAAGGAGCAACCGGATTTATTTCTTTTATTCCCTGGCCTTTCCAGGACGAAGGCACAGCTTTGCAAAAAAGATATGGCATCTCCAATTCGGTGAGTCCTGAGGATTATGTTCGTACTATTGCCATCAGCAGACTGATGCTGCCAAACATTCCTAATATTCAGGCGTCGTGGCTCACTGTAGGCAAAGATACAGCCGGATTATGCCTGCATGCAGGTGCCAATGATTTTGGCTCGATTATGATTGAAGAAAATGTGGTGAGTGTCGCCGGGGCCAGTTATACTTTTGATGAAGCCGGTATCCAGAGAGCTATCCGCGAAGCAGGGTTTGAGCCCCAGTTGCGCAATCAGCAGTTTCAACCTTTAAACTATCCCTGAGCTACAAGTTTATTAACGTACTGAATAATAATTTCAGTGGCTCCGCATCCGTTGGAAACAAAGTTTTTATTCACTGCTGAAGCACCGGCAAGTTTTGCGGGATCCGAAAGCAATTCTTCAGTTTTCATTACTAATTCTTCCGGAGTTTTCACTTCGAAAGCGCCTTTCAGTTCAATTAATTCCCTGGCCTCATTAAATTTATGGTAGTTAGGCCCGAAAAACACGGGTAAGCCGTATGCGGAAGCCTCAAGGATGTTGTGTATCCCTGCGCCAAAGCCGCCTCCGATATATGCAAATGTTCCATACCTGTATAAATTGGAAAGCATCCCGATAGAATCAATAATAAGGATTTCGGCATTTTTAACTTCATCCGTATTAGTCATTGAGAATAACACAGCTTTATTGCCTGCTTTTTTCACCAGCGCATCAATGTGGGCGGGATTAATTTCGTGCGGGGCTAGTATCACACGCAGTTTGTGTTTGTTCTGCCCTATAAGGGCGAAAATCAGCTCTTCATCTTCGGGCCAGGTGCTGCCTGCAACCATAACCTGGTGATTACGACTGAATGCCTCTGCAATCTCTATGACATCAGATGACGCAGCAACAGCGGCAACTCTGTCGAAGCGCGTATCCCCGCTCACTTCAACATCATCGATACCAATAAACCCTAAAAGCTCTTTGGAGTTTTCGTTTTGGACAAAAATCTTTGTAAATCCCTGCAGAACTTTCCTGGGCCATTCGCCGTATCCTTTAAAAAAATGCTGGTCCGGACGAAAAACTGCTGATATGAGTATGGTTGGAATATTCTTCGCTTGCAGGTAACTCAGGAAATTGAACCAGAATTCATACTTGATATAAAAAACAATATCCGGCTTAACAGTTTCAACAAACCTTCTTACATTAGGCCTGGTATCCAAAGGAAGGTAAAGGATAAGATCGGCTCCCGTATATGCTTTGCGGACTTCGTAACCCGAGGGGCTATAAAACGTAATCAGGATAAGATATTGAGGGTTCTGCTGCTTAAATGCTTCTATGATCGGACGGCCCTGTTCAAATTCGCCTAACGAAGCACAATGAAACCATGCGAGCTTTCTCCCCGACTGGTTACATGGCGGTGATGAAAAGATTTTATCAAGAGTTACCCAATAACGTACGCGGCCCTTTATCCACAACGCTGCTTTTCTGTTAAATAGGGATGAACCCCGGATCATCAGGCCATAGCTTAAAATAAGTAAGGAATATATTTGCTGCATGGAATAATGATCGCTTGTTAAGAAGTTGGTTACAAAATATATTTAAAACGGAGGTCAGGTTCTCTGCCAGGTAAAATCGCTGTAAATCTGATTTCTCAAGATACCGATACCTTAATGACTAGTTTTAAAATATGATTGCAAAGATACAAATCGCATCTTACTGTCAGTCGTTTTCGGATATATTTATCATAATTCAGGATGCACAGTATTTTTAATTGATTCCATCTCATATTGCACGCTTACATTAAATATCTTTGCAGGCAATATGTATAATAATAACTATTTCAGATTATGCGAAAGATTTCGATGGTCGACCTCAGCACACAGTATGAAAAAATCAAGCCTGAGATTGATGAAGCCATCAGCAAAGTGATAGATTCCACCTCCTTTATAAATGGTCCGGTTGTAAAAGAATTTCAGGCTGCACTCGAAAACTACCTGAATGTGAAGCATGTTATTCCTTGTGCCAACGGTACCGATGCATTACAGATCAGTATGATGGCTCTCGGGCTCAAACCTGGCGACGAGGTAATTGCGCCTTCCTTCACTTTTATTGCAACTGCCGAGGTTATTGCATTATTAGGCCTCACGCCTGTACTGGTAGATGTTGAACCGGATACTTTTAATATCAGCCCGGAAGCGATCAAAAAAGCTATTACTTCACGCACGAAGGCTATTGTTCCCGTTCATCTTTTCGGGCAAAATGCTGATATGGATGCTATAATGGAGATAGCAAAGCTGCATAATCTGTATGTTATCGAAGATGCCTGCCAGTCCATTGGCTCCGATTACCTTAATGCCGGTGATGTATGGAAAAAATCAGGAACCATCGGTAATATCGGTTGCACCTCTTTTTTTCCATCCAAAAACCTGGGGTGCTTCGGCGATGGCGGTGCTATATTTACAAATGACGACGATCTTGCGCGGAAATGTCGTTCCATCGTAAATCATGGAATGACAATTCGTTATTACCATGATGATATAGGGGTGAACAGCCGCCTCGATAGTATACAGGCCGCGGTATTAAAGGTGAAACTGCAATACCTTGATAAGTATGCTCATGCCCGTCAACAGCTTGCAGCCGCATACGACAAAGCCTTCAAAGGGCATCCGGAACTTGTAGTTCCTGCCCGGAATCCCCGCTCAACGCATGTTTTTCATCAATACACACTGCAGGCTAGAGGGGTCGACCGCGATAAACTCAGAGAGTTCCTTGCCGCCAAAGATGTTCCGGCTATGATCTATTACCCGGTGCCGATTCACCTTCAGAAAGCTTACCTCGATCCCCGTTACAAAGCCGGTGATCTCCCCGTTACCGAACAATTGAGTAATTGTGTGATTTCTCTGCCTATGCATACCGAAATGGATCATGAACAGTTGGATTATATAACCACTTCCGTGCTCGAATACCTGGACATTGCGGGGAAATAGGGGAGAGGATTGATGGGATTGAATGGATTGATGGGATTGAATGGATTGATGGGATTGAATGGATTGATGGGATTGATGGGATTGATTGGATTGATATTTGTTACAGAGTTACAGTGGCGCCGCTCGCGAATGGCGCGGCCGGCGGGTGTGCTCTCCACTGGCGCGGGGAAGGTGGCGGCCACGATGTCGTGCGCCTTGCCCAGGTAGGCGGCGATGTTGAGCTGCCCCTGCTCGTCGACCAGAAGTACGTCGAGCTCGTCGCCGCCGAACAGGTGCTTGCAGCTTTGCAGAATCTTCTCGAACACCGGCTGTGTGTCGGCCACCGAGCTGCTGATGACGGCGAGGATCTCGGCCGAGGCCTTCTGCTGGTCCAACGCCTCGGTCACGTCGCGGTTGCGTGCCTGCAGCTCGTTGAACAGCCGTGCATTCTGGATCGCGATCACGGCCTGGTCGGCGAAGGTGCGGAGCAGGGCAATCTCTTTTTCCGTGAACGGCGCGGGCGGGTGGCGCACCACGGCGATCGAGCCGATGCCGCGCCCTTCCCACAGCATCGGGGCAAAGAGCGACGAATAGTTGCCCAGGCGCGCGAGCGCGTCGCGCATCGTCGGCGCGGGGTCGGTTTCGGCGGCGGCGTCGGGGATGTGCACGACGGCGCGCCTGCGGATGGCAAGCCCCGTGCCGGTCTGGTCCACCGGCTTGGGCAGCACCGACGACATGCCCTGGATCCACTCGCCGCGCAGTGCGCCGACGCGCACCTGGCCGTCGTCGTGCACCAGGTAGATGGCGAGCTCGCCAGTGGCGAACAGGCGCTGGCAGCTGTCGAGGATCTTGTCGAACACCGGCGTCGTGTCGGCCACCGAGCTGCTGATGACCTGCAGCACTTCGGCGCTGGCGGTCTGCTGCTCCAGCGCTTCC
>JBBQSY010000015.1:0-49296 GCA_038213495.1 Bacteroidales bacterium
GACTAATTTTCCTTCAAACGCCTTTTTTAATATACTTTGCCTTAACGATTCCGCCTGTAGCAGGCTATTGGTAATGGTTTCTTCTATTTTATCGCAAACGGTAAGTTTGCTTTCGAGTTCATCGACGATTAATTGTTGCTCCTCGAAAGAAGGTAATGGAAAAGTTATTTTTTTTAAACTTTGACCGGTTAAATGCTTTATAGTGGTTCCAGTAAAATATTGGTCAAGAAATTTAGTTGAAGAAATTAGGTTTAAATAATATAGAAAGTATTCATTCTTAACTGATTGATCAAATCTTACTCGGTGTAATGCTTTTTGAATTTTCATGTTTTGAATTTGGCCTTTCCAGATGGCTGCTCTTCCAGGTTCACCCCCTTCACAAATGATTAAATCACCTAGAATAATTCCAAATCTTTCACTTTCTTTTTCTTCAAAACGCATTTCATATAGGTCATCCAGGTAAAAGCCATTCCACCGAACATTAATATTCCTTAAATATGGCTTAAGCGTTCCTATGTTTTTTTGCTTATCCAGCATTTTACCAAGGCATGCTTTAGAAACTTCTCCCAAAATTGCCAACTTCCACCCCTTCGGCAATTCTCCATCTTTTACATTTTTATTTGTCAATTTCCCCTCAAACGCCCATTTTAACAAACTTTGCCGGTACACTTTTAATTGCTGTTGCGCTGTAAGCAGTTGTTGCTTGCCGTTTTCCAAATCGCTCAGGAGTTCTTCTATTTTGGAGACAATGGCGAGTTGTTCGGGGAGGGGTGGAAATTTGACTTTTATTGTCTCAAATTTTCCTTTATTAACAATAGCTACAGTTGTAGCAGAAGATAGGTTTTCTAGTTGTTTATTGAAATAATGTGACTGAGCCTGGTAAAATAGAAATCTACCATCAATACCATCGAAAGGTATAATTGCATTTATTTGTTGATTGAATGTAACGGGAATTTTATTAATCGCAGTTCTGCCTAGATTCCCAATACAAGTTACCATCACAGAGTTAATTGGTAAGGTACGAGCTAAGTTTTCACCTTTTTTTGAAAGCTTCTCTGGAGCATCGTTAATCGGAATATTTAATAATTGAGGAGGCTTTACAAATGGAATATCATTGCCATAATTTTTAGCATCATTTTTGGGAGGTGTTGTTCCTGTAATACATTTACCAATCTCCTTAAGTTTTTTAATTTGCCAATGCTTAGGTATTTTCTCAATATCAGATAATTGCACCATAAATTATTAGTTTATCTAACAAGAGATTCTGTGTTTCGTGATTTTTTACGGCTTGAACTTAAGGTTTCAACAAGTTTTTGATTTAAATTTATTGAATACGGTATGCCTAATTCTGGCTTATATAGTATTTCAAAATAGCTGTCAGTATCGAATTTTGCCAAACCAATATTGTATTTTTCAAACATTTCAATGTTGTTTATAGCGGCGTTGGCACTTTTACTTGCAAGCACTACATATGTTAAGTTAGAAAAACTCTTATAGCGGAATGCTTGCTTTGCTGCTCTCTTCCAGTCTTTCAGTTTTAATTCAAAGGAGATGATTGAAACTTCTTGGTTTTGTTTTGAATAGAACACAAAATCAGGAATGCCAAATAAACCTTGGCATTCTTTGAGATAAGCATTTCCGAAATTTACTTTCAGAAATTTCTCAAATTTTAGTGACATTTCTTGTTCTGACGCAAACATATTTATTTCGAAATTTCTTTTTGAAATGCTTTAATTACATTAAACCATGTTGGTAAATGAGAACCATTGCTGTCATCATCTAAAAGTATTTCTTGTTCAATTTCATTAAATAAACTAACAGCATGGCGAATTGTTCCTTTTAATCCTTCAATTCGATCAACTTGGTTGGTTGGTAAACTCTTTATTTGATTATTGAAGACACAAAAGTAGTGTTTGTAAGGTTCTGGTTTTTGAAATTGCCAATTATATTCTGGTTTAAACATTAGTGGCCTGTAATCCGATTTGTCAAAATATTCTATATAATCTGGCAATAACTCACGCATAGCGTCAACATATTGATAATCTATCCATTGAAGAAGCTTTGAACTATATAATCTTGCTCTTGGGGCTCTCATTGGCCCATTTTCCAAATCCTGAAAACGTTTTATGCCAAATGATCGCAAGTTTTCATACGAACCAATTGTTATTGAGTCGGGCATAGCAATGCTATACAGTAATGCTTCGGTATTTGTATATCCTAAATGAACTTCCATTTGGTTATCCTTCAGGATTTTAATGAATTTTAACGCATTGAGCAGATAATCAAAATCTTTAATTTGTTTGCTGTGAAAATTATTTTCAAAAATAAGGTAAACACCATCAACCTGTTGATGACTAGTAATCCAATTCAGTACTTCATTCCGCTTTTCTTCGTCTGAGAGCATTATTGATTTAACAATTACTGACAGCAGAATCTTCTTTTCAATTTTGTGACTTTTAACATAATCACAAAAAGGAATTACAAAATAATCTGTGCTTTGAACGAAATAAGTAGTGGGATTGTCTGCATAATACCTTGTGGGTATTACTAAATATTGAAAATGATTATTCATTTGATAATCAACACACAATTGAGCCATCATTAAATGGCTGTTATCAAGATCAGGTGTTGCAAAATCTGGTTTTAGGTTGCCAGGGAAATAGGGATATGTGTCCATAGTTCCTTTAGCTTCATTTAGTAAGTATAACTGTGGGTCCAGAAACCCTGTTTTCTTTAATTCTCTATTTATCGCCAATAATTTATCTGCATCAATATTAATTGGGGAAAAAATCAACCCATCTCCAACTCCATTTTGGAAACATTCAATATTCCATTTGTCCCGAAATCCTGTCTGATGGTAAACTTTCATATTATAATTGTTTTGCAATAAAAGTGTTTAACATCTGATAATTTCTAAACCGATCATACGGTTGAGTTTGTAATGTTTTGCCAGCAAATTCAACAATTGAATTGTCACTCTTCACACTAGTAGTTTCAGTAATGTATTTGTTTTGCAAGATATTTTCTACAATTGAAAAATGATTCCCAACATATGAAGGATCAAAAGGATGCACACCCAGGAAAAGTTCTAATGCAATTATTCCTAATCCAAAAAAATCTGTTCTAGGATCTATTAAATCCTTTTTGTTGCTGAGTTGTTCCGGGGCAGCATATATTGGCGTGCAAGGTCCAAGAGGGGATATGGTTTTTGTTAGTGCTTCTAAATCCAGAAATCGAGCAATTCCTAAATCTATAATACACGGTATCCCATTAGGTCTGATAATTATGTTCTCTGGCTTCAGGTCTCGATGAACAATGTTTTTATCCCAAATAATAATTAGGCCTTCTACTAATGATTTTAAAAGAGTAAAAATCTCATTAGGAGTATTGAATCGGGGCATAGTTTCTCGGAGAACTTTGCCTTCAATGTACTCTTCAACAATTTCAAACTCTTTAGTTTTAATATCTATATTGAAATGATATTGTTGCGGGTAAAAGTCGGATTTTAATTCAGAAAGTAGCTCAACCTCACGTTTAATTCTTTCTAAAGAGCTGAAGCTTTTTATGACACCCCTTTTAATCACCACTTTGCCAACTTTGGGGTGATCAGCTAGGTGAACTCTTTTTTGACCTCCTAGGGGTAATTCTTTTAGAATTTTACATTCACGAATCATAATACAAATATAACATTAAGCAGCTAACACTTCATTTAATTCATTAATAATTTCATCAGTCTGTACCCCAAATAATTGCCACATCCGGCCTAATCCGCCCATGGCATTAAACGGGTTTAAATCAAAATCATCCTTTTCGATATGGAAACTATTGGTTACATATTCCTTTATCATATGCAGCCATTGCATTTGCTCTTCGGTAAATTTATTGCCGGCACCTGAGTGCTTTTTCCATACCCAGTCCTGGAAATTCTTATCCACCGTTTTGTCGTAGGTGGTGAGGGTTGTATCCAGCCCGCTTACTTTGCGTATAAGGGAAACAATAGCGGTAAGTTCGTTGCGGGGCGATCCGCTGCATTGTTCAAGCGCTTCGTAAGCCCGCCAGACAGTTAGAGGAGCAAGCGTGGGTTTGTCGGCATGCAGTTTTTCGAGTACATCCTTTATCATGGTATAGGTAAGCTCGCGCCTGCGGAAAGGCTGGTTGTAAAAAATCTGCAAAGCGGTTAATTCGTCACTATGTTCTTTCATCCACGCTGTAAAATCGCTTACCAGCCTGCTTGCTTTTTCGGCGCTGTCCTTGTCCCAGCCTACATTTATTACTTCGTCGGGGTTACTGATATCAATCCGCTGTTCGTGGGCTTTGCGCACATTTTCGATATATTCGTTCAGTTCGCCGGTAAAAACGTGTGCAGCTTTTTCAATAATTTCGGAATGCTGATGTTGAATTTCGGATTGGATGGCATCAGGAGATTCGCCAAGCATCCTTTGGCTTACTTGCTGCTCAATATCTTCAAGTACATCCGGGTTAAAGGCATTCAGCAACTCCTTGGCCACCTGCGAAACGCTTTTGCCATCGGCCTTTTCGGCAAATTTTGTTTTCTCCTTTTCGGTAATTTGCTTGTCGAGGCGGCTTAAACGGCTTGCCAGCGTAGTAAATAATTCCTCGTCGCGGGCACCCACGGCAATGGCCTGCAGAAGGTCTTTCAGTGGCACACCGGGTTTTTTCTCCAACGGGCGGCTGTCGGTTTTCAGGCTACGGGTTACGCCAATGGCATCTACAATTACAAAATGGTCCTTGGTAATTTTTGCCGAAGGAGTAACCTTACGCAAGGTATCCAGGTCGATGGTGCGGGTGCCGCGGCCCTTCATCTGCTCGAAATAGTTGCGGCTTTTTACATCGCGCATAAACAGCAGGCATTCGAGCGGTTTTACATCGGTGCCGGTGGCAATCATATCCACAGTAACGGCTATACGCGGGTAAAAATCGTTGCGAAACTGCGAAAGGGTGGTTTTCGGATCTTCGCCTTTTTCGGTAACATTGTCGTCCGTATCTTTCCGGTCTTTATCGGAATTGTAGGTTATCTTTTTGCAGAAACGGTTTTCCTCGGCAAATTCCTCACGTACAATCCGGATGATATCGTCGGCATGGCTGTCGGACTTGGCAAAGATGAGGGTTTTGGGAACCTCGAAAATTCCGTCTTTATCATACCTGTCCGGGAATATTTCCGGCAGGTGTTCGCGGAAAGTGCGGATAATGGTCCGTATCTGGTTGGGGTTTACCACATCCTTATCCAGTTGCTTTGATGAATATACTTCGTCTTCATCCTGCAATTCCATGCGCTTTTTGCGGCTCAACCGTTCGCGGTGTTCAATATACTGGCCTTGCCATAAGGTCGCGCCTTGGGTGGTTACATGAGTATCGATAACAAACACCTCAAAACCCACATTAACACCATCGGCAACGGCCATTTCGTGGGAGTATTCACTTACCATATTCTGGTTAAAATACCCGATGGTGCGTTTATCAGGTGTGGCGGTAAGGCCGATTTCGAATGCATCAAAATATTCGAGCACCTGTTTCCACAAATTGTAAATGCTGCGGTGGCATTCATCAATAACGATAAAGTCAAAAAACTCAACGGGGATTTTGGCATCGTATTCAACCGGCGGAATTTCCTTCGGCTGGTATTTGCGTTCATTTGGGTTTTCTTCTTCAAGTTTTTCGTCCAGTTCAGCGCCTTTTAGTATGGCATACAACCGCTGGATGGTACTGATGCAAACCTGGCTGTCGGTTGCCACATAACTGGACTTCAACCGCTGAACGCTGTAAAGCTCGGTAAACTTGCGGTTGTCGTCATTAGGCACAAACGACATAAATTCCTGTTCGGCCTGCTCGCCCAGGTTTTTGGTATCGACGAGGAATAAAACCCGCTTTGCTTTTGCAAATTTCAGCAGGCGATAAACTGCAGTTATGGCAGTAAAGGTTTTTCCGGAACCGGTAGCCATTTGGATCAAAGCCCTGGGCCGGTTTTCTTTAAACGAAACTTCTAATTTGGTAATGGCGTTTATCTGGCATTCTCTTAAACCTGCAGTTTGCAAGTCTGGCAGATCGTGTAACCGTTTGCGTAATGATTTATCTTTTTTCAGCCATTCGCGCAGAGTTTCGGGCCTGTGAAAGGTAAATGCTTCCCTTGCCCTGGGTTTTGGGTCGGTAAAATCCGTGAAACGCGTTACCTCCCCGGTGCTTAGATAAACAAAAGGTAAAGGTTCATTCTTGAGGTGTTTAAGTTTGGCTAAAGCATATCCTTCTGACTGATCTTCGTGCTCATTTAATTTGTGTCCGTGTTCTTCGCGTTTTGCTTCAATTACGCCGCATGGTTTCCCGTCAACAAACAAAACATAATCGGCTGGACCAACATCAGTTTGATATTCCTTTACCGCTATGCCAATACCTGCATGAAGGTTCACCCGTTTAACTTCCTGAATTACCCAGCCACAAGCCAGTAACTGGCTGTCGATATGATCGCGGGCGATTTGTTCAGGGTTTTGGTTGGGCATACTCTTAATTAAAAAGTCAGATATAAAAGTAAGAATAGTTTCATGTTTGTTGTTTGCCATATTTGCACACAACTTAACATCAACAAATATAGTATTTCTTTAAATATCTCAGTAGCGAATAGAATTTAACTTATCGAAAGTGATTAATATTATTCTTTTCGAAGGAGCCGTGGAAATTCTATTTGGCTTGGGATTATAATAAATTCCGGCTTATTCCCTGAATCTGAAAAGGGAGGATTTATGAAGTAAGTCTAATAGTAGGATTATGCTATGATCCTGAAAGTAGAGAGCTTAACAACAAAGCCCCGCGTTCACTGCATGAGCTTTGGTCTTTTATTTTTTCAATCCCGCTTTACAAACAAGTTTCCAGCGGTCCTGAAAAAAATAAAAGCCCTGATGCTGCGCATCAAGGCTTCGTAGTAGCGGGGACAGGATTATTTTATGATCCTGAATGGGGGAGGGCTTAACAAAGAAGCCTCAGTCTCACTTCGTTCGCCTGTGGCTTTTATTTTTTCCGCTCCACTTTGCAAACAAATTTGCAGCTGCGCTGAAAAAAATAAAAGCCCTGATGCTGCGCATCAAGGCTTCGTAGTAGCGGGGACAGGGCTATTATGAATATATATAACAAACAGAAAATCAGTTTAATAAGATTTGTTTAATTATTAGGGGATGAATTGGGGGATATTATTTATTGTGATTAATGATATTATTTAGGAACAAGTAATTGAATCAATAACAAACATTTATAGGATGTTTGTATTCAGAATCCTTATTATTACTGGTTTTATCGTTAAACATAGACTTATCGATTTGTACTAATCTTCTTTTCAATGCAATTCTTCAACCCTGCTCTGAAGTATTTGTGACAATGGTATTTTTTTTACCTGTGATTCCACCCAGGCAGTGAAATCGAAAATCCTCAGGATTTGCTGTTCGAAAATATCATGACGCATTTCCTCAATCTCCAGTTCTATCTTTTCCCAGTGCTTAATTTTACTTAATGCTCTTGTTGATGGTGATTTGCTTAAAAATTTGAATAGAAAATGCTCAATCTTGTATCCTTTTTCGATGGTTGATAAATCGCGTTTCATTGACCTGATCTCATATTTAATAAGATCAAAATCCCCTAATTTATACAAGATCATTAGGTTTACCAGCCGAATGGTCCTGTAAACAGGAAGGTAATAGTAATTTTTCCCTCTCAATATAATCTGATTCAGAAATTTGTGGGCCTGATGATACTCCAAATTCCCAAAATATATCAGGGCAGTATAAAGACAAAGTTCTGCTTGCTGGGCCCTGTTCAGGGAAAACAATTTATCGTATAAAATATCTTTATACAAATTCATTATTGATAAGGACGAAACAAAGTCACCCCGGTCAAGAAACGGGAAAAGTTCGTAAAGATAAATAATGCAAGTAAGATTTATTCTGAAACCCGTTGACTGGCACTCTATTGCCTTTAATTGGTTAATAAAATAACTCATACCATCATAGTTATGAATACCTCTCAGACTTTCGAGTACTCCCTCAAGAGTATGCAAATAATATACCGGCGGATCGTCCCATAGATGTTTGTTTGCTTCGAAAAGGTTATTAAGTTCAATGTATGAGTTTAATGCTGATTTATAGTCACCAACACTGATCAGGTAATTGGATTGAAAAAGCTGATGGAGCTTACTGATCTCAAAACTTTCGATATTCAACGAAGAAACCATACTGATCTCACTATATACCAAATCGTTCAGCTCGTCTTTTTGTTTCTGTGAGCGGGCATGGCCTTTAAATATAATGCGATGCTTCAAATTTTCGTAAAGTGATGCATGTTCGATGAGTTTTCTGACATATTTCAATGATTCATTGAGCTTAAACTGCTTTTTCAAGAGTGTTTTTTCATCCAGGTTTGGGAAATTAAGAGCTAATAAAAAATCCAGATCGAGACGGAGCGCAAGTAGTAATGCATAATAATTTTCATATTTCTCAGCCTGCTCAATAATTACATCTAGCAATTCGAAGCATTCATCGAAAAGCGATTTTTCATATAATATCCTGGCCTTTAGTATTTTATTAAAAAGATAATAAAAACTATCCTGTTCTTTTCTTAAATCGAGCATAGATTCGAGCAGCAATTCATAAAGATATTTTACAGTAGTTTCAACGCTAGCTCCCGGTCGCTCTTTAAGAAATTCGGATACAATGGATGATGTTGGCAGCGCCCTGTTTTTTTCAATGATATCATATAAAATAATATAATCTGATTTTGCCTTATTACGTAACGAACGGATCCTGAATGCCTTTTTCTCTGATAAAGACATTGAATGAGTAAGAATAACAAGAGACTGAAGTTTTGACATAATAAAGTACAAATTAAAATTCTCCAACCACAAAAGTAATTGTGTTTCATTTCAATCCCAATAATTGTGCTCAATGTTTTCATATTTTATTTTAAACCTTTTTAAATAGATTTATAAAAGCACTTTAATTACAACAAAGCACTTATTTTCAAAAAAAAAAATGTGTTATTAATTTTAATTTACCTGTTTTAATATATTATTTATCATAAAAATAATATTCTACTGTCTGTTTATCATGAAATTAGATTTATTCTATAAATATTATTATAATTTTACAATTACCGGATTATATGAATTATTGATTTTTTTTGCATGCGGTTGTGTTTATATTTGCTTCAAATTAAATCGGATCCAAAATGCAGGCAAAAAAAATTGTAGTTGTAGGAAGTTGTAATACAGATATGGTTATAAAAGCTGACAGGCTACCAGTACCGGGCGAAACAATCCTTGGAGGTACCTTTTTTATGAATCCAGGTGGTAAAGGAGCAAACCAGGCAGTTGCGGCTGCCCGAATGGGAGGTAATGTTACTCTTATCTCGAAGACAGGGAATGATGTTTTTGGGAAACAATCAGTTAGTTTATACAATTCAGAAAATATAAAAACTGATTTTATTTTTTCAGATCCCAAACATCCCTCTGGAGTTGCATTGATTACAGTGGATTCGAACGGTGAGAATTGTATTGTGGTTGCGTCAGGGGCAAATGCATCGTTGAACCCTGCTGATATTGATATTGCCAAAACTGAAGTTGAAAGCAGTGACATTATTTTAATGCAACTCGAAATACCCTTGGAAACAGTGGAATATGTGGCAGAACTGGCAAACAATAAAGGCATTAAAGTAATTCTTAATCCTGCACCGGCTCGCGCATTGTCTGAGCAATTACTCAAAAATGTATACATTATTATCCCTAACAAATCCGAAGCTGAAATTCTTTCCGGCATAAAAGTTACTGATATTGAATCTGCTCAAAAGGCAGCAGACATTATCAGTGCTAAAGGAGTTGATATTGTTGTTGTCACATTGGGTTCGCAGGGCGCTTTGATAAAGGAAAATAATGAATATCATTTTGTTGAAGCCACTAAAGTTGATGCAATTGATACGACCGCTGCAGGCGATACCTTTTGTGGCGCGGTATGCGTCGGACTTTCGGAAGGGAAATCCATTCTTGATTCTGTAAAAATGGCTGCCCTTGCTGCGGCACTTACAGTTACCCGAATGGGTGCGCAAACATCAATTCCTTTTCGTTCAGAGCTGGTAACACTTACGAAATAAAAAACAATAAACAGATATGAAAACTTTTATCGGACACGAAAAACAAAGGCTCTACCTCACAAGACTGCTTATTGCGTTCTTAATTGTTTTTACAACACAGTATTCAAATGCTCAAAATACAACAATTAAAATTTTGGGTACTGTAAGTGATAATATTACCAATGAGCTGATTCCCGGGGTAAATATTTTAATTAAAGGCACTCAGACTGGTAGTGTAACTAATATTGACGGCAAATTTTCATTAACCGCCCCACAAGGATCTACCCTCGTGTTTTCATACATTGGATATGAGAACTATGAAGTTCTTGTAAGCAATCAGCAAAACATTGAAGTTCGCTTGAAAATTATTGCCCAATCGCTTGATGCCGTTGTTGTTATTGGTTATGGTACCACCACAAAAAGAGAGGTTACTGGATCAATATCTACTCTAAAGTCTGAAAAATTAAGCCCGGGCTCTTATTCCAATGCTGCAGGATTGCTTCAAGGCAAAGTTGCCGGTTTGTCAATTATAAATCCAAATGGCAGCGATCCCATGGCAAATTATCAAATGATATTACGCGGCACAAACACTCTTACATCCGGACAAGGTCCCTTGGTGGTTATCGATGGTGTAGCAGGCGCCGATATTAAAGACATCAACTTCCAGGAAGTTGAATCTATGGATATCCTGAAAGACGGCTCCGCGGCTGCCATTTACGGTACCCGTGGAACAAACGGGGTTATAATCATTACCACAAAACGTGCAAAATCAGGAAGAACAACTATTGAATACCAGGGCTTGGCGACTGTTCAGGTAGCACCCAGGATGGTGAAAAATCTGAATGCAAGTGAATTTGCAGAAGTTATTAATACCTACGCACCTGATAGAGTCGGAAGTATTTACGATGGGAATACCGATTGGTTTACCGCTGTAACGCGTGAAAATCCATTTAGTCAAAAACACAATGTTGCCATTTCGGGTGGTACAGAACAATTCTCCCACAGAACTGTGATCAATGTGGAGCAGAATGAAGGATTACTTAAAAACAATAATGTGAAAAAGATATTGGCAAAAACCAATATTCAGCAAATTGCCGTGAACGGCTTACTCACAATTAATTACAATGCTTTTTATACCGTAAGAAGCTATAATCCAGCTAATTACAGTATTTTTTATCAGTCATTTATTCACAATCCCACAGAACCAATTTATGATCCTGCCGATGAAATATCAGGAGGTTACAACAGGGTGATTGGTGTTGAATATTACAACCCGGTAGCTATGCTGAAAGAGCAAACCAATGATGGGGAAACAGATGATTTTGGGGGCAACATTCGCGCTTCGCTTAAAATTCCGTTTATTAAAGGATTGAAATGGGATAATTTTATTTCTTATGAAAAATCACGCTGGGAATCAAATATCTATCAATCACGATATTATCCAAGCGTAATCGGGAGTAATGGGGTAGCAAAAATTGAAAATGGCGCCAGTAGCAATATGCAGTATGAAAGTTCCTTCAATCTGAATAAAACTTTTGGGCATAATACAATACAAGCATTGGCCGGGTATACATACCAGGAACTTGGATATCATTCTTCAAGTATGACTAATAAAGGTTTTGATACCGATTTATTCGGCACTGACAATATTGGAGCAGGTACTGCCTTAACCCTTGGAACTGGCAAAATGTATTCGCACCGGGAAAGCAGTAAGTTAATTTCATTTTTTGGACGGGTTATGTATAACTATGATGAAAAATACCTGCTCTCAGCATCCTTGCGTCATGAAGGTTCCTCCCGTTTTGGCAATAATCAGAAATGGGGGTGGTTCCCTGCTGTAAGCCTTGGCTGGCGAATAAATGAGGAAGACTTTTTGGAAAATATTGCATGGATCAACGACTTGAAACTTCGTGTCGGATATGGTGCTACCGGGAATCAGGAATTTGCCAACTACCAATCTCTGATTATGATGGGCATAGCCGGAAAATTTTACTATAATGGTGCATGGATAAACACCTATCAACCTGTAAGCAACCCAAATCCCGATCTTCAATGGGAGAAGAAGCAGGAAATTAATACCGGTATCGATTTTTCGTTGTTTAATAATCGGATTGGTGGCACAATAGAATATTACTATAGACAAAGTACCGATTTGCTATACAATTACAATGTTTCTGTACCGCCATATCTTTACACCCAAATGTTTACCAACGTAGGCAGTATTAGTAACAGAGGAATTGAAATTACTTTGTCTGCAATTCCGATTCAGACAAATGACTTTCGGTGGAGCACTGATGTTACCTTCAGTAAAAACAGCAACAAACTTATAAAATTTTCGAATGAGGAATTTAAAAACGGAACATACAAAGTGGGCTGGCTCTCGGGTGCGGTTACTGCATTTAGCCAGCGAATGGAAGAAGGAAAAAGCCTTGGAACATTCTTTGGCCCGGTATGGCTTGGTGTTGATGAAACTACAGGGAAAGATACCTTCAAGAATCAGGATGCCAATGGGAAAGTTCCTGAGGAACAATGGGAACCAATAGGTAATGCTTATCCTGACTTTGTTTTGGGCTGGAGCAACGCATTTACATATAAGCAATGGGACATGAGTTTTGCGTTACGCGCATCCGTTGGTGGCGATATACTGAATACCTACAGGTTATATTATGAAAACTTCAGTGGCCTGGGGTTACAAAATATTCTCCAATCCCAACTGGACAATCTGAAGTTCACAGGCGATGCGATTTATTCATCGAAATATATTGAAAGTGCCACTTTCCTCAAGATGGACAATATCTCAATGGGATATAATTTTAGCATCAAATCCAAATATATAGCTAAAATGCGTGTTTACGGAGCCGCTCAGGATGTTTTCAGCCTCACAAAGTATAAAGGGGTAAATCCGGAAGTGTCGATGAGTGGTTTAGCGCCTGGAATCGAAAACATGAGCTATTATCCTGTTACCACCGGATTGACTTTTGGGGTAAATGTAACTTTTTAATTACCTGAAAAAATTAAAAACATGAAAACGAAAATATCAATTTTGTTACTTTTTTCAGCGCTGCTAATAGGAAGTTGTACAGATCTGGAGGAAACCGTTTATTCTGATATCCTCCTTGATAAATTTTTCGCCAACGAAGATGCGCTTTTAATGAATGCCGGACGTGCATATACCAAATTACAGCCTTACCCGGGCGAACAGGTACTATGGTCGTTAGTTACAATCAGTTCCGATGAATGTGTTATCCCTACGGTTGCAGATGGCAGTTGGTGGAATAGCGGACGATGGGATGAGATTCAAAAACATAATGCTTTACCAACAAATAAGATTAACCGAATAGCCTGGGAATTTGTTTTTGGCGGAATATCAGCTTGTAATGAAGTACTTTATGAAACCGAAATTTCACCTTTGCAATTTGAAGGAAAAGCAAAGATTATAGCTGAGATAAAAGTGTTGCGTGCTTTATTTTATTATTGGGGACTCGATGTGTGGGGCGATATCCCTTTTGCAACAGATTTTACGGATAAAACATTGCCAAAAAAGAAATCACGTGCCTTTATATACAACTTTGTTGAAAAGGAAATCAAAGACAACATTGAGTTTCTTGACGTTACAGCTAATACCAGGAATTATGGCCGTGTAACGCAGGGAATGGCTAATTCGCTCCTGGCAAAACTTTATCTGAATTCAGAAGTCTGGACAGGCACACCAAGATGGGCTGAAGCTGAAGCCATGTGCGACAAGGTAATTGCTTCCGGGCAATACCAGATCGCTAATAAATACTTTGACAATTTTATTGTACACAATGAATCCTCAAAAGAAAACATCTTTGTAATTGTATATAATTCCTTGCTTGCCCATGGCTTTTACTGGAATGACCTGACATTGAATGCAAAGAGCATGGCAACATTTAACCTGAAATCTACTCCCTGGGATGGATTTGTTGTACAACCCGATTTCTTTAGCTCATTCTCCGATAACGATGGCCGGAAAAAATCATGGCTTTATGGACAGCAATATGATTTGAACGGGAAGAAAATATTTAAATTGATTAAAAAAGATACAGCTTGGTTTATATATAATCCTGTATTTCCCGAATCAAAATACAGCGCAAGGCATGAATGGGATGGTGCAAGAGTAGGCAAATATGCCTATCAGACGGATGGCTTGTTATACGGATCAGTATCAATGGAAAACGATTTTGCTCTTTTCAGATATGCTGATATAATTATGATGAAAGTGGAATGTATGATGCGGCAAAACAGAACCGCTGAAGCTGTTACATTGCCTGATTTTCAAAAAATACGTACACGAATAGGTCTGGCTCCATATACCGCTGCTGAGCTGACAATGGACGAATTACTTGCCGAGCGCGGACGTGAGTTTGGCTGGGAAGGGCATCGCCGTCAGGATTTAATCCGGTTTGGAAAATGGAATAATGCATGGTGGGCAAAACCATATACAACCACCCAGAGTGTTTTCCCAATTCCTCAGACAGCCATTGATACTAACCCGAATTTAGCGGGTTCTCCCGAGTAAGATTTTGCTTTTGTGATTCTTTAAGGATCATCAGCTTTTGGAACTCTGCCAACGCTAAATAACACAATTACTGTTTTACAAATTCAACTTAGAGATGAAAACAATCAGACTGTTTAATAAATTGAACTTCGGCTTGGCTGGAATATTGCTTGTATCCATGATTATTCTGATAGCTGTTCCGTCTTTTGCACAGCAGGGAACAGCAAAGAAGATCACGGGTCGGGTTACAGATGTTTCCGATAAAAATGGGATTCCGGGTGTCAGTATTGTTATCAAGGGTACCCAAACCGGGTGCATCACCGATATAGATGGAAATTACTCACTGGATGCACCTGTCGGCTCTGCACTGGTGTATTCGATGATCGGATATGAAAAGCAGGAAATACTGGTGGCAGATCAGAAAATGATCAACATAGGTCTGAAAGTTGCAGCTACATCCCTTGATGAGGTTGTAGTAATCGGCTATGGAAAAACAACAAAGAAAGAAGTTACAGGTTCCATCTCCACGGTTAAAGAAGATGGATTTAACAAAGGGACATTTAACAACCCGATCGGCCTGATACAGGGCAAAGTTGCCGGATTAAGCATCGTAAGGCCTGACGGCGCAGATCCGCAGGCCGGATACAATATTATATTACGCGGTACCAACACGCTGACCTCAGGCCAGGGGCCATTGATAGTTATTGATGGCGTTGCCGGTGCAGATATGAGAAATATCAGTCCCGAAGAGGTTGAATCCATTGATGTTCTTAAAGACGGTTCCGCAGCGGCCATTTATGGAACACGCGGTTCGAACGGAGTAATTATTATCACAACCAAACGTGCAAAATCCGGCACCAGTATAGTTGAGTATACAGGCAAGTTCTCTACACAGGTAAATCCACAGGGCGTCAGGAATCTGACAGCCGATGAATACAAAACGGCTATTGAAACATACGCCCCTGAAAAAGCAGGCACTTTATATGGTGATGATGTAAACTGGATGGACGAAGTAACCACATCGAATCCTTTCAGCCAGCAGCATAACCTGGCAGTTTCTGGCGGTAGCGAAACTTTTTCGCATCGCACTACGATCTTTGTCGATCTGGCCAATGGCTTGCTGAAAAAAAATAAATCAGACAAGGTTATTGTAAAAACTAAAATTTCACAGAAAGTGCTGGGAGATCTTCTAACGCTCGATTATAATCTGAGCTATGGGATTCAGAAATACAGCCCGGCAGATTATAGTATATTTTCCCAGGCTTTTACCAGGAATCCAACGAGTTCAGTATACGATACGACAAACACAAAATATGGTGGTTATACTTATCTGGAAGGAGTGGATTACCATAATCCTGTCGCCATGCTTAACGAACGTACCCGCGAAGGAAAGAATAATGATGCGTCAGGTAATATTAGGGCTACTCTGCGACTGGCTAAGCCATTAAACTGGTCTAACTTTATCTCCTACGAAATATCCGATTGGGAAGACGGATCGTACAAGACCCAATACTATCCCGGTCTATATGGTAGAGGGGGAATTGCTGAAATATCGAACGGAAGACAAGGCAAACTGCAATACGAGAGTGTATTAAATTATTCAGTCGCATTCGGGAAAAACAATATTCAGGCACTTGCTGGGTACACCTACCAGGAAATTCAAACCAATAATTCATACATAAAAAATTCGGGCTTTGACAGCGATTACTACAATTGGAACAACATAGGAATCGGATCTGGTATTTCGACCGGAACGGCAGAGATATCATCGTATAAAAGCCAGAGCAATCTTATCTCGTTTTTCGGCAGAGCTTTGTATAGTTTTGATGAGCGTTTTCTTGGCTCAGTCTCATTGCGGAGAGAAGGATCATCGAAGTTCGGGGAAAACAATAAATGGGGATGGTTCCCCTCGGCAAGTATGGGATGGCGTATTAACCGCGAAACTTTCATGAATAAGGTTGCCTGGGTAAATGATCTTAAACTCCGGGTTGGATATGGTGTTACAGGAAACCAGGATTTCGGTAACTATAAATCGTTAATCCTGATGGGTAAAGCCGGTAAATACTATTATGACGGAGCATGGTATAACAGCTATCAGCCGGTAACTAATGCCAATCCTGACCTTCAATGGGAAAAGAAACAGGAATTAAATTCAGGAGTTGACTTTTCTTTTTTACAAGGCAGGATCAGCGGCGCAGTTGACTATTATTACCGCTGGAGCACTCAATTGCTTTATACTTACACAGTGTCAGTTCCACCATATCTTACTCCATCGCTTTTTGCAAATGTAGGCACTGTAAGTAACCAGGGGCTGGAAATAGCATTAAATGCGATACCTGTAAAACGAGGCTCCTTTGAGTGGGCAACCACACTAACATTCAGTAAAAACAAGAATTTACTTTTAAAATTTTCGGATGGTGAAATTACCTCCAAATTTATTGAAACAGGTTGGTTGCCGGGTGATTTTGCACTCGCTCCTGAGCGACTGGAAGAGGGCAAACCTATAGGTACATTTTATGGCCCGGTATGGCATGGCATAACTGCAAGCGGGCATGATTCGCTTACCAATACAAGCCCCACCGAGTGGGAAGTCATAGGGAATGCAAATCCTAAGTTCATGCTTGGCTGGAGCAATTCATTTACCTATGAAAACTGGGATATCGGTTTTGCCCTTCGTGCCCAAATTGGTGGCGATGTACTGAATATGTACCGGCTTTATTATGAAAACTGGCCAAAACTAGGCAAAAACATTGTTTACAGCCAGTTCGATAATCCTGAATTCATCGGTTCTGCTACGTATTCATCCAAATATATCGAAGATGCTACGTACCTTAAATTAGATAACATTTCCCTTGGGTATAATTTCACTAACCTTGGCAGGCATATTTCAAAACTACGACTCTATGCAACAGCACAGAATGTATTCACCATTACTGGTTATAAAGGGCTTGACCCTGAAGTACAACTGAGTGGTCTGGCTCCGGGAATCGAATATCTGAATTATTACCCGAAAACTACCGCCATTACATTTGGAGTAAATGCTTCATTTTAATCGTTAATACCTTGTAAATCATGAAAAAAACACTCTATACGTTTCTGGTTTTATCCATTGTCTTATTTATGGGCATGGTTTCCTGCACCAAACTTGATGAAAAAGTTTTCTCCGATATCCCGTTGGATGAATTCTTTAAAACCGAAAAGGATGTGGTAAGTAATGCATCACGCGCCTACACAAAGTTGCAATACTACCCTGAAGAATTCAGCATTTTTACGCTTACCGAAATGGCCTCAGACGAATTTGTTGCTCCAGGTCGCGATGATGGTATGGTATGGGACAATGGCCGCTGGGATGAAATACAGAAACACCAGACGGCTTCTACAAATAAAATACTCCGGTTGGCGTGGGAAAGAACATACGAAGGCATAAGTGCCTGCAACCAGGTTATTTATATAACCGAGCAATCACCCATCACATTTCCCGAAAAGGAACGTGTAATTGCTGAACTTAAAATACTGCGGGCTTATTTTTATTACATGGCTATGGATACCTGGGGAAACATCCCTTATACAATTGATTATACGGATAAAAATCTCCCCGTTCAAAGGGATCGCAAATTCGTATTTGCAGCAATCGAAACGGAAATACTGAATAATATCAGCAAACTCCAGGATAAACCTACATCTGTTTATTATGGCCGCGTTACCCAAGGCATGGCTTATACCCTTTTGGCAAAACTTTACCTGAATGCGCAGGAGTGGATTGGGCAAGATAAATTCCAGTTATCGGTGGATGCCTGCGATAAGGTTATTGCGCTTAACAGTTATCGTATCGAGAATAACTACTATACTAACTTCCTGGCTAAGAATGAAGTTTCAACTGAAAACATTTTTGTAATTCCGATGCATACAACTTTAACCAAGGATAGATTTTACTGGTACACTATGATACTTAACGATGCAAGTCGTGCTACCTTTAATTTCAAGGGCGGCATGTGGGATGAGTTTATCCTGGAGCCGGGGTTTCATGAAAAATATGCTACAAATGACCTTCGGCGTAATTCTTTTCTTTTCGGACAGCAGAAAGACAAAGCCGGAAATAATATTTCTATTAAAAATGCACGAACCGGCAAAATGGAACCTTTCATATATACTACTACGGTTGGCAACTACATGGCACGAAAAAAATGGGAAGGTGCCCGCTGTTGCAAATACGAGTACCAGGAAGGATTGGAATATAATGTAACGGATATGGAAAACGATTTTGTGCTTTTCCGCTATGCCGATGTACTTTATACCAAATTGGAAGCCTTATGGCGGCTGGGCCGCGCCGGCGAAATGCTGGGTGATGCCGATCTGCAAAAAATCAGGACCAGGGCAGGGCAGCAACCATTAACGATGGCTGATTTAACAGATACAGGATTTCTGGATGAACTGGGTCGTGAATTTGCCTGGGAAGGTCGCCGCCGTCAGGATATGATACGATTCGGAGCCTGGGGTAAAGAATGGTGGAATAAGCCTGTCTCAGGACCCAATGCAAAATTGTTCCCCATCCCGCAAACTGTATTGAACGCAAATCAAACTTTAGTCCAAAACCCTCAATAATCAATTATCTATGAAAATTCCAACTTCAATTATTGTTTTCGCCGGAGTCATATTGTGGTTCACAACGGGCAATGCTTATGGTCAAAAGACGCATAAAATTGCAGTGAGCGAACTCAGGGATAAAATTGCAGCCGAATGGATTGGCCAGATGATTGGCAATATGTACGGATTACCACACGAAAACAAATACGTGGCTACCCCCGGACCGGAAAACTGGCCATACGGATACAGCAAAAGTCTTGATAAACTCCAAAATTACAAAGGTGCTTTTTCGGATGACGATACGGATGTTGAATATATGTATCAATTGCAGATGAATAAATTCGGACCGGAGCCTTCATATGGCCAGCTTCGCGAAGCCTGGATGTATCATATCCGCGACAGGGTTTGGCTGGCAAACCGCGCTGCTCTCGGTCTGATGCATTTCGGTTATACTCCGCCATTTACGGGAAGCAAAGATTTAAATCCGCACTGGTACCAGATTGACCCGCAACTTATCAACGAAATATGGGCAGTTACTGCACCGGGTATGATAAATTATGCCGCTTCCAAATCCGAATGGGCTGCTCGCATAACCAGCGACGAATGGGGTACTGAGCCAACCATTTTTTACGGGGCAATGTATTCGGCTGCATTTTTTGAAAAGGATATGAACAAACTTATCGAGATTGGAATAAAAGCACTCCCGGCAAATGGACGTTTTACTGCAACAGCACGTGAAATGATTGCTTTGCATGCCAAATACCCGACCGACTGGAAAGCTGCACGCCAGGCGATGGCTCAGAAATACTATATTGATGAGCCAGATATGACTAAAACCATCTGGAATGCCAATCTTAACGGAGCCTGCGCTATACTCGCAATGTTGTATGGAAACGGGAATTTTCAGCATACACTCGATCTTTCGTGCGCCATGGGTTTCGACTGTGATAACCAGGCTGCCACGGTTGCAGGTTTGATGGGTGTAATGAACGGGATGAAAGGCTTACCGGCAAATCTATACCTTCCTATCGAAGGCTGGGAAAAACCTTTCAATGACCTATATATCAACATCACACGGTATGATATTCCTGATACCAAAATATCGGATATTATTGATGAAACCTTAAAATCGGCCATTGACCTGGTATTATTAAAAGGCGGTAAATTAAGCGGGAAAGCCGGCAAACAGGTGCTCACTATCAATACAGATGCTGTTTTTAATCCGCCGCTCGAATTCTGCCTGGGACCTCTGCCAAAAATGGAAATCGGCAAGGCAGTTGATTATAATTTTTATACTGAAGCAAATAAAGTTTACAACTGGAGTCTGATCTCAGGTTCTTTACCCTCAGGTTTAAGCTTTACAAAAGGCAAACTCACAGGTACTCCAACAGTTCCGGGATACTCGAAAATTACCCTGCAACTCGATAACGGAAAAGATAAACTTACCAGGGATTTCGATTTGCTGGTGCGTGGGACGAATATTGCACCCAATGCTGATTCTATCATCGTCAATGTTCGTCAGTTGAACGAAGCAGTGCTTGATTCGTGCTGGTACACATTTGGGAAATCGATGTATGCCAATCATGTTGATGTTATTAACGATGGGATAGTCTCAGGGCCGGGTTCTGTTTTTTACAGTCTGGCTGCCAAAGCGAAAATCCCAAAAGTAGATTATTATGGTTATGCATGGAATAACCCGCAAAAAATCAGCATGGTTGCCTTGCATGCCGGTTGCCTCGAGGAATTCGGAGGATGGTTTACTTCTCTAAATGTTCAATACATGAATGATGCAGGGAAATGGACACCGGTTGAAAAAATCTCTATAAATCCTCCGCTTCCGGCCACTGATATTGTTTATTATCAACCCCATTTTGCTGAATTTGTAATAAGTTTTCCTACTGTTGAAACCAAAGCCATCCGGATAATCGGAGATGCTAAAATCCAGGATCACTGGAACAAGTACACTAAAAATGTTTCCGGATTTACATCCATAACTGAACTCAGCGTCTATCACTAAAAGAACAATCGTTATGAACAAAACCATAAAAAAAGCCTTTGGAGTAGCGTTTTTCGCATCAATATTGTTGACTTTCACCGTTTCGTGTAAACAGAAGGAGACAGCCGGTAAGCTTGCGATGACTGAAAACAGTTTTACAAAGGATCAGTTGCAGGACAAGATTAAAGGTGGCTGGGCAGGTCAAACCATTGGAGTTGTGTATGGTGCCCCGGTTGAGTTCAAATACCAGGGGTCAATAATTCCCGATTATCAGAATATTCCCTGGCTCGAAGGCTATGTAAAATACTGGTGGGATAAAAAACCGGGATTATTTGACGATATCTACACTGATTTGAATTTTGTTGAGGTTTTCGAGAAATATGGAATGAATGTTTCAATGGATACAATTGCCAGGCATTGGGCAGCTACACCTTATCACCTGGCGCATGCCAACCAGGCTTCGAGATACAACATCCTGAACGGCATCATGCCTCCAAAATCAGGTTTCTGGAAGAATAATCCTCATGCTGATGATATTGATTTTCAGATCGAAGCCGATTTTATCGGACTGATGACTCCCGGAATGGTGAATTCAGCAACCGGAATAGCCGACCGTGTGGGCCACATCATGAACAGCGGCGATGGCTGGTATGGGGGCGTTTATGTTTCGGCAATGTATTCCCTGGCTTTTGTTTCGAATGACACTAAAGAAATTGTGGAGCAAGCCATTAAAACTATTCCTGAAGGAACAAAATTTCATGATTGTATTACCGATGTCATCAAATGGCACAACCAATATCCTGACGATTGGAAGGCAACCTGGTTTGAACTTCAGAAAAAATGGAATAATGACGTAGGATGTCCCAAAGGCGTTTTCCTATCGTTCGATATCGATGCAAAAATAAATTCCGCTTATGCAACCATCGGGTTACTTTACGGGAAAGGTGATTTTACCAGTTCAATTGATATTGCCACCCGTTGCGGTCAGGATGCCGATTGCAACCCGGCTACTGTTGGAGGAGTACTTGGTGTAATGCTCGGATATTCTAAAATTCCTGCATTCTGGCTTAAGCCGCTCCAGGAAATCGAACCTTTAACGTTTGAAGGAACTAATATGTCACTAAACAAAGCGTACGATTTAAGCTACAAACATGCTACTGAAATGATAAAATCAGCCGGCGGCACTGTTGAAGGCGATAACATTGTAATTCCGTTTGCTGAACCGGTAGCTGTTGCTTTTGAACAGAATTTTGAGAAAACACACCCAACTTTCCGCGACCGTTTCGATAAGTCATTTACCGATGAGCTTTCATATGATTTTACCGGTAACGGGTATATTTTCTACGGAAATCTTGTAAAGAATTCGAAAATCGATAAAAATTACATCGATCGCGTTTCAAAAAGAGTCGGATCGGAAGTTTTCGGCCTGGCTGAACCTGACGACCCATATGTGGCTGAACTGGAAATATACATTGATGGTCAATTGGATGAAAATGTTAAGCTGCCGATGAAAAATACTTCCCGCAGACTTGAGCCGGCATGGAAATATCAGCTTACTGAAGGCAAACACAACGTAAGGCTGAAATGGATCAATCCAAAACCGGAATATGAAATCCGTATCAATGACATTATGGTTTATTCTGAAAAACAGCCGGAAAGCAATCTCCCTAAATAGACAGGATCATGAAAAAAGGAATAAATGTTCTCCTCCTACTAGCAGCTGTTCTTTTTCTGCTATCTGTTATAATGCTTGCTCCATCATGTGGAAACAAACATAACGAGGTTTCGGCACTTCCTGAAAAAGCTACAATGCAGGCAAGTGTGCTGAAAGACAAGATTAAAGGCGGCTGGGCGGGTCAAACCATTGGATGTACTCTGGGCGGTCCTACCGAATTCCAGTTTAAAGGTACTATGATTCAGGATTATCAGCCCATGGTATGGTACGATGATTATATTAAGGAAATATTTGAATCGGATCCGGGATTGTACGATGACGTATACATGGACCTCACTTTTATTGAAGTTCTCGAAAGATGCGGACTCGATGCACCGGCAGATTCATTTGCGCTTTCTTTTGCTCATGACGATTATAAATTGTGGCATGCCAACCAGGCGGCACGCTACAACATCCTGAACGGAATTATGCCGCCAGCTTCCGGACACTGGATGAACAATCCTCATGCCGATGATATTGATTTTCAGATTGAAGCCGACTTTGCCGGAATGATGGCACCAGGAATGATAAATACAGCTTCCGAAATCTGCGACCGCACCGGCCACATCATGAACTATGGCGACGGCTGGTATGGAGGTGTTTTTATGGCCGGTATGTACGCAACAGCTTTCATTTCGGACGATATGGATTTTGTTGTATCCCAGGGATTGAAACCCATTCCTGAAAAAAGTAAATTTTACCAGGCTATAGCCGACGTAATTGAATGGCATAAACAATACCCCAAGGACTGGAAACAATGCTGGTTTGAATTTCAAAAGAAGCATACTTCTGAAAAAGGCTGCCCCGAAGGAGTTTTTAATTCCTTTAACATTGATGCCAGCGTTAATGCAGCCTATGTAGTTATAGGCCTGCTTTATGGAGAAAAAGATTTTTACAAAACCATGGACATTGCCACGCGCTGCGGACAGGATTCTGATTGTAATCCTGCAACGGCAGCCGGCATCCTGGGTGTGGTACTCGGATATGAAAAAATCCCTGCTTTCTGGAAACCTGCAATCGAAAAAGTGCAGGATTTAAAATTCCCGTATTCGGATCTTACACTGAACCAGATTTACGACCTGAGTTACAAACATGCAACCACGCTGATACTGAAAAATGGTGGTCAGATTAATGGAGACAGTATTACGATTAAAGTTCAGCAGCCTGAAACCCTTAGGTTTGAGCAATCCTTCGAAGGAATGTATCCAACCAAACAACTTTTAGTAAGAAAAGATTTTCTGGACGAAAGCATCAAAATCGATTTCACAGGGAATGGGATTGTTGTACTTGGAAATGTAAAAAGCCAGTGCGGTGTTGCAAAAAGTGATTTTGTAGCCCTGCTGTATGTTTATATTGATGGAACTAAAGTAGAACAGGTTCGGATGCCGTACGATTATATTATCCGTAAATACGACATCTTTCATAAGTATATGTTGAAAAACGAGGATCACAAACTTGAAATAAAATGGGTGAACCAAAATCCTGATTTCAGGATAACGATGAAATCGTATGTGGTTTATAGCGATTCGCCAGCCAGGCAACTTAATCCTGACAAACAATTAACAGCTAAATAATAATCATGAAACCAGGTTTGAATTTCTTCAAGTTTTTAATAACCGGGCTAATCCCCCTTATAATGGGATTTTCCGGATGTGAACGTGCTGTAAATCCACCGGTTGATCCTGAAATATTTCTGAGGCTACAAAAGAATATTACATTAAAAAGTCATATTCTGAATCAGGAAATTAAATATGCCGTATTCCTGCCGAAAGACTACGACAGTTCCAAACTAAATTACCCGGTAGTCTACCTGCTTCATGGAATGGGTGATAACGAATCGGCCTGGTACATGGACGGCGCTATTTCCTATTATGCTGATGCAAATTCGGCCACTTCTGTCCGCATGATTTATGTGATGCCACAAGGCTTCAATACCTATTGGGTAAATCAATTTGACGGCAGTTTTCCATATATGGATATGTTAATAAAAGAAATGGTTCCTGCAATTGACTCTAAGTATCGTACTATTAAAGATCCTCAGCACAGGGCAGTAATGGGCTACTCAATGGGTGGATACGGAGCCTTGATTTTACCTGCAAAAAATCCCGCTGTATTTAAAACCGGTGTCATTCTGAGCATGTCGTATCGCACTGATCAGCAATATATGAATGAATCGCAGAGTGGATGGAATATCCAATGGGGTAAGGTGTTCGGGGGAGTAGGTACAACTGGTACTGCCCGACTAACGGATTACTATAAATCCAATAACCCATTCTATTTCTTTAAGACTCCGGGTGATTTATCACTGAATGGCCAGAATTATTATTTCGATTGCGGAGATGATGAAGAAAACCTTTCAGAACCTAATGATGATCTTCATGACATGCTGCGCGATTTGAACATTAAGCATGAATACCGGGTAAGAAACGGAGGCCATTCGTGGGAATACTGGCATAGCGCACTCCCTGATGCATTGAGGTATATCAGTTTTGCCTTTGGTAACCAATCATTTCCCGATGATCCTGATCGCACTTACACCGGACCGGTTGTGCCTGCTGAACGTATTTTTGCAGAAAAGCTCTCAGGCTCTGAAATAAATTTTAGCGTAACAGTTCCTGCATCCTACTTGACCGATACGAATCCCTATGCTGTTATTTTGGTTCTTCATGACCGGGGTGAAACAAACCAGGAATCGGAATCGCAAAATTTGCGGGATTTACTCAGTATGAATATGAGTAGCGTTAAAATACCGGCTGCCCTCATTGTCGAAATCCCTCTGCAAACAGAGACTGTTACTGCTGCAGCATTAAAAAATATCATTAACCAGTTGCGGGCGAAATACCGTACAATAGCTGACGCGAAACACACTATCCTGCTCGGCAACAGAAAAGCGGGTCTGCTGGCTTACGAATTTGTACCGCAGTGTTCAGGATTGATCAATGCCTGTCTTCTTTTTGACGCAAACCTGCCTGAGGATGCTATTGCATATAATTCAGGAGTAAGCTATTACCTCGACATTTGTGATGAGGGGATAAATTATAAGAATTACCATGCTCTCTATATGAGTTTACGGCATATCCAGGTAAACCACGAGTACAGAGTACGGCAAGGAACTCCCTCCCACGATTCATTTCTGAATGGGCTTTACGAATCTGCCGGTTATATGAAAATCCATCTTAGTTCCTGAAAAATGACTCCCGACTTTCGCATTGTGTGACATTAAAAAAATGAAGTATAAAAAATGAAAAATATAAGCCTGCTGATTTTCTTTAGTTTATTGCTGTCCTGCAATTCGTTTGCAGGTTCAGGATTACGGATTATGGAAAGTATGGTGATGCACAGTTCCATACTGAAGCAGGATGTTCATTTTTCGGTTTGTCTGCCAAAGAACTATTATGAAACAAAAGCATCATTCCCTGTTGTTTACTTATTGCACGGATTGGGTGATGATGAAACCTCCTGGCTTGAATATGGACAGATATCCCAATATTCGGATAAAGCTGTGGCTGCGGGTGAAACGGTGCCTATGATTTTTATAATGCCCGAAGCATTCCGTACCTATTATGTGAATGATTATACAGGATCATTTTTATATCAGGATATGTTTATTAATGAGCTTGTACCCTACATTGACGGGTATTTCAGGACAATATCCGACAGCCGTCATCGTGCAGTAATGGGCTATTCCATGGGCGGTTTCGGAGCTCTGATATTACATCTTAAATACCCGGATGTATTTGGGGCTGCTGTTCCATTGAGTATATCTATTCGTACTGACGAGCAATACATAACCGAAGATGCATCAGGATGGGATGATCAATGGGGTCGTTTGTTCGGTGAACCCGGATTGAAAGAATATGACCGTTTGACGGATTATTACATCCAAAACAGCCCATTTCATTTTTTATACCAAATAACAAAAAATGATATAAACAAACTGAATATTTATATCGATAACGGGGATAAAGAACAAACGCTTTGCCGTAGCAACGAGGAATTGCATATACTGATGAGGAATATGAATATACCTCATCAATACCGTGTAAGAAGCGGAGGCCATAGCTTTGATTACTGGTGTTCAGTATTGCCAAATGCACTCAGGTTTATCAGCGATGCATTTGAAGCAAAATCGTACCGTGGCGATAAAGCTATTAAAACTTCTGTTGATAAGGTAAACGATAAACAATTACAGACCCTTGAAATAGGAAAAGATAACCTTACTGTATTTGTTCCTTCCGAATATGAACGGACAAATCGCAAATATCCTGTTATATACATTACCGGGGCTTTCGATGCAATGCAGAAAATATCTGTCGCCAGCTATGTTAATAGCGAAATTGACAGGAATCAAATAGGGCCGATGATAGTTGTTTTCCTTCCGCTTATGGACTCTGCTTCCATAAAAGCTATTTTGCCGGTGGTTGAAGATAAAATCAGGATACGCCACGGATATCGTTTTCAGGCTATTGCGGGGTATGAAGATGGTGCGACAGCAGCTTTTGAACTTGGAAGCTCAACAGGGCTGTTTGGCAATTGTATTCTTTTTGATGGCTTTTTAACGAAAGATAAAGTTCCTGTAATGGTTTCAGCTATAAACAAAGAGAATTCCTATCGGACTTCCTTTTTTATTGATGCTCCGGATAAAGGTAACTACTTCGATGGCAATGGGAATGTACATATGGCACTTCGTGATTCCAACATTCAGCACGAGTACAGGGTGAGAGAAGGCAAGGGCGGATTTGATTGGATGCTCACAGGTTTGCCCGAGATAATTCAATTTACAGCTAAAAGATTTCATAAGTAAAACTCAATCATTAACAACTAAACAAAAAAAACATGTTTATCGTAAGTAGTTACACCCTGGCAGTAGTTCTCTGCTTCATTACCATGATTTGCTGGGGATCGTGGGCTAACACCCAGAAAATAGCTGCCAAAAGCTGGCGATTCGAGCTTTTTTATTGGGATTATGTACTGGGAATTCTTCTCTTTTCCCTTATTTTCGGTTTCACATTCGGAAGTACCGGAGCAGTTGGAATGAGCTTCACTGAAAGCATCAGACAGGCAAGTTATTCAAGTATCATTAATCCTATCATCGGTGGCATAATCTTTAACTTATCGAATATATTGCTGGTAGCGGCCATTTCAGTGGCAGGTATGGCTATAGCATTCCCGGTTGGTGTTGGAATTGCCATGGTATTAGGTGTGCTTATCAATTTTATAGCAACGCCAAAAGGAGATCCTATACTCTTGTTTATTGGAGTAGGTATAGTGGTTGTTGCTATAATCCTGGATGCAATAGCTTATAAAAAGCTCTCATTAAGTGCAAAGAAACCTTCAACAAAAGGAATTGTACTTTCTGTAGCAGCCGGTTTCTTAATGGCCTGGTTCTTCCGTTTTGTTGCAAGTGCAATAGCTGTTGATCCCGAAAATACATATGCCGGTTTATCCGAAGCAGGAAAACTTACACCCTATGCTGCATTTTTCTTTTTCGTAATAGGTATTGTTATCAGCAATTTCCTGTTCAATACCTACCTGATGAAAAAGCCTATCGAAGGTGAACCTGTAAATTTCAAACAATACTTCCAGGGCAATTTCCGCAGTCACCTTTCGGGAATCATTGGTGGTATGGTATGGGCACTTGGAACATCTTTAAGCCTTTTAGCTGCTAATATGGCCGGCTATGCCATCTCTTTCGGATTAGGACAGGGTGCAACAATGATAGGTGCTTTCTGGGGTGTATTTATCTGGAAAGAATTTAAGGGAGCTTCAAAACAGGTAAACCAGCTCCTCACTTTTATGTTTCTTCTCTTCATTATCGGACTGGTTTTGATCATTTGGGCCGGTGGAAATTAAATAATTATCACGCTTACCCTAATTAATTAATGTTTAACCAATTAAAAACAAAGTCATGAAAAACAATTACACATGGGCATTATTTGCCGCAGTAGGTTTAATGTTTTTAGGAACATTACAATCATTTGCATCAGATTACACCATTTCCTTTACAGGATCCGGGAAAGCAACAACTGTAGGAAGTGTTGAAGTTCAAAACCTCACACAAGGCACTACAGTTACAGTGCCTGGTGGAGATGTATTAACTCTGTCAGTTATCGTTACGGGTATTAAGGAGTTGGCAACAAGAAATGGGGAATTACGGATTTCCTCAAATTCTTTAGATGGTAAGTCATCGGTATCATTTTTTGCCAAACAAGCAGGAAGTGCTCAAATTACTGCTTATGGAATGGATGGCAGAAAGATTGTTGGCATGAATAAAACACTGCAAAAAGGGGATAATTCATTTCAGTTGTCTCTGCCAAGTGGTGTGTTTGTGATCAGCGTGCTGGGGAATGGGTATTCATACTCTTCCAAGATGGTTAGCTTAACAAACAGGCAAGGCAGGGCACAAATTGCGTTCCTTGACAATGTCGAAAAAAATGCTTCTAACGATCTGAAAAGTACTGTTGCTTCTGTAGTTATGGATTACTACCCTGAAGACATTTTACTTTATAAGGGTATGTCAGGCAATTATGCAACCATAGTTACCGATATGCCTACCGCAAGCAAAACAACGAATTTTGAATTTGTTGAATGCAAGGATGCTTCAGGGAATTACTATCCGGTTGTAAAAATCGGCAATCAGACATGGATGGCTGAAAATATGAGGACTACAAAATACAGGTCAGGTGCTACAATCACTAACGTAACCCTTGCTGCTAATTGGATACTTTTAACAAGCGAAGCATGGGTTTATTTAAATAATGATGTTGCTTATGATACAAGATTTGGCAAATTATACAACTGGTTTGCAGTTAATGATGTACGTAATATAAGTCCATTAGGATGGCATGTGCCTACCATTGCGGAATACGCCACTTTATCAGACTACTTAGGAACTGATTATGCTGGTGATATGTTAAAAGAAATAGGGGAGACAAATTGGGGAATTGGGAATAATTTCGCTACCAATGAAACCGGTTTTTCAGCCAGGGCAGGAGCAAAGTGTAACAGTAGTGGTGTGTTTAACGACTATAGTTACAATTACTTATGGACAGCTACTGAGCTCGCAACCGATCCGACCAAAGGTACATGTGCTTTCATGACAGCAAATTCAGCTATATTGGACATGACATACAGCACAAGTAAACGGAATGGATTTTCACTACGTTGTATTTTAGATTAAACCTGCATAGTGAAACGTTCAGAATAGTTCTTGTAACAGATTGTTAAACAAATGATTTCTTTGTTTGTACTTAATTTGATTTTATTAAAGTGAAGCTAATCTGTTAATTGAGAATAAGCTTTTTTATAAGACTGACCGTTTATTGCATAACCGGAATAAGGCACCTCGGCATTTGATGCCGGGGTGCTTTCCCAAATCAAGCAATTCACATATTCTCTCACATTCGATGTGAATAATATGTAACGGGAGATTGAATTGAAATAAACACAAAACCAATGAGTGGCATCTCACATTGCTAACAACAGATTGTTAACTTTTCTCTAAATTTAATACTAACTTTAAAAACAATGTTATGAGAAGAATTTTTACTTTCACATTTGCTCTTGTGAGCATGTTTGCCGTGCTGAAATCAGCATCGGCACAGATAACGTACAATGTTACTGTACCTGCCGGTACAAATGCCTGCTACTTAAGCGGCTGGGATATAAATGCAGAAGGAACAACTGCAATGACAAAGATTGATGCAACCCATTATACAATAACAATTACCGATGCGAAAGTTACTATTTCGAGTGTGTACAATTATTGCAGCGGTCCCAACAGAGCTTTGTTCAAAGAATCGACTCTGGCTACTCCAACAGTTGGGCGAGGTGATCGTACCTGGACAGCGAATGATGTGGTTGAGGCCTGGAAAGCCATTTATGATCCTAATGTGACTCCACCAAAACTTACTTACACTGTTACAGTACCTACCGGAACAAATGCTTGCTATATAGCCGGCGAGATGAATAGCTGGAGTCCGACAGCAAACCCAATGACAAAAATTGATGATACACATTTTACAGTAACTATCGATTATGCTACAACGGCTCATAAATACGTATATTTAAGCGGTCCGGACTGGGCTTACGAAGAAAGAGCTGCTGACGGAGTATCTTCAGTACCCGATCGCATTTATAGTGCAAATGATGTAGTTGTAAAATGGAAAGCTGTTTTTACACCTGGTGTTACATACACTGTTACAGTTCCTGCCGGAACAAACGCTTGTTACTTAACAGGTGAGATGAATAACTGGAGCCCGACAGCAAATCCGATGACAAAAGTTGATGCTACACATTACACTTTAACTCTCAATGATGCCCTTACTTCTCATAAATACCTCTACCTGTCTGGCCCTGATTGGGATTACGAAGAAAGCGAAGCTGACGGAGTAACCTCAAGATCAGACCGTACCTATTCGGCGGCTGATGTGGTAATTGCCTGGAAAGCGGTTTTTGTTCCTGCTGGGTTTACTTACAACGTTACTGTACCTCCTGGAACAACTGAATGCAAGATAGAAGGCGCCATGAACGGATGGATTTCTTCCTCAATGACAAAGATTGACGCTACTCATTACACAATAACTTATCCTTCAGCTCTTGCAACTGACGACTATGTATATCGTACTGTTGGCGATGTAAAAGAATCAGTAGCTGCAGATGGACTTGTAAAACGGGACGACCGTGCGGATTGGACAGCGAATGATGTAGTTTTGGGTTGGTATAATATGATGATTAAGTACAATGTAACTGTCCCTCCCGGAACAACAGCTTGTTCTATCGAAACTCAAATGAATGACTGGGCTGTTGTACCCATGAAAATGGTTGATGCAACCCATTATACATTATCTATGGTGAATGATACACTTTCTGTAGGCTATTACCACATTTATCGTACTGTTGGCGATGTGAAAGAAACAGTAGCAGCTGATGGACTGGTTAGACGGCAAGATCGTACTAAATGGTCAGCAAATGACGTGGTTATGGGTTGGTATAATATGATGCTTACATACAATGTTACAGTACCTTTTGGAACCACTGCATGTTCAATCGAAACTCAAATGAATGATTGGGCTTTTGTCCCCATGAAAATGGTAGATGCAACCCATTATACATTAGCTATGGTGAATGATACACTTTCTGCAGGTTATTACCACCTCTACAGGACAGTTGGCGATGTGAAAGAAACATCAGATGCCGCTGGACTTAATAAACGGGCAGATCGTACAAACTGGTCACCCATGGATATTGTTTTAGGTTGGTACGGGTTGATGACCAGCGTAAAAGAGTTAAGTGTGGATAACCATAAAATCTACACTAAAAATAGTTCAATAGTCGTGGAAGGTGTTCATTCGCGGATTGAAATATTTGAAATAACAGGTCGTGTTGTTCAATCACAAAAGGTAAATGGTAATTTTACTTCTAAAGCCTTGAATTCAGGCGTATACATCATACGAGTTGATGGTGTAAGTAAAAAAGTAGCTGTCGTCAATTAAAATAGTTTGTATAGTCTGTTTATAAACATTATAGCAGATACTTTTCTGAAATCAGATTAATTATTAGGAAAGAAGGGGTTCTCCAGAGATAGCCGGGAGGCCCTTCATTTACTCCTATAATTATTGTTAATTTGTAAATTCTCAATGAAAAACACCAAACTCCTGGGATTAATCGGCGGTCTCGTATTTCTGTTTGTAATGCTGTTATTGCCATTGCCCGAAGGAATGAGTCCGGCAGCGCGCAATGCAGGGGTAATTGCATTGCTGATGGCGATCTGGTGGATTACGGAAGCCATTCCGGTATATGCAACCGCCTTAATCCCAATGGCATTGTTTCCATTGTTAAGTGTTTTGCCGGCAAAGGAAACCGCAGTAAATTATGGACACGACATGATTTTGATGATGATTTCAGGATTTTTCCTGGCAAAAGCTATAGAAGCACATGGACTCCACAAACGTATTGCCCTTATGCTTATTAAAGCTTTAGGAACAAGCAGGGATAGGATTTTATTGAGCATTATGATTGCAACAGCTTTTTTATCGATGTGGATTTCCAATATAACAGCGGCATTAATGATGTTACCAATTGGGTTAGCCATCATTTTTAAAGAAGAAGTTCTTGGATCGAAGAACAGCAGGTTTGGTACAGCCGTTATGCTTGGAATTGCATACTCTGCCAGTATAGGTGGCGTGGCTACTTTAATAGGCTCGCCGACGAACCTCATTTTTTCAGGTATGATGTCCAAAATATTTCCACTTGCACCTTCGTTTAGTTTTTATTCATGGTTAAAAATAGGAGTTCCTATTCTTATCATTTTTCTTCCTGTTATATGGTACTATTTAGTCAGATTTTATAAAATCAGCGGATCTATTCCAGGTAACAAGGAACTTATTGATGGTGAGCTCAAGGAAATTGGTAAAATGTCGCCCGGAGAAAAACGGGTGATGTGGGTCTTTTTACTTACTACTTTCGGCTGGATTTTCAGGGAGGATATTGTTATTGATACATTCGTTATCCCGGGTTGGAGCACCTTGCTTGGATTGGGACATTTTGTGAGCGACAGTACAGTAGGAATGTTTTCGGCATTATTACTTTTTTCGCTTTCTGCCGGAAACAAAAAACGACTGCTCGATTGGAAGACGGCAAATCAGATCCCCTGGGGTGTTGGCCTTATCGTGGGTGGCGGTTATGCGCTTGCCGAAGGTTTTCAAAAAACGGGCCTGGCTCTTTGGCTGGGCGACCAGCTCTCATTTATAAGTAGTTTCCCCTTCCTGATTGTGCTGTTCATTGTAGTGGGTGTGGTTTTGCTTTTTACCGAAATGAATTCGAATACGGCAACAGTAAATATTTTTCTGCCTATACTTGCCAGTATAGCTGTTGCAAGCAGTTTCAACCCATTATTGCTTATGATCCCGGCAACTTTCGCCAGTTCATTCGCATTTATTATGCCGGCCAGTACCGGTCCAAATACCGTCATTTTCGGTAGCAACAAGCTGACCGTTCCCGATATGGCTAAATGTGGGGTTGGAATAAAGATCTTCAGTATGATTTTCCTGCCGCTGATCCTCTATTTTCTGCTTATTTATGTGATGGGAATGAGCTTATCTCTGCCGGTTTGGGCAAAATAAAAACGTTTCTTCCATTGGCAATATCAGGTTTACAATGAATTTGAAATGCAATAAAATAATTCAATCATACTACCTACGATTTCAAACATTGTAAACATGTTAAATTATCAAACACAGTAGTTTGTTGAGTGAACTAAACGTAATTTTGTTTAAAGTCTGACATTGAGTTCAACCTTACCGAATTTTAAAAACTATTTAAACGTAAATTTATGGAATTTAGAACTGACAACGTGTCTGCCGTCGGCAACAAAGGGCAGGGTGTGCGTTCCGATTGTTATGTTACTTTGGAGTTGACGGATACTGGGGGGTTAGAAATAGAACTGATAAGTAAGGTTGAAAGTATGTACGGCGTGAGCATCAGAAGCCTGGCAACAGAAGTGCTCAGTTTCTTTGACATTGAAAATGCAAAACTCCTTATCGAAGACACAGGAGCCTTGCCTCTTGTACTGGCAGCCCGTTTGGAAGCAGCTGTTAAATTATTAAAAAAGGTCGAAAAGGAATACCTGTTCCCGATGCTTCCCGAAAACACCTATCCAACCGGCAGAGACAGAAATCGCATTTCACGGCTTTTTCTGCCCGGTAACACTCCGGGCCTCGCTATTAACGCCGGCATACATAAACCGGATGCGATTATACTTGACCTTGAAGATGCGGTTGCTCATTCAAAAAAATATGAAGCCTGTTTTTTAGTGCGGAATTCGCTGCGGGGAATCGACTTTTACGGTGCCGAACGCATAGTACGCATCAACCAGATACCTGCAGGCCTTGAAGATCTTGAATTTGTTGTGCCTCACAATGTAAACCTTATCATGCTCCCAAAATGCGAAAGCGCTGACCAGATAAGGCTCCTGAACGAAAGAATTGCCCTCATCAGAGCCAAATCCGGATCAACACAGCCTGTTTGGATCATGCCAATTGTTGAAACCGCCTTGGGGATATTAAGAGCACTTGAAATAGCTTTAAGCGAAAATGTGGTTGCCATTGCTATAGGTTTGGAGGATTATACCGCAGATATTGGCGCAAAACGCACCGCCGAAGGAATGGAGTCGTTTTTTGCCCGGAGCATGGTTTTAAATGCCTGCAAAGCTGCGGGAATTCAGGCAATCGATTCCGTTTTCAGCGATGTGGGCGATATGGATGGGTTAAAACAGAATGTTCTGCGATCCAAAGCCCTGGGATTCGACGGTATGGGATGTATTCACCCCAGGCAGATAAGGGTAATTCATGAAAATTATGCGCCCGATGATACTGAAATCGAAAAGGCAAAGAAAATTGTCCTTGCTTTTATCGAGGCCACTGAAAAAGGTTTGGGGGTAGTTTCGTTGGGTACAAAAATGATTGATGCACCCGTGGTTAAGCGTGCACAAAAATTGATTGACCATGCTGTTGCTATTGGAAAACTCAATGCGGGCTGGCTTGGAGAACCTCATGCCTGATGCATAAACAAGTATAAACATTTCACATCCTGTTTATCCACAATTTCAATTCGCAGCAAATCATAACGTACTCAAAAGTAATGTAGTCCTATGTCGAAATACGATAAACTCACAATCAATTCAGAGGGACGTTTTGTACCTCGCATAGTGAATGGAAAGGACGCTATTCCTTTCATGGGAATTGGGAAATACCATCCAACCGGACGGAAATATTCTCCGCTTATCGCTTCCTGTGCCGATTATCCCGCCGATGGCAATAAAGTAATATCATCGCTTAAAGAAGCACTTGTCCTGGCAGGCATAAAAGATGGAATGGCCATTTCGACCCATCATCACTTCAGGAATGGCGACCTAATTGCACTGCTTATTTTCGAGATAGCTGCCGAACTGGGAATCAAAAACCTCACCTGGGCACCCTCTGCGTCATTCGAGTGCCATTCATCATTAATTAAATACCTCGAAAATGGCACTATTCACCATATCGAAGGGAGTATGAATGGATCGCTCGGCAAATATACTTCTGAAGGGAAAATGCAGGGATTAGGAGTGCTGCGCTCACATGGAGGTCGCTACCAGGCTATTCAGGATGGAGGCTTACACATTGATATCGCTGTAATAGCAGCCCCAACTGCCGATCCGTTCGGAAATGCGACTGGGGATCGAGGGCCTGCTGCTTGTGGATTGCTTGGTTTTGCTCTTGCCGATTCAGAGTATGCCGATAAAGTGATTGTTGTTACTGACAATCTAATACCTTTTCCTTGTTCTCCCTGGCAAATTCAAGGTAACAACGTTGATTACGTTGTGACGATTGATAAGGTTGGAATTCCTGAAAAGATTATTTCAGGTACAACCGAGATTACCAAGAGTCCTGACAGGCTGCTTTTAGCCGAATTAACAGCCCTGTTTTGCGAGGAGGCTGGAATTGTGCGCGATGGTTTTTCTTTTCAGGCCGGAGCTGGAGGTACAGCCCTCAGTATCGGCATTTACTTTGCTGAAATGTGTCGCAAAAAGGGAATGAAAGCCCGTTTTGTACGTGGTGGTTCCAATAAATATCTGGTTCAAATGCTCGAGGATGGCTTAGTGGATTACATTCTCGATGGCCAGACCTTTGATCTGGAGGGCGTTCGTTCCATGCGCGAAAATCCGGGGCATTTGAATACGAGTCCATTTACCAGCTACAATTACCACGGGAAGGGTAATTTCGCGCAAATGGTTGATGTAGTTATACTTGGTGCAACCGAGATAGATGTAAATTTTAATGCTAACGTAGTAACACATAGTGATGGCTATCTGTTACATGGTATTGGCGGCTGGATGGATTGCCTGTTTTCCAGATGCGTGATATTGCCAATACCTTTATTTCGCGATCGTATGCCTGTAATTCTTGACGATGTTACAACACTTTGCGGCCCCGGCGAATTGATTGATGTAATCGTTACCGAGAGGGGAATTGCCATCAATCCACTTCGCACAGACCTTATTGAAAAGATGAAAGGAAGTCGACTTCCAATAAAGACAATTAATGAACTAAAAGCCGAAGCTGAAAAAATTTGCGGCAAACCTGCAAAGCCTCGTTTAACTGATGAAGTAGTGGCTGTTATAAAATGGGTTGATGGAACCGTAATCGATTCTGTTTACAGGGTCGAGAAATAAATTTTGCTTTACTCTATAATTTTAATCTGATTGGATGTTATAAACTATTAGGGATTATAAAGGGAATTTAATTCTTTAAAGGTTATGAGATTATTAAAAAATAAGTAATCGAATTAAAAATAAACATATACAGGATGTTTATTATTCAGAATGCTATCTGTAGGTTAATGATTTACAACCTATTCGGAATTTAGCGTAAATATACAATTAATCATTTTCAGAGTACCGTAAATCTAAAACCATTTATTTATTGCTATCGTAAAAACTAATAAATAAAAACTCACTCTGCTGTAAATCTATTGTAAAAACTATCCGTTTTTTAGCTCCAAAATTGGCCAAATGACAGTGCTTTTAGCTGAAATTTGGGTATATAAAGGTATTTTCAGCAAGTATTATTAGCAATAATCCTGTTTTCAATAAGGCAAAAAGCCTGGAAACACCCTTTTTTTATGAAATAATTGTGTTTTCATGCATGAATAATCTCATTTCTCTATACATTTGACCTATAATTTAAAAAATATCGCATTTTGAAAGCATCAATATTGCTTATATCATCATTCAGTATTTCATTTTATTACCAGTTTGTAATTTGAAAACCGAAAAACATACCCGAAAAGGACTTATCGACTTCCAGCTTAAGCAAGCGGGATGGGATATTACCGACCGTTCGCAGGTTGTAGAGGAGTATGATATAAAGGTTGGAATGCTTGAAGGCTTCACAGAGCCACAAACCGCTTATCAAGGGCATCAGTTCAGCGATTATGTGCTGTTGGGAAAAGATGGAAAGGTGCTTGCTGTTGTCGAAGCAAAGAAAACATCAGTTGATGCCGCTATTGGCCGGGAGCAGGCGAAACAATATTGCTACCATATCAAAGAACAACATCACCAGGAGTTACCTTTTTGCTACTATGCAAATGGGTACGACATTTTTTTATGGGATCTGGAAAATTATCCGCCTAAAAAAGTATACGGATTCCCGACACGCGATGATCTCGAACGTTTTCAATACATCAGAAGATCGCGAAAATCATTGGCTGGCGAATTAATCAACACGCAAATTGCCGGAAGGGATTTCCAGATACACGCTATACGCTCCATTATGGAGAAAATTGAGCAGCGAAAACGCAAATTCCTGCTTGTAATGGCCACCGGAACCGGAAAAACGCGAACCTGCATTGCTTTGGTTGATGCACTGATGCGTTCAGGATGGGCTGAGCGCATACTTTTTCTGGTGGATAGGATTGCATTGCAGACCCAGGCATTAGATGCTTTTAAGGAACATTTGCCAAACGAGCCCCGCTGGCCGAAACCTGGTGATGATGGCATTGAAAAAGATAGAAGGATTTATGTTTCCACCTATCCAACCATGCTTAATAACATCCGTGACGAGAAAAATTCATTGTCAACGCATTTCTTCGACCTGATTATTGTTGATGAAAGTCACCGTTCGATATACAATACCTACCAGGAAGTGCTGGATTATTTTAACGCTATCACTCTTGGCCTCACAGCTACACCAACCGATGTAATCGATCACAATACTTTCGACCTGTTTGAATGCGAAGACGGTGTTCCCACATTCGCCTATTCTTATGAAGAAGCTCTCACGCATATTCCACCCTACTTGAATGGCTTTCAGGTGCTAAAAATTCAGACTAAATTCCAGGAGGAAGGAATAAACAAACGTACAATAGCTCTCGAAGACCAGAAAAAACTGATACTCGAAGGGAAACAGATTGAAGAAATAGATTATGAAGGGACTGAACTCGAAAAATCTGTGATCAACCGTGGAACAAACAGCCTCATCGTGCGGGAGTTTATGGAGGAATCCATTAAGGATGATAACGGCGTATTGCCCGGCAAAACTATTTTCTTTTGCATCAGTAAGGCACATGCTCGTAGGATGGAGGAAATCTTCGATGCACTTTACCCTGAATACAAAGGTGAACTGGCAAAAGTAATCGTTTCGGAAGATCCCCGTGTGTGTGGCAATGGTGGATTGCTGGCACAATTCAAGCAAAATGACATGCCGCGTATCGCATTGAGTGTAGACATGCTGGATACTGGAATTGATATTCATGAAATTACCAATCTTGTTTTTGCCAAACCAGTTTTTTCGTACACGAAATTCTGGCAAATGATTGGCCGGGGAACCCGCTTGCTCGAAAAATCGAAGCTGAAACCCTGGTGTACAAAAAAGGATACCTTTCTTATCCTCGATTGTTGGGATAATTTTGAATATTTTAAGGTTAATCCAGGAGGTGTAACTCTAAAACCGCAGATTCCATTACCAGTACGTTTGTTTGGCCTGCGACTGGATAAAATTGAAAAAGCTGCTGAACTAAACATTGAGCCTACACGGATTAACGAAATAATAAAACTAATAAAGCAAATTGCCGAACTGCCACACAATTCAATTGTGATAAAGGATGTCCAATTTGAATTACAACCACTTGAAGACGAAAATTTCTGGAACACCCTGGACACGGATAAACTGGAATTTCTTCGCTCGGTTGTGAAACCATTGTTCCGGACAGTTTCACTGACCGATTATTCCGCCATGCGTTTCGAGAAAGATATTGTTGAAATTTCGCTGGCATGGATGGCAAACGATAATTCGCCATACTCTCTGCCAAATACCAGCGATGATGTAGTTCAGGGCAAGTACGAAGCCTTGAAAACCTGTTTGATTGAAACTATTGGTAAACTGCCACTGACTGTTAATGTGGTTGCCAGGGAAGCTGACTTAATACGAAAATCACAGACTGAATACTATTGGAGTAACATTTCGGAAGACAAGTTTGATGAACTTATCGAAAAACTTGCACCTTTAATGAAATACATCGAATTGACTATTCCATTAGGCCCTGCCAAATTTAACCTCAAAGACCTTTTAAACACCAAGGAATATATTGAATTCGGCCCTCAGCATGAAGCTCTCAGTGTAGCAAAATACCGCGAATTGGTAGAACAGAAGGTACAGGAACTCACAAACAGCAATCCACTGCTTCAAAAAATCAAACTTGGCCAAAATTTATCAAAAGAGGAAGCTGAACAATTAGCCGGGCAATTGCACGATGAACATCCGCATATTACTCTCAATTTGTTACGCAGGATTTACGACAACCGCAAAGCAGAGTTTACGCAATTTATCAAGCATATTTTAGGGCTCGAAGTGCTGAAAACATTTTCTGAAACTGTTACCGCCTCGTTTGATACCTTTATTGCCGAACATACCTATCTTAGCAGTCGGCAGTTGCAGTTCCTTGAGTTGCTCCGCAGCTTCGTGTTCGAAAAAGGCGAATTTCAAAAGAAAGACCTGATCCATTCACCCTTTACTATGATTCATCCTGAGGGGATTCGTGGTGTATTCAATCCTAAGGAAATAGATGAGATCTTAAAATTGACATTAAAATTGGTAGCATGATAGATACAATATCTTTTCAATCTAAAGATAGTAGTGCTAAGTGTGTTCTTTTTGCTGATAGACATGATGGTAATTCTATAGGTGATAAAGCCGATAATGGTACAATATAGGCTTTAAAGACGATAAAAGCACTTTATAGGTGATATTACCGATAGAATTACTACATTTGTTGAAAATACTACTGGTATGAATAAAGAAACAAGAGCTATAGTGTCTGGTGATATTATTGCTTCAACAAGTCTTAATAATGAAGATAGGGAACGGCTTGGGAACTCCCTGAAATCACTCATAATAGAATTAGGAGAGAAATATCAGGTATATAGCCGCTTAACAGAAGGAAATGATTATATTGATTGTTATGTTCCTGATACTTCAGATGCACTAAGGGTAATGCTGATAATCAAATGTTTTGTAAAATCAATACCAATCAACTTAAAGAATCAAGAATACAAAAAGGATAAAAGGATAAAGTTTTTTGTAACGCATGGTATTCGCCTGGCAATGGGTATCGGTTCATTGAGCAGACTTGATCAGGAACAAGGTATCATTGATGGAGAGGCTATCTATTTCTCAGGCAGGCTGATAAGTGAAAGCAGAACCTATAACAAAGAAAAAGTTATTATCAAGAACACTCTGTTTTTAAAAACTACTAATAAGGATTTTGATGATGAAATTGCACCACTTCTTTCTCTATTAGATGTATTAATAAGCCAAAACACTGCAAAGCAATGTAAAGTCCTTTACCTGAAACTGATCGGGTACACTGAATCTGAGATTGAAGGGGTACTCAAAAAGAAGCAACCAACCATCAATGAGCATTCTACAGGAGCAGGTTGGAATGCAATCGAAAAGGCTGTAAATAGATTTGAAGAAGTAGTAAAAAATAAATACGTACTGTAATGACAATCTACGATCTCCTGATTTTACAATTCATAGCTCATTTATTGGCAGATTATACTTTCCAACCCGAACTTTGGGTTAGGCACAAGCGGAGATATGGTATTCGTTCACATATACTAAAATGGCATGTGCTGGTTGTCTTCTTTATCTCTTTTGTGTTAGCTGATCAATGGCTATTTGTTTTCCCTTCAATTATAATTGCATTGAGCCACCTGCTGATTGATGGGTTTAAGGATAAAGCAAAATTAGGGAGATATACTTTTTTTATTGATCAGGCCTGGCACTTGGTTCTAATATCAGGGGCAGTAATCCTTTTCGAAAAGCATTTCGGGCTAAAGCCAATCATTCAATTACCAATAAATACACACCACCTGTTAATCATTGCTACATTTTTATTCTGTACAAAACCAGCCAATATATTAATAAAAGAGCTTCTGAATTATTTCAAAATTGCAATACCAAGCCGGCCACACAATGATTTGTTAAATGCCGGGAAAGTGATTGGGATAATGGAGAGACTTCTAACAATTACATTCGTGCTACTGGGTCAGTATGAAGCCGTTGGATTTTTGATTGCTGCCAAATCAATTCTCCGATACGAAGGAAATAATCCGGGAAAGACTGAATATGTACTTATAGGTACATTATTAAGTTTTGGTATTGCCATTATGTTAAGTGTGGTAATTCTTAAATTAAATGTTTAAAACTTCTATTTGATGCTTCAAAACAACTCCAATATAAAATCCCTTATTGCAAAACTCTGGCAGAACTTCTGGAGCGGCGGCATCAGCAACCCGCTTACTGCCATTGAGCAAATCACGTACCTGATTTTTATGAAACGCATCGACGAACTCGAAGCCAAGCGGGAACGCGATGCCGAATTTACCGGCGAGGCGTATATTTCGCGTTTCAGCGGGAAATACAAAATACCCGGCAGCGATAGCGAAGTGGATAAAAGCGAATTGCGGTGGAGCAATTTCAAGCGCCGACCGGCTGAAGAAATGCTGTTGCATGTGCAAACCAAAGTGTTTCCTTTCCTGAAAGAAATGAACGGCGGTTCAACCTTTACCAAATCAATGGCCAATGCAGTGTTTATTATGCCAAAACCTTCGCTGCTGGTCGAAGCCATTAATATTATTGAGCAACTCTTTACCGAGATTGAACGCGATGCTACCGAAGGCGGACAGGCTTTCCAGGATATACAGGGCGATGTGTACGAATTGCTATTGAGCGAAATTGCCACCGCCGGTAAAAACGGACAATTCCGCACTCCAAGGCATATTATTAAACTGATGGTTGAATTGCTCGATCCAAAGCTCGGGCAGCGCATGGCCGATCCCAGTTGCGGTACCGCCGGGTTTATACTTGGATTTTACCAATACATTCTTACTTCGCTGGTGCGGTTGAAAGACCCGGGCAAACTGGTGAAGGACGAAGATGGTTTTGAACGTGCCTCCATAAGCGGGGTAATGACCGAACAGGTAAAGGAAATACTCGAAAACAGCCTGCACGGTTTTGATGTGGATACCACCATGGTGCGCCTCGGGCTAATGAACCTGATGATGCATGGCATCGACCAGCCACAGATTGATTACAAGGATACCCTGAGCAAAAGTTTTAACGAAGATAGCCTGTACGACATTGTAATGGCCAACCCGCCATTTACCGGCAATATTGATAAAGGCGATATTAACGAAAGTCTGAAACTCCCCACCACCAAAACCGAACTGTTGTTTGTGGAGCGCATTTTTACCATGCTTAAAATGGGCGGAACCGCAGCCGTAGTTGTGCCGCAAGGCGTGTTATTTGGCAGTGGCAATGCCTTTGTAACTTTGCGCAAGCAATTGGTTGATAAAACCGAACTGAAAGCCGTAATTGCCATGCCCAGCGGAGTGTTTAAGCCTTATGCAGGAGTAAGTACAGCAATACTGCTATTTACCAAAGGCGGCGAAACCAGCCAGGTATGGTTTTACGATATGCAAAGCGATGGCTACACATTGGATGACAAACGGAATAAGATTGATAAAAGCGATTTGCTGGATATTGTTGATCAATTTAAGAAACGTGTCAATCTGAACGAATTGGAAGCGGATCGCAAACAGAAATTCTTTTTTGTGCCGAAAGTAGAAATTGAAGCCAATGACTACGACCTGAGTATCAGCAAATACAAGGAGGAAGTGTATGAGGAAGTGGTTTATGACAAACCGGCTCTGATTATATCGAAACTGGAAGTGATCGAATCGGAAATAGCTACCGGCTTAACACAACTGAAAGGATTACTATAGCTATGGAAAACATACAGGACTTATCAAAACAAATCATTGAGGTACATCAGTATTTTAAAAACTATGCCTACAGGCAGATTAACAATGCGCTCACCCTCCGCAACTGGATAGTTGGATATTACCTTGTTGAATATGAGCAGGAGGGGCAAGACCGCGCCGCATACGGAGAGAAAACGCTTAAAATACTCTCAGCAAAACTTAGCGAATCGGGTGCAAAAGGCTTTTCGGGTCGTAACTTGCGTTTGTACCGCCAGTTCTATTTGGAATACCCGGCAATTTGGCAATTATTAACTGCCAAATTCCAAAATGCAGATAATCAATTGAAAATGAGAACTATCTAAGTTGATTTACAATGAAAAAGGCCAAGGATAGGAAAAGGTATAGGAACGGCGTTTTATTGACAGATATAGAACTTGCTGAAAAACATATAAGCGAGATGAGTGGTATTTTGACTGAAATTTTAGATTATTTTGGGTATGCCAATTATTTCAAAAATTCACTAACTGAGAAACAAAAAATGTTTATTCAATATGATACCAGTTTCCTTTTTTTTAGAGGTACTATTGAGCAAATGTTATTTATAGAACTACATAAATTTTTCAGTAAAAGTCCAAATGATGAGTTTTCATTTATTAATTTGTTCAAGAATTTACAAGGTAAGGGCGATTATTGGAGGCTAAATTATGATTGTAGCATTATAAATTCATGGGAACAATTATTTGAAAACAAAAAAGAGATAATTGAAATTATAAGGACGATGAGAGATAAATTTTATGCTCATACTGACGAAAACAGATTACTCGATAACACGTTTAATAAGTTGTTTCATAAGCCTTACCCAATTTATGAAGAAATCCAATCTCTAATTGAAATATCAATTGCTATTCTTAAAAAATTAACAATAGATTTATTCAAAGAAGAAAGTAAGTTTCATTTTGTTAATTTTAGACCCGGTCAACTTAATAGAATGATAGAAATATTAGCAGATGACGATAGAAAATCATAATAGCAAGTGCCTGTTACAACTGCCAACCGAGGAGGAGTTGGAAAAATTAATCAGCAAGGAAATCCGGAATTATGAAGTTTGAAAGATTTGACACTATTTTTAAAGATATAACATCCAGCTACACCAAGGTGAAAAAGGAAGATTATAGTCCGATGGGCTTATTTCCTATTATTGATCAAGGACAAAAATTTATTGGTGGTTATACAGATAATGTCAAGCTAATTGCAGAAGGAAACTTGCCAGTAATAATATTTGGCGACCACACAAAAATATTCAAGTTTATTGATTTTCCTTTCACAATAGGTGCGGATGGAGTAAAGGTTTTATCATTAAGGAGAAGAGATTTTAATGCGAAGTATTACTATTTCTATTTTAAAACTTTAAAATTAACTGATGGTGGCTATAGCAGACATTTTAAATTTCTAAAGGAACGAAAAATACCAGTACCAAATAACATTTCTGAGCAGCTCCAAACTGCTAATATCCTCACCCATGCCGAAACCCTGATAACCCAACGCAAAGAAAGCATCCGCCTGCTGGATGAATTTTTGAAAAGTACGTTTTTGGAGATGTTTGGGGATTACAGCAAGATGTCAGCATTGAAAATGGAAAGACTTGGTGATAACTTGTCTTATCTAACAAGTGGTTCACGTGGCTGGGCACAATACTATTCCGAAAGTGGAGCAAAATTTTTACGGATTCAAAATATTGGTGGTGGTATAATCAGAACCGACAACTTAATTCATGTTAATCCTCCTGATTCCGCTGAGACTGACAGAACAAGAGTGAATGAAGGGGATCTGATAATTTCCATTACAGCTGATTTAGGCAGAACATCCGTAGTGCCTAAGAATTTTGGTGAAGCGTATATCAACCAACATTTAGCATTAATAAGGCTCAATAAAAATATAAATCCTTTATATGCCGCTTATTTCTACAATATGCCGTTTGGCAATAGCGCTATTCAGAAAAAAAACAGAGCTGCTGTTAAGGCAGGATTGAATTTTAATGATATAAAATCTTTCCCCATTCTAATCCCTCCAGCTGATCTGCAAACCCAATTCGCCCAAACCGTAGAAAAAACCGAAGCCCTGAAAGCTCAATACCAAAGCAGTTTGCAGGAGCTGGAGAATTTGTATGGTTCGCTTAGCCAGCGGGCGTTTAGGGGGGATTTAAGGGTAAAGGATGAGGAAATGGGGATGGCGGCGGAGCCGGAATTAATATACCGAAAAAACAAATAACAAGGCAAGAGAAGAGTTAAAAAAAACATTTAGAGGAGGCTGCTTAAAATGGCACATTAATGACCCCTAAAGCCCGCTACCGCACGAATCCTTTAGTGTGGTGTATTGATAAAGCCTGGAATAAACTTATAAAGTAATTTGATTTTGCAGGGCGGGCTTTTTATACCAATTCGAGCTATTAAACTTTGAAGTTACATCTAAAACATACTTGGTGTAAAAGTTCAGGATAACGGTATCGGTAACCTGAGTATCCATCTGTTTAGGCATTTCACTGACCGATATAAACGAATTTCCGGTATAAATAACCAATCTTTCTCTGTAGCTGAAAGTTCAGCTAGCGGATAAATGGTTGGAACTGCTGTTGTAACTGATCCTGATGCAGGTCAAACCAAAACATTTTCAATACTTTCAGGAAATATAAACAGTGCTTTTGCTCATGTTGTAAAAGTTCAGGATAGCGGAACCGCGTTAAGTTTACTGGAGATCAATAGTATAGCTATTATAGTTAATAGTTGTTTCCACAATAATCCTTGTTCTAAAAGTTCAGGACAACAGCATCGGTAACCTGAGCAGCCAGACAACTATACTCTTTTTCTCTGCCCGATATAAATGAAGCGCCGGCTTCAGAATTTCATTAATTCTCTGTAACTAATAAATTATATAAGAAGCAGTAAATCAATAGTATATATGCAATAAATAATGATGTTGCTTTCAATATTAGTATTAATGTAGGGATTCACTACAATGGAACCAGATAGCTAAACAATAGGTAACATTTCTAATTAAATAATTAGAATCTAGCTGTAAACTTTCCTAATACATATAAATCCAGCACATCGTTAAAGACGTACAACTTCGTGATGTCTAATTATTTAGCTGTAATAATCTTTATCGCTTTAGTCTCTGTTATTGAAGCGAACAGAAGTAAACATCCCTATTGCCAACGATTTGGGTTAGGTATTTCGTGATTAATATTTGTACTGTTTAAAATAATTTTTTTTTTTGGAGGTTTACTTTTCTTATTAAAATGTATAAATAAATAGAAGTTTCTTAATTCATCCGGTATAATCCGGAAATAAGAAGCTAAATCTTTAAAAAGAAACTACAAGTGAGCATCAATAATCAATTTATTCGGCGAATGCAATTCATAACACAGAAACTGGTAGCAAACTCCCGCATGTTCGATACAGGAATCAGTATTCCTGCTTATTGTTATAGTCTGGGTATCTGCTTCACGTTCCTCATCAGGAACTTGGGCGATTACGGTAACTGCTTTGATAACTCCTCAAAAAGAAACAGTCATTCCGGCAACTGCTTCAGTAACTCCGCAAAAAGAAACAGTCACTTCGGTAACTGCAACAGTTGCTCCGCAAAAAGAAACAGTCATTCTGGTAACTGCTACAGTTGCTCCGCAAAAAGAAACAGTCATTCTGGTAACTGCTACAGTAACTCCGCAAAAAGAAACAGTCACTCCGGTAACTGCAACAGTTGCTCCGCAAAAAGAAACAGTCATTCCGGTAACTGTTACAGTCATTCCGCAAAGAAAATTTGTGATTTTGCCCGTAAAATGTTCGATATATGGTATCGATTTTGCATGATAAAAAGGGAACAGTTCCATCCGGTTATGCTAAGGGTGAACATAGTGGGTTCACCGATCTTTGACACCCTTAGTTACAATTCAATTTCTACACTTGCTTACCTGCCTGATTTGAGAAAGATGATAGATACTAAAATAGTTATCGCTACATCCGTGCGTTTGCCTCCCTGATTATGAAAAGTCTTTAAGTTTAAAATTGATCATTTAATATGTACACTTAAAAAAACTATATAAACTCTTTTATCCCGGATTGATTATCACAGATCGATCCACCGCGTTCTGAGCAACAACTCAGATGCCTTCGAAGGCAAAACCGTTCTTACAGCAGCACTCGAAGATTACGCTGCAACCACCGGCCGCATATCCGAAATTACATCCGGCCTGGTGTACCCTGTTACTTTTGTCCGTCGTGAGCGTGTTACTTTAAGTCAACAGCTCCGCGAAGAAGTAAGCCACATGAGTGATAATGGCTGTATGATTGCCAAAAAAACTCAATGATGCAGTTTTACTCTCCAAAATGAAAGAATATCGCATAATGGCATACAAACTGTCAGCATATAAGCTATACCAAAGTGCCTTTAGTATTGCCGATGTTCTGGATACGTTCATTGAAGATGCCCCTACCGTTGGATTTACATCCGATCAGGTAGTTGCTTTCAGGGCTTTGGCCCAGGCATTGGCAGATTCATTATCTGATGTAAACAGCCAGCTCGACGATCGCCGGCACAACTGGCTCGAAGTGAAAACGCTGCTTAAGCATTGTACAGCCATTCTGCGCGAACACTTCGATCCTTTTATGAGGGTAAATGCCAGATTTTATCCTGACCTGGCGGCTTCTTACAATCTTCAACGCAATGGCAAACGTACAAAGCGCAAGCCTGTAACGGAGGAAACCGGCGAGATTTCGGGAACCATAACAAATGCTGAAACTGAAGAAACTTTGGCAAATGTTACGGTAACCATAGCCGATTTTAACCTTGTAACGCAAACGGATGACGATGGGAATTACCTTTTCGATGAGCTGCCAACTTCCGTTTGCCGGGTAAGTTGCTCAGTTCCGAACTACGAAGTACCTTTTGATCAAACAGTAAGTGTTATCATCAGCGAAACGATGATAGTTGATTTTGCTCTTTTTCCTGTTCAACCTTCTGCAATAGTTTCATTAAACTGATAAACAGTTGTATTCTTCCACACGGGTTGATTAATCCCGGTTATATTTCCCTGTGATTTCGAAAGGCGGCTGAATGGCCGCCTTTTTTAATTAAAAATGTCAGGGTGTGCAAAGCATTGCGAGGCGGTAGGATATACTCAAACAATTCAGATGCTAGCTTCGCCGAAGCAATCTTATGGGGAAAGTAAATCATTCGTTAAAATAATGCTACGATGATATAAAGTTGCTGAATAGGCAGGATTATTGTATGATCCTGAAAGGTGAGGGCTTCACATGAAAGCCCTTGACTCTTCGAGTCAGGGCTTCGTAGTAGCGGGGACAGGATTATTTTATGATCCTGAAGGCGGGGAGCTTAACAACAAAGCCTCAGTCTCACTTCGTTCGCCTGTGGTCTTTTATTTTTTCAATCCCGCTTTACAAACAAGTTTCCAGCGGTCCTGAAAAAAATAAAAGCCCTGATGCTGCGCATCAAGGCTTCGTAGTAGCGGGGACAGGATTATTTTATGATCCTGAATGGGGGAGGGC